>NZ_SSXE01000093.1 GCF_021699195.1 Nonomuraea sp. MG754425 | reverse complement strand
CTGCCCGACGCTCCCCCCGACGGCTTGCCCGGCACCCTGCCCCGCACCTTGCCCGACACCCTGCCCGACACCCTGGCCAGAACCCTGCCCGGCGCTCGGCTCGGCGCTCGGCCCGGCGCCCTGCCCGGCCGCGGGCATGGTGGCCGGCTTGGCGTTCTGGCCGGTGCTGCGGCCGAGTTCGACCCGCCGGGCCGACGGGGGCGCGAACACCTCCACCTGCCCGGCGACCGTGTCGGCCGCCAGGCGCACGACGTCGCCCCGCGACTCGGCCGAGCGGACCAGTTCCGTGCCGCGCACCAGCACCGGGCCCGCCGCCGTCGAGGCCCGCCAGAAGCGCGCCGCCTCCTCGTCCGTGCCGATCAGCAGCAGCGACGGCCGCCGCCCGCCGCCCGTGACGAGCACGCGCGCCAGCCCTTCGTGCGTGTAGTCGAGCCGCAGGTCGCCGCCGCCGTAGGAGGCGAGCACCGAACCTTCGAGCACCCTGACCACCGGCTCGGAGGAGTAGCGCAGGACCGTCGCCCCGGGCGAGCCGGCGGTGCCGTACAGGACCGCGACGTCGCGTCCGCCGATGGCGGCGTGGGTGAGGATCTCGGAGGTGGACACGGCCAGCCGCTGCCCGCCCAGGTCGTACCCGGCCACCAGCACGTGCGCGTCCCGCCCCTTGACCTGCGCGGGGAGCTGGTACCGCCCGTCGGGCGCGGCCCAGTCGAGGGTGGCCGTGTCGGTGCCGGTCGCGGCCCGGTCGGTGTGCCGGAGCAGGACGAACTGGGTGCCGGTGTCGGGGTTCGCGCGGGCGACGGTGGTCAGGGCGGCGGCGTCCGGGACGGCGGGCGAGGCGACGGCGTCGGTCTTGGCGAGCGGGGTGACCGCCTCCAGGAAGTAGCCCTGGCGCTTGAACTCGTCGTACTTGAGCGTCAGCCGCCTGGCCTCGGTGATCGCGGCGCCGTAGTCGTAGGAGGTGTAGACGTCGTTGGGCTGGGCCAGCCAGCCCCAGTTCGTGCCGCCGTACCCCATGTAGTACGAGAACATCGTGGCGCCGGTCTGCATGAGGTTGTTCTTGTAGAAGAACTTCATGAAGGCGGGGCCGGTCAGCTCGCGGCACCTGTCGTAACCGGCGTTGTTCAGGTCGATGGCCCCGGCCTGGTACTCGGCGGCGAAGACGGGGATGTCGTCGCGCAGCTTCTCGGTCAGGCCCTCGCCCCAGGGGCCCCACAGGTCCGGGGTCGCGCACTCGAACGACTGCGGGTAGTCGTCCACGCCCGGGATCTGCACCGCGCCGGGCCCGCTCGCCCAGGTCGAGCTCCAGCTCCCGGCGTCGCAGCAGTCGTTGGTGGTGATCGGCACGACGATGCCGTCCGCTCTGGCCTGGTGCTGGATGTCCTGCATGTACGCGGCGTCGGTGTTGACCTGGTACTCGTTCTCGGCGTTGTAGAGGATCACCGGGCCGCCGTTCGTGACCTGGTGGCGGGCGAGGATCGGGTTGATCCGGTGCAGCCACTCGCGGTAGGCGGCCTGGTAGCCGGGCTCGCTGCTGCGGGCCCGGCCCGGCACGGTCTTCAGCCAGGCGGGGAAGCCGCCGCCGGTGCTCTCGGCGTTGATGTACGGCCCCGGCCGCGCGATCACGTACAGCCCGGCCTCGCGGGCGGTGCGCAGCAGCCGGTCCACGTCACGCACGCCGGTGAAGTCGTACACGCCGGGCGACGGGGAGTGGTAGGCCCACGAGAAGTAGAGCGAGACGGCGTTGAACCCGGCCGCCCTGAACTTCTCCATCACGTCCCGCCACAGCTCCTGGCTGGGCAGCCGGAAGTAGTGGAACTCGGCCGACTGCAGGACGATCCTGCGGCCGTCCACCGTCAGGGAGTAGCGGTCGTAGGTGACCTCGGGCGCGGCGCCGGCCCGTGCGGGCGCGACGAGGGCCGCGCAGGTCAGGAGCAGGGCCAGGAGCACCGAGAGCAAGCGCCTCATGGTCGCCTTCCAGGGGGTGGGCTCGGACGGCACGCGACCCCCTTAATTTGGGGATCATCCAAACAAAAGTCAATGAGATCGCCGCGAGCGGCTGCGCCCCCGCTCCCCCGGCCCGCGCGGCGTCCCGGCGGACCTGTCCCGTTACGGGAACGTTACGAGTCGCGCGGAACCGCCCACAGAGGTATCGTCGCAGCTCACAGCCCTGATGTCAGGACGGGTACGTTTTTTTCCGGGTTATTGACGAAAAACACCGGGCGTAGGCAGACTCTCCGTCATGTCACAACCCCGTGGCCCCCTGTCACAACTCCGGCGTGGGCACGAAGAGCTCGTGCTGGGGCTGCTGCGCAAGCACGGTCCGCTCAGCCGGGGCGAGCTGGGCAAACGGTGCGGGCTGTCCCGTACGACCCTCTACGACATCCTCGCCGCGCTCGTCGCCGGCGGCGCGGTGGTCACCGCCACGCCGCAGGAAGCCCCGCGCGGCCGGGGCCGGCCCGCCGAGACGCTGACCCTCAACCCCGACGCCGGCCAGGCGATCGGCATCGACTTCGCGCGCCGCGCGCTGCACGTCGCCGCCGTCAACCTGGCGCACGAGGTCGTCGGCTCGGCCAGCGAGCCGCACGACGCCGACCTGCCGTGGGAGCAGCGGGTCGAGCTGGCCGCGCGGCTCGTCGGCTCGCTCACCGGCACCGGCGCGGGCGCGCTGCGGCTGGGCGCGCTCGACGCGATCGGCGTCGGCGTGGTGGGCGTGGTCGGCTCGCGGGCCGCGTACGACGCCGCGCACCCCGGCACGGAACCGGACGGCGGCGTCGCGCCGCATCCCGCACAGATGCTGCTGCGCGAGCGGTTCGGCGTGCCGGTGCTGCTGGACAACAACACCCGGCTGGCCGCGCTGGGCGAGTCCATCTGGGGCGCCGCCGCCGGCGGCCAGGACGTCCTGTACCTGCGCCTGTCCCACGGCGTCGGCGGCGGCCTCGTGGTGGGCGGCTCGCTGCACCGCGGCGCGTACGGGCTGTCCGGCGAGTTCGGCCACATCACGGTCGAGCCCGGCGGCGCGCGCTGCGACTGCGGCGGCACCGGCTGCCTGGAGACCGTCGCCTCGATCAGAGCCGTGCTGGACGCCTTCCGCGCCGCCGGCGGCCGGGCCGCGGACGTGCCCGAACTGGTCAAGGCGGTCCGGGCGGGCGAGCCGACCGCGCTCACCCTGCTGGACGGCGTCGGAACCAGGATCGGCGAGGTGCTCGCGGCCCTGTGCAACGCCATCGGGCCCAGCGTCATCGTGATCGGCGGCGAGCTCGCCGAGACCGGCGCAGCGCTGGCCGGGCCGATCGAGCGGGCCCTGCACGACCACGTCATGCCGGTCTCCCGGCACCGGGTGAGCCTGCGCCGCGCCACGCTCGGCGAGGTCGCGGGCGCCCTCGGCGGCATCGCCCTGGTGCTGCACGAATCCCCCCTGCTCTCCCGCTATCCGGCCGGCCCGGATCTCGCGCAGGACCCGACCCCCGACAAGGAGCTTCGATGACCCAGCTCACCGCGCTGGGCAAATCGCCGGCGGCGCGGACCGCCCGGCGCGGCCCCAGGCGCTCGCGACGCGCCATCGCACTCAACCTGGTCGCCGTCGTCATCGGCCTGGCCGTGTGGACCCTGCTGGCCACGATCGGCGTGCAGGGCCTGCCGGGACCGCTCGAAGTGGCGGCCAAGGCGGGCGAGCTGATCGCCGACGGGACCCTGCTGACGGACACGCTGGCCAGCCTGCGCCGGGTGCTGATCGGCTTCCTGCTCGGCACGCTGCTGGCCATCCCGGTCGGCTTCCTGATGGGCTGGTACGCCACCGCGCGCGGCCTGCTGGAGCCGTACGTGCAGTTCTTCCGCACCATCCCGCCGCTGGCGATCATCCCGCTGGCCATCGTGCTCCTGGGCATCGGCGAGGTGCCGAAGGTCTTCGTGATCTTCCTGGCGTCGTTCCTGTCCAGCGTCGTGTCCACCTTCCAGGGCGTCGTGGACGTGGACCGGACGCTGATCAACGCCGCCCGCGTGCTGGGGGCCTCCGACCGCACCATCTTCCTCAAGGTCGTGGTGCCCGCCTCGACGCCGTTCATCCTGGTCGGCATGCGGGTCGGGCTCGGCTCGGCCTGGGGCACGCTGGTCGCCGCCGAGCTGATCGCCGCCCAGGAGGGGCTGGGCTTCCGGATGCAGCAGGCCCAGCTCTACTACGACCTGTCCACCATCTTCGTGGGCCTGATCGCCATCGGCGTGCTCGGCCTGCTGATGGACCGCCTGCTGCTGCTCGCCGAGCGCCGCCTCACCAACTGGCAGGAGCGCCGTTGAACGCCAAGATCTCGTTCAGGGACGTCGTCAAGACCTATCCGATGAAGGAGGGCACCTTCACCGCGCTCGACCACGTGTCGCTGGACATCGCCGACCGCGAGTTCGTCACCGTCGTGGGCCCCTCCGGCTGCGGCAAGAGCACGCTGCTGAGCATGGCCGCCGGCCTGGTCGAACCCACCTCGGGCGCGGTGCTGGTGGACGGCGCGCCGGTCGGCGGCCCCGGCCCCGACCGCGGCGTGATCTTCCAGCAGTACGCGCTGTTCCCCTGGCTGAGCGTGCGCAAGAACGTCGAGTTCGGGCTCAGGCTGATGAACCTGCCCGCCGAGGAGCGCCGGCGGCGGGCCGGGCGGGCGATCGAGCTGGTCGGGCTGGCCGACTTCGCCGACGCGCTGCCCAAGACGCTCTCCGGCGGCATGAAGCAGCGCTGCGCCATCGCCCGCGCGTACGCGGTCGACCCGCAGGTGCTGCTCATGGACGAGCCGTTCGGCGCGCTCGACGCGCTGACCCGGGTGCAGCTCCAGGACCAGCTCCTCGACACGTGGAGCCAGGAGCAGCGCACGGTCATGTTCATCACGCACGACGTGGACGAGGCCGTCTACCTCGCCCGGCGCGTGATCGTGATGGCGGCCAGGCCAGGCCGCCTGCACAAGGTCATCGACGTGGACCTGCCCTACCCGAGGACCGAGGAGATGCGGTTGTCGCCCGAGTTCGGACGCATCCGCAACGAGGTCTGGCACGCCGTCTACCACCAGGCTCCGGCCGTACCCGCGGCCTAGCGAACCCCTCCAGAAAGGACTGATCCGCCATGCGTATCCTTCGCCGCGCCCTGACGGCCGCCACGGCGGTGAGCCTGCTCGCACTGTCCGTGACCGCCTGCTCCGACGACGGCTCCACGGTCCGGTTCGGCTACATCAGCGACTACAACGGCGCGAGCCTGCTCGCGATCGCCCAGAAGCAGGGCCTGTGGGAGAAGCAGGGTCTCACCCCCGAGATCAAGGTCTTCACGAACGGGCCGCTGCAGATCCAGGCGCTCGGCGCCGGCGACCTCGACTTCGGCTACATCGGCCCGGGGGCGATGTGGCTGCCCGCCACGGGCAAGGCCAAGGTCGTCGCGATCAACACGCTCGCCTACGCCGACCGCGTCATCGGCCGGCCCGGCGTCAAGAGCATCCAGGACCTGAAGGGCAAGAAGGTCGGCGTGCCGGAGGGCACGTCCGGTGACATGGTGCTCAACCTGGCGCTGCAGAAGGCCGGCATGAGCGCCACGGACATCGAGAAGGTGCCCATGGACCCGGCCACGGTCGTCTCGGCCTTCGTCGCCGGGCAGATCGACGGGGCCGGCATCTGGTACCCGCTGATCGACAACATCAAGCAGAAGGTGCCGGACCTGACCGAGCTGGCCAGCACCAGGCAGTGGCCGGAGAACTCGTTCCCGACCGCCTTCGTCGGCGGCACCCAGGTCGACGCCGGGCTCACCGACAAGGTGATCAAGGTGCTGCAGGAGGCCAACGACTGGCGGGCCGCGCACCCCGAGGAGTCGATCACGGAGGCGGCGTCCCTGCTCAAGCTGGACGCGGCCAAGGTCAAGGCGGACGCGGCCAACGTCCAGGTGATGACCACCGAGGATCTGGTCGCCAAGACCAAGGACGGCACCGTGGCCACGTGGCTCAACAGCCTGGGCGACTTCTTCGTCAGCACCGGCCAGCTCAAGTCCAGGCCCGACCCCGCGACGTACTACACCGGCGACCTCTACACGAAGGCTTTCACCAAGTGAACCTGCTGTTCCTGATGACCGACCAGCACCGCGTCGACACCCTGGGCTGCTACGGCAACCCGCACGTGGCCACGCCCAACCTCGACAGGCTGGCCGCCTCCGGGACGCGGTTCGACCGGTTCTACACGCCCACGGCCATCTGCACGCCGGCGCGGGCCAGCCTGCTCACCGGGCAGGCCCCGTTCCGGCACCGGCTGCTGGCGAACTACGAGCGCAACGTCGGTTATCTGGAGGACCTGCGTCAGGACGCCTTTACCTTCCCCGAGGCGCTGAAGGAGCGCGGCTACAACCTCGGGCTGATCGGCAAGTGGCACGGCGGCACCAGCAGGAACGCCGCGTCGTACGGTTTCGACGGGCCCGACCTGCCCGGCTGGCACAACCCGGTCGACCACCCCGACTACCTGGCCTATCTGGAGGAGCGGGGGCTGCCGCCGTACCAGATCTCCGACCTGATCCGGGGCACCACCCCGAACGGCAACCAGGGCAACCTGCTGGCGGCGCGGCTGCACCAGCCGGCCGAGGCGACGTTCGAGCACTACCTGGCGACCCGGGCGATCGAGCACATGGAGCGGTACGCGGCGGAGGGCAGGCCGTTCTTCCTGGCCACCCACTTCTTCGGGCCGCACCTGCCGTACCTGCTGCCGGACGAGTACTTCGACATGTACGACCCGAGCCTGGTCGAGCTGCCGCCGTCGATCGCGGAGACGTTCGAGGGCAAGCCGCCGGTGCAGCGCAACTACAGCGACCACTGGACGTTCGACACGATCCCGATCGAGGTCACCCGCAAGCTGATCGCGGTCTACTGGGGTTACGTGACGCTGATCGACCAGCAGATCGGCCGCATCCTCGACCGCATGGACGAGCTGGGCCTGACGGACCGGACGTCGGTGTTCTTCACCTCCGACCACGGCGAGTTCACCGGCGCCCACCGGCTGCACGACAAGGGCCCGGCCATGTACGAGGACATCTACCGCATCTGCGGCATCGTCCGGATCCCGGGCGCGCCGCCGCAGGTGCGCGAGGAGTTCGTGACGCTCACCGACTGCACGGCGACGATCCTGGAGCTGGCCGGCTGCGACCCGAAGCCGGCCGTGGACAGCCGCAGCCTGGTGCCGCTGGTGCGCGGCGAGCACCCGGAGTGGCCTGGCGAGCTGCTCGCCGAGTTCCACGGCCACCACTTCCCCTACCCGCAGCGCATGATCCGCGACGACCGCTACAAGCTGGTCGTCAACCCGGAGTCGGTCAACGAGCTGTACGACCTGCACACCGACCCGCACGAGCTGAGCAACCGCTACACCCATCCGGAGCTGGCCCCCGTCCGCCGCCGCCTCATGCGCAGGCTGTACGACCTGCTGCGCGACCGCGGCGACAACTTCTACCACTGGATGACGCCGATGTACGACATCGGCACGTCGGACTACGACCCGACGCTGAGCGCCTTCGAGAAGGAGCCCACTGGTTGACCGGGACGCCCGTCGGCCCCGGTGGCGGAAGTCGCCGGGGCCGATTCCCGTTCTGCGAAACGTGTCTCCTCAGGTGTGTCCGGTGTGCTTGACTCCCGCAGAGTGACCTCTGGGAGGGTTCATGGGGGAGTTTGTCGGGATCGACCCCCGCGGCGCGCATGAGCTGATCCGCCGGATGGAGGCGGGCAAGGCATTCCTGGGCAGGACCCGGCCGAGCCTCGACGCGGCCATCGCCGAGGCGGGCCCCGACTGGGCCGGCCACCAAGGGAGTACGGCCGTGCGCCGCGCGTGGGCCTTCTTCCACGAGTCCCAGCAGGACCTGCGCTGGCGCGTCGACACCGCCGAGCAGCTCGTGCCGGTGCGCGAGCGCGGCCTGCTCACCGCCGACTTCCCCTTCGGCTCCGAGTCCGAGGCCCGGCAGGACGCGGAGGACACGGCCGCCGCCGTGCGCGCGGCCCTCGACGACCCGCGGGCGCTGGCGCGGGCGCTCTCCGCCGCCGTCGGGAAGGCCGGCGACCCCGCCTACGCGGCGGCGCTGCTGGCGGCACTCGGCCCCGAGACGTTCACCGGCGCCCTGCGCCTGCTGACCGGCGCGCCCTTGGGCGAGGCGGACGCCGCGCCGCTGGCCAGGGCCTTCGCCGGCGCCGAGCGCACCGGGCGGCTCGGCGACGAGTGGCACGCGCTGGCGGAGACGGCCCCGGCGGAGGTGCTCACCGCCCTGGTCTCGCTGGCCGGGCCGTCCGGGACGTTCCTCGGCCGGGTGGCGCTCGCCCTGCTCGACCGTCCCGGCCCGGTCGGGGACTTGGGCGGGCTCGTCGCCGCCTTCGCCGCCAACCCGGTGGCGTTCCAGGAGTTCCTGGCCGGGCACCCGGGCCAGGCCGCGACCCTGCTGACCGCCGCCGCCGGCGACCCCGGGCTCGACGCCGCCCTGCGCGCCGCGCTGGAGCCGGGCGCCGGGGCCGAGGGGCTGCGCGAGCGGGCGCGGGCGACCGTCCGGCGCATCGGCGGCGGCTGAGTGCCATGCCGACCAGGGACCAGTTGCTGCGCGCGGCCGCCGACAAGGAGTCGCTGGCCGCCGCCTTCCAGCGGTACGCCAGGGCGCTGCCGGAGGCGTTCGAGGGCATCCCGTCCGGGCCCGTCGAGTGCGAGCCGTACTGGCGGGGGCCGGCCGCGCAGCGCTACCTCACCCAGGTGCTGAGGCTGCGCCGGGAACTGGACGACCTCGAGGACGCCTGCCTGGCCACCGCCGAGAACCTGCGCCGTCGCGCCAGGCGGCTGCGCGAGGACGCCGCCCGGGCACCCGGCCCCCGGTAGCGCCGGTCAGGTCAGGTCGGGGACGCCGCGCACGACCGTGGTCGTCAGCGTGCCGATCTCGCCGATGCCGATGGTGACCGTGTCACCGTGCTGGAGTGTGAAGGGCAGGTCGGGCACCAGGCACGTGCCGGTGGCCAGCACCGCGCCGTCGGGGAAGACGTCGGCCCGGAACAGGTATCCGGCCAGGTCGTCCAGGCGGCGGTTGAGCTGCGAGGTGCTCGCCTTGCCGTCCCAGACCGTCTCCCCGTCCCTGGCGATGCTGAGCGAGATGTCCAGCGCGTACGGATCGGCGACCTCCCACGCGGGCCTGATCGCCGGGCCCACCGCGCACCCGCCCAGGTAGATCTTGGCCTGCGGCAGGTACAGCGGGTTGACGCCCTCGATGGTGCGCGAGCTGACGTCGTCCACGACCGTGTAGCCGACGATCTCCCCGGCCGCGTTCAGCACGAGACCGAGCTCCGGCTCCGGCACGTCGATCTCGGAGTCCTCGCGCACCGCGATGCGCCCGCCGTCACCGGCGACCTTCCAGGCCACCGACTTGAAGAACAGCTCGGGCCGCTCGGCGTCGTAGACCAGTTCGTACACGTCGGCGGCGCGCTCGCTCTCCAGCACCCGCGCCTCGCGCGAGCGCCGGTAGGTGACGCCCGCCGCCCACACCTCCATGCGCCCGTCCACGGGCGGCAGCAGCGTCACGGACCCGGAGGGGTGCCTGGTCCCGTCCGCGGCGGCGCAGCGCTCCCGCAGCTCATCGGAGGACAGCCGGAGCAGTTCGCCGACGCCGGTGACGCCCGTCAGCTCCACCACCTGCTCACCGTCGTCGATTCCGACTGCGTCAGCGCTGGTCAGAGGGCTGGTGAACCGTACGATCCGCATTCCTGCTCCTAGCTCCATCAGACGAGGGGGCACATGTCATCCGATGAATTGTCCCCTAAGGAGCAACTTAATAGCTTTTCGGGGGTGATCGGGAGGGCCGCGACCGGCATTCCTGCCGAGATCGTCCGGCTAGACCACCTCGAAGTCGGCCATCATCGCCATGTCCTCGTGTTCGAGGTTGTGGCAGTGGAGCATGTACCGGCCGCGGTAGCCGTCGAAGCGGGCCAGCACGTCCACCACCTCGTACGGGCGCACGTCCACCGTGTCCTTCCAGCCCGCGTCCGTGGCCTCCGGTCGCCTGCCGTTCCTGGCCAGCACCTGGAAGTGGGCCAGGTGCACGTGCACGGGGTGGTGGAAGTCGCTGGTCAGCCGCCACATCTCGGCGGTGCCGAGCCGCGGGCGGGCCAGCGGCACCCCCGGCCGGTAGGGGTGGCCGTTGACCGTCCACACCTCGTCCGTCCTGCGGAAGTCGAACGTGCGGGACGTCACCGGACGCGGGCGGCCGGGCGGGCGCGACAGGGTCGCCGGGACGGCGGTGTCGTCGGGCGCGCGGCGGGTGACGACGAAACGCATCACGTTCCCCGCCGGGCCGTCGGCCAGCGTGTTGACCAGGGTGACCGCGCTGCCGGGCGGGTAGGCGGAGAAGTCCACGACGACGTCGTACCGCTCGCCGGGGGCCATCGTGATCGTGTCGTGCGCGACGGGCGCGGCCAGCAGGCCCGCATCGCTGCCGATCTGCGTGAACCGGCCGCCGGGGGCCAGCCGCAGCCGGTACCTGCGGGCGTTGGAGGCGTTCACCAGCCGCAGCCGGTGCCGGGTGGCCGTCACCTCGGCCACCGGCCAGGGCGCGCCGTTGACCAGGATCACGTCGCCCTCGACGCCCTCCATGTAGTCGGCGTCCAGCGCGAACGCCCCGCCGCCGGGCCCGCCGTGCCCGCCGTGCCCATCGCCATGCCCGCTCGCGTGCGTCTGGGGGTAGCGGAAGGAGCCGTCCTCCTCGAAGGCCCGGTCGCAGATCATCAGCGGCAGCTCCCGCTCGCCCCTGGGCAGCGGCAGCGCGTCCTCCTCGTCGTCGCGGACCAGCGCCATCCCGGCCAGGCCGCGCCACACCTGCGGTGCGGTGAAGTCCATCCGGTGGTCGTGGTACCAGAGCGTGGCGGCCCGCTGCTCCACCGGGTAGCGATAGTCCTTCAGCACCTCGTGACGCACCTCGCCCGGGTGGCCGTGCGGCGCGGAGTAACCGGCCGGGACGACGAGGTCCGTCGGGTAGCCGTCCGAACCGGGCGGGGTGACGCCGCCGTGCAGGTGGGTGGAGGTGGGCACGGGCAGCTCGTTGCGCACGCTGATCGTGGCGGGCACGCCGCGCCGCAGCTCGAACGTCGGCCCGGGGAAGGTCCCGCCGTACCCCCACACCTCGGTACGCAGGCCGGGCAGGATCTCGACGGCCGCCACCCGCTGCGTCACCTCGTACCGGCCGGGGCCGACCGGCCGGGCCACCTCGGGGATCGGCAGCGGCACGGTGAACGGCTCGGGCAGGCGCGCCCGGCCGGTCAGCAGCTCCCCCGAGCTCTCGCGCCGCCCGCCGCACCCGGCGGCGGCCAGCCCGGCCCCGCCCAGCACCCCGAGGAACGCCCTCCTGGAGACCCGCCGGTTCCCCGTCCTCATGCCGTCCCCTCCACCTCGGCCGAGTTCCTGGGGCGGCGGAAGGCCAGCCACGTCCAGACCGTGAAGACGGCCGACAGGCCGAAGATCGCCATCCCGAGCGGGAAGTGCCCCTCCAGCACCCGCCACTGCCCCAGCGCCACCTGCACCGTCTCCACCACGACCAGCCCGAGGGAGGCCGCCGCCGGCCACCACGCCCCCCTGCCGGGCCGCCACAGCAGGACGGCCGCCACGAGCTGGGCGTAGAGCATGGAGTGGGTGTAGCCGGCGTTGTCGCGGTGCCAGGCGAGCAGATCGACGTCGCCGGTGACGAACAGCCCGGCGAGCGCGGCCTGCGCGAGCACGCCCACGAGGTGGAACGTGGCCGTCAGCCGCAGCGACCAGACGATCCAGGCACGTGGCGCAGGGGTTGGGGCGGAGGAGCTCATGACGGAAATGCTGCCGAGCCGGGCACCCCGGTCACATCCCACACCGGACGGCACCACCCCGTACGCCCGGGGACGTACGACGGGGCTTCCGGGCTCGGAAACGTACGTCAGGGGGATGACGTGCGGCTTGGAGCCCTCGCCTACCTTATGGAGCATGAACACCCGCAGAACGGACACGATCATCGCGGCGGGCAGCCTGCTGGCCATCATGCCGGCCACGTACGCGAACCTGTCGTGGACCGGCCCCGGCGAGCGTCCGCTCGACCCGGCGGGCGTGGCGCTCATCCTGATCACGACCCTGTCACTGGCCTTCCGGCGCACCGCGCCGCTGGCGGCCGGGATCGTCGCGGCGGCCGGCGGGGTCGTCTACTACGCGGCCCACTACCCGGGGGTGTTCGTCGCCGCGCCCGCGCTGGCCTCGATCTACACGCTGGCCATGCTGGGCCGCCGGATGGACGCGATCTGGCTGGCGATCGGCCTGGCCGTGCCGGTGTACGGGCTGATGGCGCTGTCGGCGGAGGACCCGGCGGCCGGGAACTGGATGATGCTGCTGAGCGGCTGGCTGGTGGCCATGGTGGTGATCGGCGAGGTGACCCGGAACCGGCGCGCCTACCTGCGGGAGGTGGAGCAGCGCGCGACGGCCGAGGCGCAGCGGGCCGAGGCCATGGCCCAGCGGGCGGAGGCTCTCGCGGAGCGGGCGGAGGCGGTGGAGCAGCGCGCGCGGGAGGCCGAGCGGACCAGGGAGGAGGCCGCGCTGCGCCGGGCCGGCGAGGAGCGGCTGTGGATCGCCCAGGAGTTGCACGACTCGCTCACCCACAGCATCTCGGTGGTCAACGTGCAGGCGGCGCTGGCGATGGAACTGCTGGAGCGCAGGCCGGAGCGGATCGGGGAGGCGCTGGCCGCGATCAAGGAGTCGGGCCACGAGGCGATGCACGAGCTGCGGGCCACGCTCGGCGTGCTGCGGCAGAGCGAGCCGGAAGGGGCCGAGACCGGGCTGTCGGGGCTGCCGCGCCTGGTGTCCAGGGCCGAGGGGGCGGGGCTGCGGGTGACGCACTCGGTCTCGGGCGACCCGTACGCGCTGCCGCCCGACGTGGACCGGGCCGCGTACCGGATCGCGCAGGAGGCGCTCACCAACGTGTTGCGGCACGCGGGCGCGGCGGCGGTCACGGTGGCCGTCGAATACGATCCGTCGCGGGTCGTGCTGCGGGTGGAGAACGACGGCGAGCCGGGAACGGCCGGGCCGGGGATGGGGTTGATCGGGATGCGGGAGCGCGCGGTCGCCGTCGGCGGCCTGCTGGCGGCGGGGCCCGGCGAGCACGGCGGCTTCGCGGTGCGCGCCGAGCTCCCGGCGGGGGTGGCGGCGTGACGGCGATCAGAGTCCTCCTGGCCGACGACCAGCCGCTGATCCGCGCCGGTTTCCGCGCCCTGCTCGAACTCAACGACGACATCACCGTGGTGGGCGAGGCCGGCGACGGCGCACAGGCCGTGGAGCTGGCCGGGCGTCTGCTGCCGGACGTGGCGCTGCTCGACGTGCGCATGCCGCTGCTCGACGGCATCCAGGCCACCCGCAGGATCGGCGGCTCCCCCGAGCTGAACGACGTGCGCGTGGTGATCCTCACCAACTACGCGCTCGACGAGTACGTCTTCGCCGCGCTCAGGGCCGGGGCCAGCGGCTTCCTGCTCAAGGACATCGAGCCGGGCGACCTGGTGCAGTCGGTCAGGGTGGCGGCGCGCGGCGACGCGCTGCTGTCGCCGTCGGTGACGCGCCGCCTGATCGAGGAGTACGTCAGCACCCCGCCCCGCCCGGTCCCCGCCCCCGGCCAGGACCGGCTGACCGGCCGCGAGCGCGAGATCGTCGCCCTGGTCGCGAGGGGCCTGTCGAACGACGAGATCGCCGAGCACCTGGTGATCAGCGTCGCCACGGCCAAGACCCACGTCAGCAGGTCGATGATCAAGCTCGGGGTGCGCGACCGGGCCCAACTGGTGGTCTTCGCCTACGAGTCGGGGCTCGTGGTGCCCGGCGCCGCCGGTCAGACGGCCAGCAGGAACTCGTAGGCGTTCAGCGCCCAGACCAGCAGCCACAGGGCGATGGCGGGGAGGCGGTGCAGCCCCCGCCAGGTTCCGTCAGCAGGCACTCGCGATCACAACACCTTCCTTCGACGGCGGTGTCATCCTCCCGTGCCCGGTGCGCGCCCGGAGGCGCTCCCGGGAACACGAAGCCTTTCCCGAATTCGCCTGTGCGGCGGATCCGGTTTATCTGATCGATCGAATGTGACAGCACACTCCTGTTGCCCCATCGTAAATCGCGTAGGCCCACAAAAGGAGCATTTACTGACAAAGGATTCACGGCACCGATCGATGCGCCACCTGGCGATCTTGCGCCCGCGACCTCGGCCGCCGGGAACGCGGGCACCCGTCGAATCGGCCAAGCGGTTTCCCTGTCTCCGGCACGTCCACGCCATTCCAGCGGTCGCCGAAAACACCGTCGATCGCGAAATATCGATATTTCGGATTCGGTATCGTCAAGGACTCGCAAACCGAATATCCACCGGGCTCACCCGTTGACCGGCCTGCCCAGCGCGCTGCCCGCCAGCCAGTCCTCCCACGACTTCGCCCACGGCGTCGGCCCGTTGCCGAAGCGCAGCTTCCTGGACGTGCCGGTGACCTCGATGACGTCCCCGCGCCGGGTGAACTCGTAGAACCAGCGCGCGTCGGCCGGGCTCGCGTTCACGCAGCCGTGGCTGACGTTCGAACTGCCCTGCGCGCCGGTGGACCAGGGGGCGGAGTGGAAGAAGGTGCCGCTGTAGGTCATGCGCACGTTCCACTTCGTCCGGATCCGGTACTCGCCGGGCTCGCCGATCGTGGCCGAGTCCATGACGAGGTCGGCGGCCTTCTCCTGCGCGATCATGACGCCGGTGTAGCTGTCGTCGCCCGGCCGGCCCAGGCTGACCGGGATGGTCCTGACGACCTCGCCGTCCGCGCGCACGACCGCCCGGTGGGTCTCGGCGCTGACCTCGGTGATGTGCTCCGGGCCGACGGTGAAGGACAGGCTCCGGTCCTTCGCGCCCCAGAGCCCCGGCCCGGCCCGCAGTCCGGCCAGGTGCGCCACCACCGTGACCCGCTCCCCCACCGGCCAGTACGCCCGCGGCCGGAACTGCACCTCACGGTCGCTCACCCAGCTCCACGCGCCCACCACCGGCTGCGACATCCGCACCACCAGCGAGCGCTCGATCGCGGCCCTGACCTGCGTGGAGGTGATCGGCCGCGACAGCAGGAGCTGCACCGGCATGCCGACGCCGACCTGCTCGCCGTCCAGCGGCGACATGCCGCTCTCCAGCACCCGGTCCGGCTTGAGCGTGCTGAAGGTGGAGGTGGCCGTCACCTGCCTGCCGTCCGTGCCCGTCGCCGCCGCGCTGACCGTGTACGCGGCCGACGGCCGTAACGGCCACCGGGGCCGCCAGCGCCCGTCGCCGCCCATCGCGCCCCGCACCGCGCGGCCCTTGGCGTCGGCCACGGTCACTTTTGTGACCTGGCCGCCGGTGGCCTTGACGCTGATCCCGGCGTCGGGGGCGACCTCCCCGGCTCCGTCGGCGGGGGTGATCGACAGGACGGCCACCGGGCCCGGCGCCGGGCCGCCGCCACCACTCGTGGCGGTGCAGCCCGCGGTCGTGACCAGCACCGCCACGCAAACGGTGCGGAAAATCCGTTCGGTCCGGCCGTTCCGCATCGTTGATGCCTCCCGCGCCTGACATATAGGCAGTCATTGAGAGTAGACCGCTTATCGACGATCCGGTGGGCTCCTTCCCGGATTGACCGAACCCATGCGAACACGACGGCGCGGCACGTTGCGATGATCTTGATCTGGCGTTCCGCCGCCCACGATCATTGGCCGGTGGACTACTACCTGATCTCCGCAACGGCGGGCGATCGATCGCCCGCAGGGCTCCTGGTGGAGGAGTTCGTCCTGTGCGACGACTACACGGCGGCCGGCATCGACGGCACCGAGTGGGTGACGGAGATCGGGGCCTGGTCCGCCTCGGCGGATCTGAGCCGGGCCATCCGCGCCGACATCGACCTGCGCTCGCGGGTGACCCCGGTCAGCAGACCGGAGGCGTCCCGGGCCTTCCGGATGCTCGGCGGCGACGTGCTGCCCGAGGAGGCCGGGCTGCGCACGCTCTTCCAGGAACGCCGGGCGCTGCCCACCACGTCCCCGCTCAACCTAGGCAACGGCTCGTCGAAGGCGCGCCGCTACCGCATCCTGTTCGCCGGTGAGCTCGGCGAGACCGGGCTGGCCAACGCGCGTACGGCGCTGCGGCTGGAACCCACCGGCGACCCGCGCGTGGTCGGCGCGGCCTCGGCCAACTCCGGCGGCCACGGCTTCACCTGGGAGCTGCGCCGGATCGGGGCGGGCATCGCCTGGTGCGTGGACGTGACCGCGCGGCTGGGCTCCGGCCCGGTCACCACGCTCGGGGCGCTGCTGCACCATCACCGGCAGGCCGTCCGCGAGCAGGGCCTCATCCCCGTCACCGTGGAGCGCTTCGCCTGACCTGCCGGCTGTCACATTTCCGGTCCCTGTCCCGTCTTGGTGGTGATGACACGACTGAGCGGTTTGCGGGGTGGCGATGAAAGGCAGCTCACTGGCCAGGGCGCTGGACGAGCGGGTCGGCGGTGCCGGGTTCCTGAAGAAGGCGATGCGGAAGGTCTTCCCCGACCACTGGACGTTCCTGCTCGGGGAGATCGCCCTGTACGCGTTCGTGGTGATCCTCCTCACCGGGGTCTTCCTGACCTTCTTCTTCAAGCCGAGCATGAAGGAGGTGGTCTACGACGGGATGTACGTGCCGCTGCGCGGGGTCACGATGAGCGAGGCGTACGCCTCGTCGCTGGAGATCAGCTTCGAGGTGCGCGGCGGCCTGCTGATGCGCCAGATGCACCACTGGGCGACGCTGGTCTTCCTGGCCGCCATCGTGGCGCACGCCCTGCGCAACTTCTTCACCGGCGCCTTCCGCAAGCCGCGCGACCTGAACTGGCTGATCGGCGTGGCGCTGTTCGGGATCGTGATGCTCAACGGGCTGTTCGGCTACTCGCTGCCGGACGACCTGCTGTCCGGGGCCGGGCTGCGCATCCTGCACGGAGTGACGGTGTCGGTGCCGCTGGTGGGCACGTACCTGGCGATGTTCCTGTTCGGCGGCGAGTTCCCGGGTGAGGACATCGTCGCCCGGCTCTACAGCCTGCACGTGCTGCTGATCCCGGCGCTGCTGCTCCTGCTGATCCCGCTGCACGCGGTGGTGCTGACCTGGCGGCAGACGCACACCCAGTTCCGCGCCAAGGGGCTGAACGACCGCGTGGTGCGCGGCGCCCCGTTCTACCCGGCGTTCCTGGCGAAGACGACCGTGTTCTTCCTGTGGGTGCTCGGGGTGGTCACGCTGCTGGCCACGGTGTTCCAGGTCAACCCCATCTGGCTGTACGGGCCGTACGTGCCGGGGCACGTCAGCGCCGGCTCGCAGCCCGACTGGTACATGGGGTTCCTGGAGGGCGCGCTGCGGATCATGCCGGCCTGGGAGTTCACGGTGTTCGGCCAGACGGTGGCCATGAGCGTGCTGATCCCCGCCCTGGCCGCGCCGGGACTGCTGTTCGCCGCGCTGGCGCTCTACCCGTTCGCGGAACGGTGGATCACCCGCGACCGGGCCGTGCACCACCTGCTCGACCGGCCGCGGGACGTCCCGATGCGGGCCGGGCTCGGGGTCGCCGGGATCGTGTACTACGGGGTGTTGTGGGCGGCCGGGGGCAACGACCTGATCGCCACCACGTTCCACATCTCCCTGTACGCCACGACGTGGATCTTCCGGGTCGCGATCGTGGCCGGGCCGGTGCTGGGGTTCGTCGTCACGCGGCGGATCTGCCACGGGCTGCTGGCCCGCGACCGGCACACCGTGGCGCACGGGGTGGAGACCGGGGTCATCGTGCGCAGCGGCTCCGGGGGCTACACCGAGGTGGAGCGGCCGGCCACCGAGGAGGAGACGGCGGTGCTGGTGCCCGCGCCGCGACCCGCCCTCCCACCGGCCGCCACCGGCGACGTGCCGCCACCGGCCGCCCGCCGGGTGCAGGACGCGCTGCGCCGCTCCTGGGACGGGTGACCGGGGACGGGTGACCGGGGACGCGCGGCCGTCAGCCCCGGGCGGCGGGAGCCACGCTCTCGACACCGCGGTCCAGGCGCAGCCCGCGCGTCTCCTTGAACGACGTCAGCACCACGACCAGCGACACCACCGCGATCGCCACCATGTAGAAGGCGGGCGCGATCGCGCTGCCGGACGCCGACACCAGCCCCGTCGCGACGAACGGGGCGGTGCCGCCGAGCAGGACGAGGTGCGCCTGCGCACGCTCGACGGCTCCGCCCTGGTGATCTTTCCCAGGGAGATGGCGCCGCAGCTCTACGACCACATGCTGGAGACGTGCCGCGACAACGGCTTCCTGCCCAGCGCGATCCGGCACGCCCGCAACCCGCACTTCGTCCACGGCCTGGTCATGTCGGGGCTGGGGGCGCACCTCAACGAGGAGCCGTACGACGAGCTGCCGGCCGGGCTGGTGCGGCGGCCCATCGACGAGCCCCGGCTGACCTGGTCCACCTCGGCGGTGTGGCTCCAGGTGCAGGGCGGGGAGGCGGTCACCGCGTTCGCGGAGGCGGCGCTGGCGGGGCTGCGTTCCGTCGGCCACGCCTGAGCGCGCCGCTCATCCGGAACGGGGTCTCCCGCTCCAGAACGGGTCTCCCGCGAACCACGGGCGAACGACGGTCGTCCAACCCTCTGGACCGATCCCGGCCTGGTCCGCCCGGCCGGGGTCGGCGCTCGGGGGCAGGTGCGCGAAGGGGGATCCATGCACATCGGCGCGATACGGGGGACGGCACGGCTGATCACCGCGCTCGCCATGGTCACGGCGGCCTGCGGCGCGGGCCACCGCGCAGCCACCGCGGACCACTCCACCACGGACCACTCCACCACGGGCCACACCACCACGGACCATTCCGCCACGGGCCCCGCCGCCGCCGGAGCGGCCATCGCAGGGCCTGCCGCCGAGGGGCCCGCCGCCACAGGGCCCGCCGTCACCAGGAGGAGCCGGCGCAGCGCCGCCGACGCCAAGCCCATCGACTGCCGCCGGGTGAAGTGCGTGGCGCTCACCTTCGACGACGGCCCCGGCGTGTACACCGACGAGCTGCTCCGGCACCTGGCGGCCTACCGGGCGCGGGCCACGTTCTTCGTCATCGGGCAGAACGTGGCCGCCCACCCGGAGGTCTTACGCCGGACGTACGAGGCGGGGCACGAGATCGGCGGCCACACCTGGTCGCACCCCGACCTGACGAAGCTGACGGCCGCCGCGGTGCGCGCCCAGTTCGCCCGTACCGACCAGGCCGTCAAGGCGGCTATCGGGGTCACCCCGAAGCTCATCCGGCCCCCGTACGGGGCGCTCTCGGCGAGCGTGCGCCGGCAGACGAGGCGGCCGATGGTGCTGTGGAGCGTGGACACCCTCGACTGGCTGCACCGCGACAGCGCCAGGGTGGCCCGCAAGGCCGTCAGGTCGGTACGGCCGGGCAGCATCGTGCTGTTCCACGACATCCACCCGACGACGGTCGCGGCGATACCGCAGGTGCTCAAGCTCCTGTCGGCACGCGGCTACCGGTTCGTCACCGTCAGCCGGCTCTTCGGCGGCGAGCCGCCCCGGCTCGTGTACAGCCGGGCCCGCGGGTGAGGTGAGCCCCGGCTCCGGCGGGAGCGCGGGCGCGGTGGGACCGGCCCCACCGCGCCCGCGACTCAGACCAGCAGGGCCAAGCGCTCAGACCAGCAAGGCCCAGGGCTCAGACCAGCAAGGCCCGGGGCTCAGACCGGCAGGGCCCGCGGCTCACGACCGGCAGGGCCGGGGGCTCAGACCAGCAGGGCCGCCACCGCGAGGGCCGGCTCAGGATGACCGGCCAGCAGCGCCCGCACCTCCCGGTGCCCGGCGTCGCCGCCGGTGCCCGGCGCGCGCCACTCACCCTCGCACCCGAGCAGCCCGGCCACCGCGTCGCACGCCACCGGATGCCCGTGCAGCAGCTCCGCCACCGGCCCGGACGCCGCCGACCCGGAGGCGGGGAGCACGGCGGGCTTGGGGCGAGGCGTCCACGGGGGCACCCAGGAGTCGACGGCCGTCAGCGAGCCGGGGAACGTGCGCCCCGCCTCCCGGACGAGCACCGGCACCAGCTCCGCCGCCCCCTTGCGCAGCGTGGTGATCAGCTTCGGCAGCCACGGCAGCAGCACGTCGTCGGGCAGCCGTCCGAACGCCTTGGAGATCACCTCCACCACGAACCCGGACAGGCCGGGCGCGAGCTCCATGGCCTGTACGAAGCCCATGATGTACTGCGGGACCGACGGGATGACCAGCGGGTTGCCCAGCAACTCGGCGCAGCGCGCCCGCAACTCGGCGATCGGCAGCAGCCCGAGCTGGTGCTGCGCCGCCCACAGCAGCGCCACCTTGCCGGGCGCCTCCGGATGCGACTGCCGCACCGCCAGTTCGAGCTGGGCCCGGTCGCAGCCGAGCGCCAGCGCCAGGCTCTCCATGGTGAACAGGAAGCCCAGCATGGCCGCCACCTGCCGCACGCCCGTCTCCTCGTCGAGGAAGGCCGTCGGGAGCAGCGTGCAGTAGTGCGCGTATCCGGCGATCACGAACGCCTCGCACCAGGCGGGCAGCTCGGACTCGTTCGCCCGGTAGTAGGCGAGCAGCCGCCGGATGCGGCGCAGCACCTCCGGGGCGTCGTCCACGCTGCGCTCGGCCGCGAGCAGCTCCACCGCGCGCGCCCCCAGCTCGTCGGCGAAGCGCCGGCTGCCCAGGAACAGCACGGCGTCCTCGACCGCGGCCAGCGCGACCGCCGCCGTGGCCTTGGGGTCGTGCACCGAGCGCCGCAGCCGCTGCTCCAGCACCTGCTCGATGGTGACGCCCTCGTAGCCGAGTTCGATGATCGAGCGCTGGTGCTTGCCGAACGCGAGGTCCCAGCTCTCCTGGATCGAACGCTCGCCGAGCCGCCGCTCGCCCATGATGGGCCGCACCGCGTCGGACGGCAGCAGGTAACGCAGCATCCACAGCAGGTCGGAGCAGGGCACCAGGTCGGGCTCGGCGTTGAGGTCGAGCAGCGCCCGCTGGATCGTGCGCTTCTCCAGGTCGAGGCCGAGCGGCTCGAGCCGGTCGTAGACGTTCCTGGCCAGCGGCGGCAGCGCGTCGTAGCCGACCTCGCCGAGCCGGTCGCCGCCGAGCAGGATCTCGCACAACCGCCGGATGTCGCGCCGGCCCGGCACCGCGTCCTTCTCGATGCAGGTGACGGCCGCGTCCTGGAAGTCGTACGGGGTCGGCCTGGCGCGGTTGCGCATGCCGGCCAGCAGGATCGAGGTCTCGTAGACCGCGATCGCGTCGGCGGTGCTGGCCAGGTAGCCGTTGCGGCGGGCCAGCCGGACGATGTCCACCGACCAGCCGACCAGCTCGGCGTCGTCCAGCGGGTCGAGCGCGGGCGGCCTGGACAGGAACCCGGTCAGCTTGTCGGCCACCTCGCCCCGCGGCGCGGGCGCGGGCAGCTTGGCCGCCCGCTTGCGCGCGCCGCGCTGGCCTTCGAGCTGGAACGGGACCAGCCGGTCGCGGGTGAGCGCCTTGGTCCACATGGCCGCCGCGATCGACACCGAGCCGGAGGCCAGCCCGAACTGCGCCTCGATGGCCGAGTGGCTGGACGGGATGAGCCCGTACAGCCACTTCGTGGCCGAGCGCGGGCTGATCTCGAAGGGGGCCGTGGACCTCAGGCCGAACTGCTCGACGTGGCTGGCGGCGTGGAAGGCGCCGCACACGTACAGGCAGTCGGCGGGGTCGGCGCCGGAGCCGGCCAGGTGCTCGCGCATCCTGGTCCACATGTAGCGCTCGCGGTCCTCGTCCATGGCCAGCCGGGCGGCGTCGGGACGGAGCCGGCGGAACAGGCTGCCGATGAGCACCATGACCTGGCGGTAGGTGTCGTAGTCGGCGCCGGACAGGGGCTGCTCGACGTACTGGTCCCACCACTCCGACCAGTGGCGCACCTTGCCGTGGTGCAGCAGGTGCTCCTCCAGTTCGGCGAAGCCGGGGCGCAGGTCGCCGATCTCGACGCCGACCGCGTCGCCGTGCAGGCCGGCCTCCTCGTCCTTCGGCGGGGCGGGCGGCTCCTCCTCCTTCGGCGCCCACTGGAAGACGTGGTCGGTCGAGCGGTCCACCAGCACCAGTTCGACGCCCGGGGTCTCGAGCGCGTACGAGATGGCCTGGTACTCGGCCGACGCCTCCGTGATGGGCGCGACCACGCTGAGCGGCGCCCACGACTTCGGGAAACCGTCGATGTCGGTCGCGAACGCCTGCAACGCCACCGGCAGGCGGCAGTTGCGCAGCTCGGTCAGCAGCGGCTGGAGGTCTTCGCACAGCTCCAGGTAGATGACCTTCGGCTGCTTCTCGCGCAGCCTGCGCACCATCGCCAGCGCGGAGGCCGGCGAGTGGTGGCAGACGGGGAAGATCTCCAGCTCCTCGCGCAGCGCCCGATCGACGTCGTCGACCAGGCCCGACAGGATGCCGGAGACCGCGACAGGACTGTCGGCGAACTGCTCGGCGGCGCCGAGGAGCTGCTCGCGCAGCTCCCCGAACGGGCTCGTCAGGCCGGTCATGAGAGCGTGGAGATGGCCTCGCGGCCGCCCTCGAGGAACTCCGGCCACTCCCCGCCGTCCTTCTTGCTGCGGGGCTCGACGACACCGTGCCAGTACTTGTTGAGGATGGCGAGGTCCTCGGGGCTGCGCCGGGCCAGCGAGCCGACCAGGGAGCCGGCCAGCGTCTGGGCGCGCAGCACGCGGTCGCCGAAGAAGTTGCTGTGCAGGATGGCGTCCTCCAGCACGCCGATCTGCTCGGCCGTGGACAGCGCCGACTCCAGCTTCTCGTCGTCGCTGGTGGCCGAGGCCGCCGCCGAGCGCAGGTCGGCGAAGCTCTGCAGCAGGATGTCGAGCAGCGTGGGCGGCAGGTCCAGCTCGATCTGGTGCCTGCGCAGCAGTTCCTCGGTACGGAAGCGGACGATCTCCGCCTCGCTCTTCTTGTTCGTCACGACCGGGATGCGGACGAAGTTGAAGCGCCGCTTGAGCGCCGAGGACAGGTCGTTGACGCCCCGGTCGCGGCTGTTGGCGGTGGCGATGATGGAGAAGCCGGGCTGGGCGAAGACGATGTTGTCGTCGTCGAGCTCGGGGATGGAGACGTACTTCTCCGACAGGATCGAGATGAGGGCGTCCTGGACGTCGCTGGTGGAGCGGGTCAGCTCCTCGAAGCGGCCGATCACGCCCCCCTCCATCGCCGTCATGATCGGCGAGGGGATCATCGACTGGCGCGACTGCCCCTTGGCGATGACCATGGAGACGTTCCACGAGTACTTGATGTGGTCTTCCGTGGTGCCGGCGGTGCCCTGGACCACGAGGGTCGAGTTGCGGCAGATCGCGGCGGCGAGCAGCTCGGCCAGCCAGCTCTTGCCGGTGCCGGGGTCGCCGAGCAGCAGCAGGCCCCGGTCGGAGGCCAGGGTCACGATGCTGCGTTCGACGAAGCTGCGGTCGCCGAACCACTTCTGCGGGATCTCGCGCTCGATCCCGTCGGAACGCTCCGAGCCGAGGATGAACAGCCGGATCATCCGGGGGCTGAGCCGCCAGGAGAACGGCTTGGGGCCGTCGTCGATCGACTCGAGGTAGTCGAGCTCCTCCGCGTACTTGACTTCCGCGGGTGCGCGCAGCATGTCGTCACTCATTCGCCGGTCTCCTAGGTGAGGAAGTTCTTGAGCTCGAAGACGAGCTTGTGGATGTGGCCCGAGATCACCGGGGTGCCCAGGGCCTTGAATTTCTTGCGGAACCACGGATCGACGCTCTGGACACCGGAGCTGTTGACCGACCCGACGGGGATGAACTTCACGCCCGAGCGGTAGACGGACTCGATGCCGTCGTACAGCGGCTGGGAGGCGCCGAACTCGTAGAAGTCGGAGATCCACACCATCACGGTGTTGCGCGGATCGCTGATCTTCGGCCGGGCCATGGCCATCGCCACCGGCCCGTTGTTGCCGCCGCCGAGCTTCGTGCGCAGCAGCACCTCGAACGGGTCGTGGATCCACGGCGTCAGGTCGATGGCCCGGGTGTCGTACGCGATGAGGTGCACGTCCACCTTCGGCAGGCCCGCGAAGATCGAGGCCAGGATGGTGCAGTTGACCATCGAGTCCACCATCGAGCCCGACTGGTCGACGACCACGATCAGCCGGGCCGGGGTGGTGCGGTGGGCGGTCTGCTTGTAGTAGAGCCGGTCGACGTAGAGCTGCTGGTCCTCGGGGCTCCAGTTGGTGAGGTTCTTCCAGATCGTGCGCTCGACGTCGAGGTTGCGGAAGACCCGCTTCGGCGGGACCGACCGGTCGATGACGCCGACGCTGGTCTTCTCCACCTGGGTGCGCAGCACCTCGGCGACCTCGTCGACGTACTTGCGGATCAGCGCCTTGGCGTTGGCCAGCGCGATGCCCGACAGGTTGGACTTGTCGCGCAGGAGCTGCTCGATGAGCGACATGCTGGGCGTGAGCTTACTGGCCAGGGCCGGATCGGCGAGCACCTCGCGCAGGCGCATGCGCTTGATCAGGTCGCCTTCCAGACCGCCGAGGACCTTGGCCAGCTCCTCGTTGCCGGGGCTGTGGCGCAGGCCGCCCGGCTCGCAGCCCATGCCGCGCTCGAACCAGCCGGCGTCCTGCTTCCAGCTTTCGAGCTGGCCGGCGGAGACGTCGCCCGAGCCCGTGGCGAACACGTTGAGCAGCAGCTTGGAGACCAGGGCGGCGCGGCGTACCTCGTCGCCCGCCTCCTGCTCCTTGCCGGCCATCAGGCCGTCGAACTCGGCGGCCAGGTCGGGGAAGCGCTGCACCAGGTTGTCGACCGACACCCCGGGGTCGAGCAGCGCGTGCGGCAGGCCGAGGTCGCCGACGATGCCGAGGCTGGCGTTCTCCAGCGCGGGCTGCTCGTCGGGGCTGAACAGCCGGGCCATCAGGCGCCAGTAGAGCACCTGCCGCCTGGTCTCGTCGGCGCTCTGCACGGTGTCGGTCTCGGGGGTGTGCGTGGTCGCGGGGGTCTCGGTCATTTCCGCAGCAACCGCCCCGCCCGCTCGCGCAGCACGGCGACCACGTCGCCGTTCTTGTTCGCGGCCTTGGCCGCCTTCGGATCGGTGGGGCCGAGCGCCCAGTCGCCGTTGTGCGCGGCGACCTGCTGCTTCTTGACCGTCGCCTGCACGGCCAGCGGCTGGAGCGACCACTGCCCGCCGTCCCAGCGCACCAGGCCGATGCACGCGGTGGACACCTTGAGCAGCGCAGGGGTGAGCGGGCCGCTGGACGGCAGCCGCCCGAGGTCGAGCCCGATCCGGTTGCCGCCCAGGTCGAACGAGCCGCCGTCGCTCTTGTAGCCCTCGACGAGGACGACCTCGGCCAGGCGTACGGGATGGCGGTCGAGCGGCGTGACCGCCGGCGCCACGGTGGCGGCGAGCTGCACCCGCGCGATCGCGAACGGGTCGGCGTCTTCCCCCGCGCGGGCCCGGTCGTCGTGCCACCGGAGGTCGCCGCCGGGCAGCAGCGGCATGTCGGTGATCTCCACGGCGCGGCGTTCGGCCAGCGCGGCCAGCAGCACCGGGTGGCCGCCGAGCAACTGCCACACGGTCGGGCCGACGATGGTGTCCACCTTGGCGGCGGCCACGCTCGTGCGGACGAGCCGGCCGGGCTCGCCGTTGCGCTCCAGGATCGCGTGGACCTGGACGCGGACGACCGTAGCGTGCTCGTGCACGTCGGCGCCCAGGATCAGCAGCCGGCCCGACACCTGCTCGGGGGCCGCGTGGTGCCACGGGCCGTGCTGCGACAGCAGCATGGCGCGCGTCCACAGGTCGGCCCAGCGGCGGGCGGGCAGCCGCTCCATCGTGGCGATCGGGCCGGACGCGCGCAGTTCGGTCGCCAGGCCGTCGAGCAGCACCGCCAGCCCGCGCAGCTCGGGTACGGCCAGCAGCGCCTCGATCGTCTGGTCGGCCGAGGAGACCAGGTCGTGGTCGACGCCGCGCCAGCCCACGATGGCCAGCTCGCGCAGCCAGATCCGGCAGCCGGCCAGCAGGTTGTCGGCCGGCTTCGCGGGGTCGGCGGCGTCGGCGGCGGGCTCCCAGGGGGCGCGGGTGCGGCCGAGCGCGGTGTCGAGGCGGGCGAGCAGGGCGTCGTGCACCGCGCCGAACAGCGCGGCCCGCCCGCCGGCCAGCGCCGCGAGGTGCTCGTCGGCGACCGAGCCGGCGCTCACCTTGTCGACCGCCTCGGCCAGCCGCTCGCCGACGGGGGTGCCCGCCAGCGCGCCCGCCATGGCCGCCAGCGCCGCGGCCGGCTCCTCGCCGAGCCTGGCCAGCCCGTTGGTGAGGGCGGCGTCGAAGCCCGCCACCAGGTCGAGCGCCTCGGGGGCCCCGGCCGGGGCCTCGCCGAGCAACTCGCTGAGCTGTACGTCGAGCATCAGCACACCGCCTTGTCCGTGGTGATGGGCGCCTGCGCGCCCGGCGGGCTCGTCGCCGGCATCAGCGCACCTCCCCGGTCGCGGGGAACCAGTGCAGCTCGGCCAGCGGCTCGGTGCTGTCGGGCACCTCCAGGTAGGCCAGGTGCCGCAGGAACCGGCTGAACACGACGGCCGCCGGGGTGCGCTCGACGTGGCCCGTGATCTGGGACATCAGCGACCCTCCCTCGGGTACCTCGACCCGCAGGTAGCGGGCCACCCGGTCGAGGCCGTACTGCACGACCGCCTCGTCGGCCAGCATGCGGATGTGCTTGCAGGCGTAGCCGTGCAGCGCGCCGCACGGCCGGTTGTTGTTGGTGCTGCAGCTCAGCGCGTGGGTGCCCGCGGTGATCGACGAGACGTAGACCCGCTCGATGTCGGATCCGCTCGACACGACCCCTTGCAGCCGGCCGTCGGCCAGCTCGACGAAGGGCACCTTCGCCAGCTTGCGTGGTTCGACGGGTGGCACCACCCGCACCACGCTGCACCGCTCCCACGCGGTTTCGTCCGCGTCCACGACCTCAGAACCTCCCGCCCGCCGGCTCGTGAGCGCAGGCGGAAGTGCCCGTGCCCCATGCGGCCGGCTGATCAATTGATCTGGGAACTTACCGGAGGGCACCGACAGACCCGCACCAAACGATCAAAGCCCCTGGTCGGGCTGGGACCACCCGCGAGACGCCCAAACCGGCCATGAACGTATCCTGCTGGTATGGGGTTGATGGAACATTTGTCGGGCTTGCGGCGTGAAAGCCGTCCGGGCTGCGGTGCGGCCTCGGGATAGCATCTCTGTTCCCGACGCGGCGATTTCATCGTCTCGTCTTGACGAACTGCTGGTCGAAGCCGTTTTCAGCGCCGGTGCGCACTTCGGCATCGTGTACGTGCTGGCCGACGAGCGCCGGCTGCTCCAGATGGAGTCGGCGATCGGCCTGCCCGTCACCGTCGCCCGTACCTGGATGCGGATCAGAACGAATGCCTCCGTTCCGGTGGCGCTCGCGGTCCGGGAACGGCGGCTCATCTGGCTCAGCGACCGGGTCGCGCTGGCCCGCGAGTTCCCGGCGGCGGCGCTGTCACTGCCGTACCACTTCGCGATGGCCACCTCGCCGGTCTGCTCCGACGGCGTCGTCTGGGGCGGTCTCGTCCTGGGCTGGCCCACCGCGGGCGAGTCCGAGCTCACTCCGCAGCAACTCGCCGTCATCGACGACGTCCGCGCGCGGATGGGACGCCTGCTGCACGAGGCCAGCGGGCGGGGGCACCCGGTCGTCCCGCCCGCCCAGCCGCGCGTCCTGGACCCGATCCGCGCCCACCGGCCGGGCCCGTACACCGGGCTGGCGGCGCTGACGTCGCTCAACTCGCTGCCCGAGGGCTACTGCCACCTGGACGCGTACGCGCGGGTCACCCTCGTCACCGCCCCGGCCGCCGAACTGCTCGCCACCCAGCCCGCGCAGATGCTCGGCAAACGCCTGTGCAAGGCGCTGCCCTGGCTGGACGACCCGATCTACGAGGGCCGCTACCGGGCCGCGATCGTCGGCCATCAGACCACCCGGTTCACCGCCCGCCATCCCGACGGCCGGCGGCTGTCGTTCCAGTGCTATCCGAGCCTGCCCGGCGTCACGCTCCGCATCACGCAGGAGGGCACGACGGACACCGGCGCCGAGACCGCGACCGGGGCGACGGACGGGCGGCCCCGCGTGATCGGGTTGCACGACGTGCTCCACCTGGCCGCCGCCCTGGCGCAGGCGACGACGGCCCAGGACGTGCTGGACCTGGTGGCCGATCACGTCATGCCGGTCACCGAGGCGCAGGCCATGGCCATCCTCACCTGGGACAGCGGCCGGATGCGGGTGGCCGCCTCGCGCGGCTACAGCCCCCGGGGGCTCGACGACTTCAACGGCCGCCCGGTCGCCCACGCCGTGCACTGGGGGCGCGGCTACGACCAGGGCCGGCCGGCCTTCTACGCCACCTGGGAGGAGTTCCACCGGACCTACCCCGACGCCATCCGCATCGACGGCATGGGCGCCTGGGTGCTGCTGCCGCTGGTCGCGCTGGGCCAGTCGATCGGCACGTGCGTCCTGGCCTACGAGCGTCCGCGCGAGTTCAGCGACAACGAGCGGTCCGTGTTCACCGCGCTCGGCGGGCTGATCACGCAGGCGTTCGAGCGCGCCTGGCTCTTCGACAGCAAGCACCGGCTCGCCGAGTCCCTGCAGTCGACCCAGCTCCCGCACGATCTGCCCGAGCTCGACGGCCTGGACGTGGCCGCCAGGTACGTGCCCGCCACGCCCGGCATGGACATCGGCGGCGACTTCTACGACCTGATCCGGCTCAGCGACACCGTGGCCGCCGCCGTCATCGGGGACGTGCAGGGCCACGACGTCACGGCCGCCGCGCTCATGGGCCAGGTGCGCACCGCCATCCGCGCGCACGCCACCGCGGGCGCCGACCCCGGCGAGGTGCTGGCGCACACCAACCGGCTGCTGACCGAGCTGACCCCGGACCGCTTCACGAGCTGCCTGTACGTCAGCTTCGACCTGCGCCGGCGCACCGCGTCCCTGTCCAGCGCGGGGCACCTGCCGCCGCTGCTCGGCCTGCCCAACGGCCCGGCCGAGATCATCGAGACCGCCCCCGGCCTGCTGCTCGGCATCGACCCCGACACCGACTACGGCACCACGGACCTGAACGTGCCGCCTGGCTCGGTGATGGCCCTGTACACCGACGGCCTCGTGGAGGCGCCCGGCCTCGACCTGGGCGACGCCATCGCCGCCCTGGCCGCCCGGTTCACCGCCGCGCCCGACCGGCCGCTGTCCGACCTCGCCGAGACGCTGACCGCGCCCACCGAGAACGAGCGGCGCACGGACGACATCGCCCTCCTGCTCCTGCGCAGCACCCTGCCGTCCGGTTGATCGGTGGGATTGTCCAATAATATTGTCAACCATGATGCGTGGGAGGATCGCGTGAACGCGGGGCCGCCGGCCGCGGAGACGCTGACCGGCCGGGTCAGGGCGGCCATTCTCGGCGGCGACTTCGCGCCCAACCAGCGGCTGATCGAGGCGGACGTGTGCGAGCAGTTCGGCGCCGCGCGCGCCGCCGTGCGCGAGACGTTCAAGGAACTCGCCGGGGAGGGGCTCGTCGAGATCCTGCGCAACAAGGGCGCCAGGGTCCGGGCGATCTCGAAGGCGGAGGCCGTCGAGATCACGGAGGTGCGGATGGTGCTGGAGGGCCTGTCCGCGGCCAAGGCCGCCGAGCGGGTGACGCCCGAGCAGGCCCGGCGGCTCCGGGAGATCGTCGCCGGCATGCGGGCGGCGGTGGAGGGCCACGACCTCGACCGGTACTCGGAGCTGAACGTGCTGCTGCACGCGACGGTGCGGGAGATCGCCGGGCACCGCACGTCGGCGGCGATCATCGAGCGGCTGGGGGCGCAGGTGGTGCGGCACAAGTACCGGCTGGCCAGGCAGCCGGGCCGGGCGGCGACGTCGCTGGCGCAGCACGAGCTGATCGTGGCGGCGATCGTGGCCCGCGACCCGGAGGCGGCGCAGACCGCCATGCGGCAGCACCTGCGCAGCGTCACCAAGGCCCTGGAGTCCACCCCCGACTGACACACCACCCCGGCCGCTCCCCGCAAGCGGACCGCCGTCACAACCGATCCGGGACGAGCGCGCCGGTGTCACGACCGCTCCCCGCGAACAGGCCGCTGTCACGACCGATCCGGGACGGGTGGACCGGTGTCACGACCGATCCGGGACGGGTGGCACGCCGGTGCGGGTGACCTCGTCGAGCGTCGCGGCCGTGGCCTCCGTCATGGTGCCGGGCACCCCCAGTTCCCTGAGCATGCGCGCGGCGGCCTCCATCTCGTGCACCCGCCGCGCCCCGTGCTGCCCCGCGCCCTTGAGCAGCCGCAGCACGAACTCCTCGTCGGCGGCGGTGACGGTCTCCAGCAGGTGCGCCCAGAACCACTCCCCCAGCCCGGCCTCCCGTGCCGCCCGCTGCGCCTCGATGACCAGCGCGCTCAGCCCCTTGACCAGCACGCTGCGCAGCAGCTTGCGGGCGGCGGCGTCACCGGGCAGGCCGCCGATCGGCGTCACCGACAGGCCGAGCCGGCCCGCGAGCGCGGCGAAGCGCTCCGCCCGCGCGCCGCTGGCCAGGATGGGGGTGGCCAGGCCGCGCAGCGGGATCGGGGCCATGATGGCGCCGTCCACGACCGCCGCCCCGGCGGGCTCCAGCAGTTCGGCGATGCGCCGCTTGTCGCCGGGCGCGCAGGTGGACAGGTCGGCGTAGAGCGCGCCGGGTTCGAGGTGGGGACGGGACTCGGCGCAGGCGGTGAGGCTGTCGGCCCCGGTGGTGACGGCGATGACGAGGTCGGCCCCGCGCACGGCGTCCTCGTTGCGGGCGACCAGTTCGACCGCGCCCGGCTCGCGGGGCGGCCCGTGCCGGGTGCTCGCGGGCGGGCAGGCCGGGTCGCGGGGCGGCCCGTGCCAGGTGCTCATGGGCGGGCACGCCGGGTCGTACACGCGCAGCCGCGCCCGTCCCGCGAGCCCGGCGGCGAGCACCCGGCCGACCTCGCCGTGGCCGAGCAGCGCCACCCGGATCGCTTCCATGGTCATCCCCTCCGCAGATCGTTGACAATATTGTCCCTATGGTGCAGGCAATCCGCCGTGAATCCCACCCTCGATCGACATTGACGATGAAACTGTTGACAATCTGTCGATCCTGCTCCTAGCGTCAACGGAGTGACCCCGGCAAAGACCTCTTCCCGGACCCTGTTGGTGATCAGCGCCCACGCGGGCGACTTCGTCTGGCGCGCCAGTGGCGCGATCGCGCTGGCCACCAGCCGCGGCGAGCGGGCCAAGGTGGTGTGCCTCAGCTTCGGCGAGCGCGGCGAGTCGGCCAGGGCGTGGCGTGCCGGCAAGACGCTGGCGGAGATCAAGGCGATCCGGCGCGAGGAGGCCGAGCAGGCCGCCGCGCGGCTCGGCGCCGAGATCGACTTCCTCGACGCGGGCGACTACCCCCTGGTGGAGAGCCCGGAGCTGGTGGACCGGCTGGTACGCGTCTACCGCGACCTGGAGCCCGACGTGGTGCTGACGCACCCGCTCGCCGACCCGTACAACGGCGACCACCCGGCCGCGGCCCGCATGGCGCTGCAGGCCCGGGTGCTGGCCCAGGCCGCCGGCTACGACGCGCCCGGCGAGCCGCTCGGCGCGCCCCCCGTGTTCTTCTTCGAGCCGCACCAGCCCGAGCAGTGCGGCTTCAAGCCCGACCTGCTGCTCGACATCACCCCGGTCTTCGACGCCAAGCGCAAGGCCATGGAGTGCCTGCCGGCCCAGCGGCACATGTGGGACTACTACACCGACCTGGCCAGACGCCGCGGCGTCCAGCTCAGGCGCAACGCCGGCCCCAACCTCGGGCTCGCGCACGACACCGCCGCCGAGGCGTACATGCGGCTGTACCCGCAGGTCACGGACGTGCTGTCATGAGGAACGTGGTCGTCACCGGCATCCCGCGCGCCGACCTCGCCCGGATCGACACGCTGGCGGCGTACGGCGTCGCGACCGTGCACGAGGCCCTCGGCCGCACCGGCTACCTCGGCCCCGGGCTGCGCCCCGCCTGGCCGGGCGCCCGCACCGGCGGCAACGCCGTCACCGTGCTGTGCTGGCCCGGCGACAACCTGATGATCCATGTCGCGGTCGAGCAGTGCCGCGAGGGCGACCTCCTGGTCGTCACCACGACGTCGCCGTCCACGGACGGCATGTTCGGGGAGCTGCTCGCCACCGCGCTGCGGCGGCGCGGGGTGCGCGGGGCGGTGATCGACGCGGGCGTGCGCGACGTGGCCGAACTGCGGGAGATGGGCTTTCCCGCGTGGAGCGCCGCCGTCAGCGCGCAGGGCACCGTGAAGGCGACCCCCGGCGCGGTCAACGTGCCGATCACGATCGGCGGGCAGCTCGTCAGGCCCGGTGACACGATCCTCGCCGACGACGACGGGGTGCTCGTGTGCCCGCGCGCGGACCTGGAGCGGGGCATCGCCGCCTCCGCCGCCCGCACGGAGAAGGAGGCCGCCGCCCGCGCCGCGTTCCTGGCGGGCGAGCTCGGCCTCGACCGTTACGGCCTGCGCGAGCGCCTGCCCGGCCTGGGCGTCACGTACGAGGAGTACGACGGCGGATGAGGACGTGCCGCGCGGCGGCCCGCCCACGGATGCCTGCTTCCTGACCGGCGACCTGCCTCACGAGCTGGCCGGATGCGCCAAAGGCATGGCGCTGAAACCGATCGGCGCCTGCCCCGGCCCGCCGCGCGCCGCCCGTCAGGGCACGTGTGCCTTGATCGCCACGCTGGTGAGGGCGAGCAGCAGTTCGAGGTCGGGCTCGGCGTCCACGTGGACGGCCACCCAGGCACGGTCCTCGCACGCCTGCACCTGCTCGCACGTGCTCAGATGGGGACGCAGCCGGTCGATGGCCGGGGCGGTCAGGCGCACCCGGACCTCGTCGGCGCCGATCAGCCGCAGGATCTCGGTGCCGTGCACGGCGAACGTGGTGCCGCGCCGCCCGTCGCTCACCGCCAGCGCGGGCCACGACCTCAGCTCGGCCACCGCACGGGCCACGTACGGACCCCGTCGTTCAGCCTCCCGCCGCCAGGCGGTCATCCCTGCCACACCTCCATGCTGAGGTATGGGCATGCCCGGCGTCAGTGTCCGTTTTGCAACCGTTATCCAGCGTGCACGATCAACCACGTCGCGACCGCGGTGACGGTGGCGGAGCGGTTGCCGATGATATGCGGACGGCTGCACGGGAAGGTGATCGAGTCGCCCACCCCGAGCGTGACGACCTCCGACTCGAACTCGATCGTCAACTCCCCGGTCGTCACCGTGCCGACCTCGTAGCCCTCGTGCCGCAGGAACCTGCCATGGGCGGTGGAGACCGCGTGCGGCGGGTAGGTGGACTCGAAGAACTCGACGTCGGGCGTGGGTCCGGGCGACAGCCGCCGGAACGTCACGCCGCCGCCGAGCCGGATCGCCGCCACCTCCCCCGCCCGCCGGACGGCGAACCCGGGCAACGGCTCCCCCGCACCGGACGCCGGGTCGAGCGCCGGGTCGAAGACGGCCGCCAGCGGCACCCCGACGGCCGACACGTACGCGATCAGCCGGCTCACCGACGGCCGCATCGTGCCCCGCTCGATCTGCGACACCGCGCTGGCCGAGATGCCCAGCTCGCGGGCCAGCGCCCGCAGCGACTTGCCGGACTCCACGCGCAGTTCCCTGAGCCGCCGGCCGAGCCGCGCGCCCGCCTCCAGGTCCTCCATGGCCTCCGTCACAAGCCTTTAACGCCCACGCAATATGGACTTCCGCCCGCAAGGTGTTAAGTGATGACTTAACACCATCAGGCGCCCCACCCCCAAGGATGCCGCAGATGACACGACCCTCCGTCGCCCAAGCCCCCTCCTACGACCCCCGGCTCACCAACGAGGACCTCGCCCCGCTGCGCGAGCAGTCCTGGTCGTCGTACAACATCTTCGCCTTCTGGATGTCCGACGTGCACAGCGTCGGCGGCTACGTGACCGCGGGCAGCCTGTTCGCGCTCGGCCTGGCGAGCTGGCAGGTGCTGTTCGCGCTGCTGGGCGGCATCGTCATCGTCAACGTCTTCTGCAACCTGGTGGCCAAGCCCAGCCAGGTCACCGGCGTGCCGTACCCGGTGATCAACCGCGTCGTGTTCGGCGTGCGCGGCGCGAACATCCCGGCCATCGTGCGCGGCGTGATCGCGATCGCGTGGTACGGCGTGCAGACGTACCTGGCCTCGCAGTCGCTGATCATCATCTTCCTCAAGTTCTGGCCCGCCACCGCCGCGCTCAACGAGCCCACCTTCCTCGGCCTGTCCGTGCTCGGCTACCTCTGCTACGCCATCCTGTGGGTGGCGCAGGCGGCGGTGTTCTGGCGCGGCATGAACGCGATCCGCCGGTTCGTGGACTGGGCCGGCCCCGCCGTGTACGTGGTCATGGTCGTGCTGGCCGTCTACCTGGTGAGCCGGGCCGGCTGGGAGAACATCAGCCTGGACCTGTCGCAGGGCCCTAGCCTCGGGTTCGCCGAGTCGATCCCGGTGATGCTGAGCGCGACCGCGCTGGTCGTGTCGTACTTCTCGGGCCCGATGCTGAACTTCGGGGACTTCTCCCGCTACGGACGCTCGTTCGAGGCCGTCAAGCGCGGCAACCTGCTCGGCCTGCCGGTCAACTTCCTGTTCTTCTCCCTGCTGACGGTGATCACGGCGTCGGCCACGGTGCCGGTGTTCGGGGAGCTGATCACCGACCCGATCCACACGGTGCAGCGCATCGACACGCCGTTCGCGATCCTGCTGGGCGGCCTGACCTTCGTGATCGCGACGGTGGGCATCAACATCGTGGCCAACTTCATCTCGCCGGCCTTCGACTTCTCCAACGTCAGCCCGCAGCGGGTGAGCTGGCGCGCCGGCGGGATGATCGCCGCGGTCGGCTCGGTGCTGCTCACGCCCTGGAACTGGTACGGCAACCCCGACGCCATCCACTACACGCTCGGGCTGCTCGGGGCGCTGATCGGGCCGCTGTTCGGCATCCTGATCGCCGGTTACTACGTCTGCGCGCGGCAGCGGGTGTCGGTGGACGAGCTGTTCACGATGGACCCGGGCGGGCGCTACTGGTTCGACCGGGGCTACAACCGCAACGCCGTCTGGGCCATGGTGCTGAGCGGGCTGCCCGCCATCGCCTCGGTCCTGGTGCCGAAGCTGATCACGGCCGTGGACGTGCTGTGGATCGCCGACTATAGCTGGTTCCTCGGCTGCGGGCTCGGTTTCGTGGCCATGGTCGCGCTGGAGCGGCGCGCGCCCCGGATCGTCCCCGCATGACGCGCGTGCGGCTGATCAATCCGAACACCGCCCTGGCCATGACCGCCGCCATCGGTCGTTGCGCCAGGGCGGTGGCGTCTCCCGGCACCACCGTGACCGCGGTGAGCCCGGCCATGGGGCCCGAGTCGATCGAGAGCCACTACGACGAGGCGCTGGCCGTGCCGGGCGTGCTGGCCGAGATCGCGGCGGGCGAGCGGGAAGGGGTGGACGCGTACGTCATCGCCTGTTTCGGCGACCCCGGCCTGGACGCCGCCCGCGAGCTGGCCGCCGGCCCCGTGATCGGCATCGCGGAGGCCGCCATGCACGCCGCCACGCTGGTCGGCCGGAGCTTCAGCGTGGTGACCACGTTGTCCAGGACGACCGGGCGGGCCTGGGACCTGGCGCACCGCTACGGCTTCGCCGCCGCCTGCCGGGGCGTGCACGCCTGCGACATCCCGGTCCTGGACCTGGAGCAGCCGCGGGCCCGCGCGCAGGTGACGGAGCTGTGCGCGGCGGCGGTGGCCCGGGACGGCAGCGACGCGGTCGTGCTCGGCTGCGCGGGCATGGCCGAGTTCTGCGCCGAGGTGTCGGAGGCGACGGGCGTGCCGGTGATCGACGGGGTGAGCGCGGCGACCCGGTTCGCCGAGTCGCTGGTCGCCCTCGGCCTGCGGACGAGCACCCGGGGCGAGTACGCTCGGCCGGGCCCCAAGCGTTACTCGGGTTTACTGCGCGATTTCACGATCTGAGCGAGACGTATTGACTGCTCCGCGGGTTGGGGATACCGTCACCATAACTAAAAGGAAACTTTACTAATAGTTTCCTAGGCATCCCACCCCCTGTACACCCCCCAACGGATGTCGGAGCATCATGAGACACACCATCATGAGCAAGGTCCTGGCCGGGCTGGCGGCGCTGGCGCTGCCGCTCACCGCGGCCGTCACCGTCCCGCCCGTCGCCTCCGCCGCGTCCGCCGTGCGGTTCGCCGCGGCCGAGTGGGCGCCCTGGACGGCGTACCCGGCGGGCGCGCGCGTCAGCTACAACGGCGTCGAGTACGAGTGCCTCCAGAGCCACACCTCCCAGCCCGGCTGGGAGCCCTCGAACGTGCCCGCGCTGTGGAAGGTCGCGACCGGCGGCGGCACCGACACCACCGCGCCCAGCGTGCCGGCCAACCTGCGGTCCACGGGCGTCAGCAGCAGCACGGTCGCCCTGGCCTGGAACGCCTCCACCGACAACGTCGCACCGACACCGGCCTGACCGCCAACACCGCCTACACCTACACCGTCCGCGCCCGCGACGCCGCCGGCAACCGCTCCGCCGCCAGCACCGCCGTCACCGCGACGACGAGCGGCGGCAGTGGCGGCGGCGGGAACAAGGTGCTCGGCTACTTCGTGCAGTGGGGCATCTACCAGCGCGGCTACCACGTCAAGAACATCGACACCAGCGGCTCGGCGGCCAAGCTGACGCACATCAACTACGCCTTCGGCAACGTCGCGAACGGCCAGTGCGCGATCGGCGACAGCTACGCCGACTACGACCGCGCCTACCAGGCGGGCGAGAGCGTGGACGGCGTCGCCGACACCTGGGACGCCGGCGCGCTGCGCGGCAACTTCAACCAGCTCCGCAAGCTCAAGAAGAAGTACCCGAACCTGAAGGTGCTCTGGTCCTTCGGCGGCTGGACCTGGTCCGGCGGCTTCGGCCAGGCCGCGCAGAACCCGGCCGCGTTCGCCGACTCCTGCTACAAGCTGGTCGAGGACCCGCGCTGGGCGGACGTCTTCGACGGCATCGACATCGACTGGGAGTACCCGAACGCCTGCGGCCTGACCTGCGACACCAGCGGCCCGGCCGCGTTCAGGAACGTCATGTCGGCGCTGCGCTCCCGCTTCGGCTCCGGCAACCTGGTCACCGCCGCGATCACCGCCGACGGCACCGACGGCGGCAAGATCGACGCGGCCGACTACGGCGGCGCGGCGCAGTACGTGGACTGGTACAACGTCATGACCTACGACTTCTTCGGCGCGTGGGCGGCGCAGGGCCCGACGGCCCCGCACTCGCCGCTCAACTCCTACTCCGGCATCCCGATCGCGGGCTTCCACTCCGACAGCGCGATCCAGAAGCTCAAGAGCAAGGGCATCGCGGCGAGCAAGCTGCTGCTCGGCATCGGTTTCTACGGCCGCGGCTGGACCGGGGTCACGCAGGCCGCCCCGGGCGGCACGGCCACGGGCCCGGCGCCGGGCACGTACGAGCAGGGCATCGAGGACTACAAGGTGCTCAAGACGCGCTGCCCGGCCACGGGGACGGTCGCGGGCACGGCGTACGCGTACTGCGGCAACCAGTGGTGGAGCTACGACACGCCGGCCACGATCGGCGGCAAGATGAGCTACGCGAAGGGCCAGGGCCTCGGCGGCGCGTTCTTCTGGGAGCTCAGTGGCGACACGACGAACGGGGAGCTGATCACGGCCGTGAAGGGCGGCCTGGGCTGACCCGCTGAACACGGGGCCCGATGCGGCATCGGGCCCCTGAGAGACCGGGGCCGGCCCTCCGCGCCTGAGGGCCGGCCCCGTTTCCGCCCGTCCGGGGGCCGGGCGGGAGCCCGCGCTCAGCCCAGTTCGCTCACCTGCTCCGCCGTCAGCTCGACGGCCGAGGCCCCGAGGTTCTCCTCCAGGTGAGCGATCGACGACGTGCCAGGGATCGGCAGCGTCACCGGCGACCTGGCCAGCAGCCAGGCCAGGCTGACCTGCGACGGCGTGGCCCCGACCGCCTTGGCCACGTGCTCGACCGGGCTGTCCGGCCCCGTCAGCGCGCCCTTGGCGACAGGGCTGTAGGGGATGAAGACGATCCCCTGCTCGGCGCAGTGCTCCAGCACCGGCTCCGAGAAGCGGTTGGTCAGGTTGTAGCGGTTCTGCACGGAGGCGATGGCGGCGACCCGCCGCGCCCGCTCCAGTTCCGCGACGTTCACCTCGGACAGGCCGATCTCGGCGATCTTGCCCTCGCGGCGCAGCGCGTCCAGCTCGCCGATCTGGTCCTCCATCGGCACCTCCGGGTCGATGCGGTGGAGCTGGAGCAGGTCGAGCCGCTCGACGCCGAGCCGGCGCAGGCTCATCTCGACCTCCTGACGCAGGTAGGCCGGCCGCCCCACGGGGTGCCACTGGCTCGGCCCGGTGCGTACGAACCCGGCCTTGGTCGCGATCAGCAGGCCCTCCGGGTACGGGTGCAGCGCCTCGCGGATCAGTTCCTCGTTGACGTACGGCCCGTAGGAGTCGGCCGTGTCGATGAAGTTCACGCCCAGCTCGACCACCCGGCGCAGCACCCGCAGGGCCGCGTCGCGGTCGGCGGGCGGGCCCCAGACGCCCGGCCCCGTCAGGCTCATGGCTCCGTAGCCGAGGCGGTGCACGGTCTTGCCGCCGATGGCCAGCGTGCCGGCGGACGGGAGGGAGATGGGCATGCGGTTCCTCACCTTGGCTGCTCGCGACGTTCCGGGTCCGTGATGCAACGGATACGTGGTGACTCTTTCCCTGCCACGCGACCCAAGAATACGTTTCGGGGCATCTGCGGAATTTGATCTGGTTCACCCTCCCATTCCGAGGAGCAGCATGCGTTCCCGCTTACGCAACGGCGCGGTCGGCGCCATCACGGCCGCGGCCCTGGTCCTTACCCCTGTCACCCTCGCCACGCCCGCCCACGCCCATTCCGGCGGGCACGGCGGCGCCGCGGACTCCGTACGGAAGCTGGTCAAGGCCGTAACGGGCAAGAACGTCAAGAAGCATCTGCGGGCCCTGCAGTCCATCGCCGACGCCAACGGCGGCACCCGCGTCTCGGGCACCTCCGGCTTCGACGCCTCGCGCGACTACGTGGCCGGCAAGCTGCGCCGCGCCGGGTACGACGTGACGATCCAGCCCTTCGAGTTCACCTTCGACGGCTACGTCACCCCGCCCTTGCTCAAGCGGACCAGCGGCGAGCAGAAGACCTACACCTACGGCTTCTTCGGTGACTTCGTCGCGCTGCAGGACTCCCCCGCCGGCGCCGCGAGCGGCCGGATCCGGCCGGTGGACCTCGTGCTGCCGCCCGGGGCGGAGGCCAACTCCTCGACGTCGGGATGCGAGGCGAGCGACTTCGCCGGGTTCCCGGCCGGCGACGTCGCGCTGATGCAGCGCGGCACCTGCAACTTCCGCGTCAAGGTGGACAACGCCGTCGCGGCCGGGGCCTCGGCGGCCATCGTCTTCAACGAGGGGCAGGAGGGCCGGACCGAGGTCGACCTCAACCCGGTGCTCGGCGGGCCCGGCGTGACGATCCCCTCGTTCTTCACCAGCTTCGCGGTCGGCGCCGAACTGGCCGCCACGGCGGGCACCACCGTCGAGCTGAACTGGGATCCGATCGTGGAGACCAGGACCACGTACAACGTGATCGCGCAGAGCCGCAAGGGCGACCCGGACAACGTCGTCATGCTCGGCTCGCACCTGGACAGCGTGCAGGAGGGACCGGGCATCAACGACAACGGCTCCGGCAGCGCGGCCGTCCTGGAGGTGGCGCTGCGGATGGCCGGGACCAAGCCGGCGAACCGGATGCGCTTCGCCTTCTGGGGGGCCGAGGAGTTCGGGCTGCTCGGCTCCGGGCACTACGTGGCCTCGCTGACACCGGAGGAGCGGGCCAGGATCGCCCTCTACCTCAACTTCGACATGATCGCCTCGCCCAACTACACCTTCGGCGTCTACGACGGGGACGGTGACGCCTTCGGCACGGCCGGGCCCGCCGGGTCGGACGTGATCGAGGCGGACTTCGAGAAGTTCTTCGCCGGGCGCGGGCTGCCGTACAAGGCCACGGCCTTCACCGGACGCTCGGACTACGGGCCCTTCATCTCCGTCGGGATCCCGTCGGGCGGGCTGTTCACCGGTGCCGAGGTGCTCAAGACCGCCGAGGAGGCGGCGATCTTCGGCGGCACGGCCGGGATCCCGCTCGATCCCTGCTACCACAGCGCCTGCGACACCATCAGGAACATCGACGACCGCGCCCTGGACGTGAACGCCGACGCCGTCGCCACCCTGGCGGGCACGTACGCGTACGACACGAAGGGCATCGGGCCCGCCGCGCCGGCCGCCCCGGCCTCCCGGGGCGCGCACGCGCACGGGCCCGCGCCGTCCGCCTCCTGACCCCCACGGGCGCCCGGGGCCGCGCGGCCCCGGGCGCCCCTCACCGTCAGGGGCGGGGCTGGTGGCCGAAGCGGACCGGCTTCGGGCCCCGGAGCCGGACCTCCGGGTCGGGCATCGCCTGCTCCCGTCCCGCCCGCCGCACGGCCGGCTCGACGACCGCGGGCGGCTCACCGGCCTCGGCGATCCGCCGTACCAGCCGCTCGCGCAGCCCGGTGGCCACCTCCGCGTGCGAGGCGTACCCGGCCAGGTTGACCAGTTCGTGCGGATCGTTGTCCAGGTCGTACAGGGCCTGCTCGCGGTAGACGGGCGCGCCCGGGTCGTCCCAGGGGTGGGCGTCCTCGGCGACGGCGTAGTACTTCCACCGCGACGTGCGGATCCCGCGCCCCACCTCCGACTCGCTCACCTGGAAGAACACCTCCTCCGGCCAGGACGCGCGCGAGTCGCGGGCCAGCGGCAGGAACGAGCGCCCCTGCATCTCTTCCGGCACCGGCAGCCCGGCGGCCTCCAGCAGCGTCGGCGGCAGGTCGAGGGTGCTGACCGGCCGCGCGATGGCCCCGCCGCCGTCGAAGCCCGGCCCGCGCAGCGCCAACGGCACCCGCAGGGAGGCGTCGTGGCAGGAGCGCTTGTACTCGCCGTTGCGGGTCTTGAAGTGGTTGCCGTGGTCGGAGGTGTAGGCCACGATCGTGTCGTCCAGCAGGTCCATGCTGCGCAACGCGTCCAGCAGCCGGCCGAGACCCTCGTCGAGCCGCTTGACCTGGCCCAGGTAGCCGCCCATGTGCTGGTGGGCGGTGCCGCCGAGGGCGGCCAGGTCCGGCGGCATCCAGCGGCCCTGGTAACGCTCCTCGTAGCCGTCGGGGGCCGGGTAGTTGTCCACCTCGTTCTGGTGGTGCGGCTCCAGGAGCGACAGGAACAGGTAGAACGGCTCGTCGGCGTGGTCGGCGACGAAGCGCACGGCGGCGTCCACGAGCGCGTCGGAACGGTAGCCGGGCAGCAGGACGGGCTCGTTCGCCTCGTCGTAGACGATCGTCCGGTAGGCGTCGGAGGTGTGCTCCAGGGCGTTGGCCGCCAGCCACGACCGGTAGCCGCCGCGCCGCTCCCGCGGCACCGGCTCGGCCCCGCCCAGATGCCACTTGCCGATGTAGCCGGTGGCGTAGCCGGCCGCGTCGAAGTGGTGGGCCAGCGTGCGCTCCTCGGGGGGCAGCACGCGGCCGTTGCGGTAGACGCCGGTCGTGGTCGGGTAGCGGCCCGTCTGGAGCGCGGCGCGGGCGGGGGCGCACACCGGCTGCGGGGTGAGCGCGACCGTGGCCTGCGTGCCGTGCCTGGCCATGCTGTCGAGATTGGGGGTGAAGGGGCCGACGGTGTCCCACCGCTGCTGGTCGGTGAAGACGACGATCACGTTCGGGCGCAAAACAGCGGACTCCTTATTTCAGACCGGTCAGGGCGATGCCCCGGACGAAGTATCTCTGGGTGCAGACGAACAGGACGGCGGTGGGCACGAAGAGGATCACCGAGCCGGCGGCCGTGAGGTGCCACAGCGTGAAGTACTCCTGGTTGAACAGGGTCAGCCCGACCGGGATGGTGCGCATCTCGGCCGTGGTGGTGGCGACCAGCGGCCAGAGGAACTCGTTCCACTGGAAGACGAACGTGAACAGCCCGAGCACGGCCAGCGCCGGCCGCGTCTGCGGCAGGATGACGCTGCGGTAGATCCGCAGCTCGGAGGCGCCGTCGATGCGCGCGGCGTTGATCAGGTCGTCGGGGATGGGCTGGATGAACTGCCGCATGAGGAAGATCCCGAACGCGTCCATGAGGAACGGCGTGATCAGCCCCTGGTAGGTGTTCAGCCACCCCATGTTGGCCATGAGCACGTACAGCGGGATCATCCGCACGAAGAACGGCACCATGAGGGTGGCCAGCAGCGCCACGAACAACGTGTTGCGCAGCGGGAAGCGGAACTTGGCGAAGACGTACCCGACGAGCGGGTCGAACAGCAGGTGCGCCAGCGTGATCACGCCGGCCACGATCAGGCTGTTGACGATGAAGTTCCCGAACGGCGCCCGGGTGAACAGCTCGGCGTAGTTGCCCCACTGCGGCGACTCCGGCACCAGCACGGCGTTGGCCGACAGCGTCTCGGCCTCGGTCTGCAGCGACAGCGAGAGCATGTAGAGCAGCGGCACGACCGTGACGAGACCGGCCAGCCCGAGCAGGGCGTAGAGCAGCCATTTACGCGTCCCCATCAGTACGTGACCTCCCCGCGCCGCCCGGCCCGCAACTGGACCACGGTGAACGCCACGATCACCATCAGCAGCAGCACCGACTGGGCCGAGGAGTAGCCGAAGTCCCTGGTGCGGAAGGCGACGTTGAAGATGTGGAAGACGGACAGGTCGGTGGCGTCGCCGGGCCCGCCGTTCGTGATGATGTACGCCTGCCCGAACGCCTGCAGCCCCGAGATGACCGCCATCACCGAGACGAACAGCGTGGTCGGGGCGAGCAGCGGCAGCGTGATCCGCCAGAAGCGGTGCCAGGCGTCCGCCCCGTCGATCCTGGCCGCCTCGTGGTAGGTCTCCGGGATGCCCTGCAACCCCGCCAGGAACAGCACCATCGTGTACCCGACGCTCTGCCAGAGCGTGACGGCGGCGATCGTGAGCAGCGGCGCGGTGTTGAGCCACTGCTGCTCGGGCAGCCCGATCGCGCCCAGCGCCCGGTTCAGCACGCCCAGTTCGGGGTCGAGGATGTTGCGCCACAGCAGCCCGACGATCGCCACCGAGGTCAGGTACGGCACCAGCAGCAGCACCCGGAAGACCACCCGGCCCCGCAGCGGCTGGTCGATCGCCAGCGCCAGGGCCAGCCCGATCACGATGGAGCCGGCCACCACCATCGCCGAGAAACCGACGGTGACCAGGAACGAGTGCCGCACGGCGGGGTCGGCCAGGGCCTGCGTGTAGTTGCCCAGGCCGGCCCACTGGTCGGCCATCGGCCCGGTGCGGAAGCTGGTGGCCACCACGTTGCCGATGGGCAGGTAGAAGAAGGCGGCGAAGAACAGGATGGCGGGCAGGAGGAACAGGTAGGCGGTCCTGGCGTACCGCCCGTAGAGCGTGCGCGACCTCACCTGAGGAAGCCCTCCGCCGCCTTCACGAAGGCGTCGAGGGCCTCGGCGGCCGGCTGGTTCTGGATGAGCACCTGCTGGTACATGACCTTGAGCTGCTCCTCCCACTTGCCGAGCTGCCCCGTCAGGCGTACTTGCTGGGAGGAGTCCTTGGCGGTGGGCAGGGCCTCGGCGAAGACCTTGGTGACGGGGTCGGACTGCACCTCGGGCAGGTCCACCCACGACTTGCGCGGCATGAGCATGCCGGTTTCCTTCGTGGCGGCCTGCTCGACCTCCAGCGCCGTGATGCGCTTGATGAAGTCCCAGGACAGGTCGGGCCTGGCCGCCTTGGCGGGCACGAACATGCTGACCCCGGCCGCCTGCGTGGCCGCCGTCTTGTTCTTCAGCGGCGGCGCGACGCCCAGCTCGATGTCGGCGCTGGTCTTCCTGATGGGTTCGAGGTCCCACGGGCCGGTGAGGATCATCGCGGCGCGCTTGGCGGAGAACAGCTTCTGCGGGCCCGAGTAGTCGGTGCTGGAGACCGGCACCGGAGCCACCTTGTGCTGGTGGATCAGGTCGGCCTGGAACTGCAGGGCGGCGACGGCGTCCGCGCGCGGCTCCATGATCGCCTTGGTGTCCAGGTCGTAGGGGGTGATCCCGGCCTGCACCAGCCAGGGCCACATGTAGGTGTAGTCCTGATTGAGGGCGATGCCGTAGACGCCGTCCTTGGTGAGCTTCTTGGCCGCGTCGAGGAGTTCCTCCCAGGTGGTCGGCGCCTCCACCCCGGCGTCCCTGAGCATGGCCTTGTTGTACAGGAGGGTGTTGCAGGTCAGGTGGAGCTGAACGCCGTACACCTTGCCCTGGTAGGAGTTGCGCTCGACGGTCACCGGCTGCCAGTCGGACGGGAAGCCCATGGCCTGGCCGTCGCGGTCGACGTAGTCCTGGAGCGAGCGGGCGTTGCCCGAGACGGCGAACTCCTGCACCCACCCGCCGGGCTCCTCCACCAGGTCGGGCACGGTGCCGGAGGCGAAGTCGGCCAGCAGCCTGGTCCGCAGGTCGGGCCACTGGTACTTCTGCAGGTTGACGGTGACCTTGTTGGCCTGCTCGAACTCGGCGATCACCTTGCGGTAGGCCGCGTAGTCGTGGCCCGCGTTCCAGTAGACCGTGAACGTGCCGGGCGCGGCGCTCTGCGTGGCGGGCGCTCCGGCGCAGGACGACAGGACGGGCACCGCGGCGGCGGCCCCGACGAGGCGGAGCAGGTCACGGCGTGAGGGGTGGGAAGACATCTCGCTATTTCCCTTTCTAGGACGAGCCCCGCCGCACGAAGGTCCACGAACGGACGATCTCGCGGGCGGGTGGCGGCTCCTCGGCCTGGAGGCGGTCGAAGAGCAGGCGTACGACGTCGGTGTAGTCGTGCCGGAGCGGACCGACGGTGCTGAGCTGCGGATTGCTGATGAGACCCTCGTCGATGTTGCCGACGCCGACGACCGCGACGTCCCCGGGCACGCTGAGCCCCAGGTCCCTGGCGGCCCAGATGGCGCTGATCGCCGCCCGGTCGGAGGCGGCGAAGATCGCGTCGGGCCGGTCGGGCGAGCTGAGCAGTTCGGTGGCCGTCTGGTACGCGGACACGCGGTCGTCCGCGCCTCCGGTGATGATGCGTTCCGTCACACCGTGCCGGTCGAGGGCGGTGGTGTAGCCGAGCAGCCGGCCCTCGGGCTTGTCGCGGTAGACCTCGTAGCGCTGGGCCATGAACGCGATCCGCCGCCGGCCGGTGGCGAGCAGGTGCTCGACCGCCTCGGCGCACGCCTCCATCTCCGGGGTGCGTACGATGTCGCAGCCGTCGAGCCGGCTGCCGTTGCTCATCACCACCATCGGCAGCCCGGTGGCGGCCAGCCCGCCGAGCAGGTCGTGCGCCAGGTGGTCGCCGGTCAGGCGGATCAGCGCGCCGTCGGCGATGCCGCCGCGCAGCGCCTCCACGGCGGCCTGGGCGCGCGCCTCGGAGTAGACGGCGAGCGTCACCACCGAGTAGCCGCGTGCGTCGGCCATCTCGTGCAGGTCCATGGCCAGCCGGGCGTCGGTGGGCACGCCGCCGAACGTGCTCAGCACCAGGCAGACGCGCTGGGTACGGCGTTTGCGCAGGCTTCTGGCGGCTTGGTTGGGGGTGTAGCCGAGTTGCCTGGCGGCGTCGAGCACCCGCTGCCTGGTCTCGGCGGCGACGCGGCGATCGCGCCCGCTGAGCACGTAGGACACGGTCGCCACGGAGACGTTCGCCAGTTCGGCCACTTGTCGTGCTGTTGGTCTCATGTTAGTCGAATAACCTAGCATTCCCTACAGGATTATGGGGTAATCGAGTGGCCGGATCTCGGCATATGGGCACACGGATGGGAGTCGTCGCCTGCAGACCCTCGCCTGCTGTTAAACGATTAACACCATATTTCGCACATGCCGCCCCTTCAAGAGGTGCGGGACCCGATTTCGGCGATCCGCCGGTCCGCCCCCACTCGGGTGATCTTCAGCGTGGCGCGCGGCCTGAACGATCACCGTCCGTTACCTTGCGAGGTGGATGGGGGGGTTCCGCAGTGAATGGTTCGTATAAGAGCTTGTCCCGCAGGTCGTTCGTCACCGGCGCGTTCGCCGCGCTGACCGGCGCCGCAACCGTGACCCGCGCCGCGGCCGGCACCGTGTCTGGAGCCGTGTCTGGAGCCGTGACCGGAGCCGTGGCCGCGCGGGGCCGTCCGCCGAAGGGCGTTGTGTTGCGGGCGGCGCCCGCGAAGGTGTCCATCGGCAGCCGGACCGTCTCCACCTGGGCCTACGACGGCCTGCTCCCCGGCCCGCGGATCGAGGCCACGGCCGGCGGCGTCGTACGGGCGCGGCTGGTCAACAACCTGCCCGCGGAGACGACCGTGCACTGGCACGGCATCAGGATCGCCGCCCCGATGGACGGCGCGCCCGGCTACACGCAGAAGCCGGTGCCGCCGGGCGGGTCGTTCGACTACACGTTCACCGTCCCCGACGCCGGCACGTACTTCTACCACTCGCACGTCGGCATGCAGAACGACCGCGCCCTGTACGGGCCGCTGATCGTGGCCGACCCGCACGAGCCGCTCGGGTACGACCAGGAGTTCACGGTCGTCCTCGACGACTGGCTGGACGGCGTCACCGGCACCCCCGACGACGCGCTGCGGCGGCTGAACGCCAGCACCGGGCACGACGACACCCTGCGCAGCACGCTGCTGGGCGGGGTCACGGGCGAGCTGCGCCATCCGTACCACCTGGTCAACGGCCGGGCGGCGACCACGCCCGAGGTGTTCGCCAGCAGGCCGGGACGGGTCGTCAGGTTCCGGGTGATCAACGCGGCGGCCGACAGCGCGTTCCGGGTGGCGCTCGGCGGTCACCGCATGACCGTCACGCACGCCGACGGCTTCCCGTGCGCGCGCCCGGTCGAGGTGGACACCTTCCTCATCGGCATGGGCGAGCGCTACGACTTCCTGGTCCGGCTCGGCGACGGGGCGTTCCCGCTGGTGGCGGTGGCGGAGGGGAAGCGGGCGCGGGCGTTCGCGATCGTGCGCACGTCGCGCGCGGCGAGCCCCCCGGACCGGAACGTACGGCTCAGCGAGCTGTACGCGCGGATCCTGCGCTACGCCGACCTCAACTGCCGCCGGGCCGACGCCCTGCCCCGCCCGTCGCGGAGCGTCACCGTGACGCTGGGCATGCGCCCGTCCGGCAACGAGTGGACGCTCAACGGCAAGCTCAGCGACGACCCGATGCGCCTGCGCGTGGAGCGCGGCGAGACGGTCCGGATCGTGCTGGACAACCAGTCGCCCATGTGGCACCCGATGCACCTGCACGGCCACACCTTCCAGCTCCGCACGGCCGGGGCGCGGGGGCCGCGCAAGGACACCGTGAACATCCTGCCGCGCGAGCGCCTGAACATCGACGTGCACGCCGACAATCCGGGCGAGTGGATGTTCCACTGTCACAACCTGTACCACCAGGAGCAGGGCATGATGGGCGCGTTCGGCTACGGCCGGCCACCGGCGGGCGAGCACCGCATGCACCACTGAGCCAGGCGGTCTTGCGGGCCGGGCGGGCGCTGCGAAAGGATCGCCGGACCAAACCCCCCAGCCCTTGCCTGACGACTGGAGAGACCTGTCGTGCGGACACAACAGAACATCGAGCAGTTCGGTTACCGGCAGGAGTTACGCCGCGGGGTCGGGCTGACCGACCTCGTGTTCTACGGTCTGGCGCTGATGCTGCCCATCGCGCCCTTCGCCATCTTCGGCACGGTCTACCAGGCGTCCGGCGGCATGCCGGCCCTGGCCTACCTGGTCGGGATGGTGGCGCTGCTGTTCACCGCCGCCTCCTACGCGCAGATGGTGAAGGCGTTCCCCCTGTCGGGCTCGGTCTACAACTACGCCGGGCGCGGCATCGCCCCGCCGGTCGGGTTCCTGACCGGGTGGATGGTGCTGCTCGACTACATCCTCGTGCCCTGCCTGCTCTACCTGGTCGCCTCGGTGGCGATGAACGACAGCGTGCCGGCGGTGCCGGTCTGGGCCTGGCTGGTCGGCTTCGTGATCGTCAACACGCTGATCAACCTGTTCGGCATCCGGATGACGGTGCGGCTCACCCGGCTCATGATCGTGTTCGAGCTGGTGGTGCTGGCGCTGTTCCTCGCGGCCGGCGTCTGGGCGCTGCTCCAGGGCAAGGGCAACGGCTTCAGCCTGTCCCCGCTGTTCGACGCGGGCGCCTTCTCCTGGCCGGTGGTGTTCGCGGCGGTGTCGGTGGCCGTGCTGTCCTTCCTCGGCTTCGACGGGATCAGCATGCTGGTGGAGGAGTCCACCGGCGGCTCGGCCCAGGTCGGCAGGGCCATGCGGCTGGCGCTGGTGCTGGCGGGCGTGCTGTTCATCGTCCAGGTCTGGGTGGCCGCGCTGCTCGTGCCCGATCCCGCGGGCCTGATGGAACGGGCCGGTGACACGGCCTTCTACGACGCCGCCGCGGTGGCCGGCGGCGAGTGGCTCAGGCACGTCACCTCGTTCGCCACGGCGCTGTCCTGGGGGCTGGCCAACACGATGGTCGCGCAGGTGGCGGTCTCGCGGCTGCTGTACGCGATGGCGCGCGACAGGCAGCTCCCGTCGTTCCTGGCGAAGGTGTCGGTCAAGCACTCGGTGCCGGCCAACGCCATCGTGCTCATCTGCCTGCTCTCCATGGGCGTCGGCGTCTGGATGTCCACCCGCGACGACGGCGTCACCCTCCTCACGAGCCTGATCAACATGGGCGCGATGGTGGCGTTCATCGTCCTGCACGTGTCGGTCGTCGTGCACTACTCGCTGCGTTCCCGTTCCCGCCGGTGGTGGGCGCACCTGGTGTCGCCGCTGGCCGGGGCCGGGATCCTGGTCTTCGTGGTGGTCAACGCGAACGTCCTGGCGCAGGCGCTCGGCCTGGTCTGGCTCGGCCTCGGCGCCCTGGCGCTGGTCACCCTGTACGCGCTCGGCCGCCCTCCGGCGTTGACCGGCATGGCCGGCCCCGGACCGGACCGCCCGTAGCGAAGGACTCCTGTCACATGAACCGGCTGCCGCTCCACCACGACCTGTACGTGCTCGCCCACGACCAGGCCGGCAGACCCCTGATCCACCAGTCGTCGCTGGCGCTCGGCCTGGCCGGCGCGGCCCTGCTCGACCGGCTGCCCGCCGGCTCGGATCCACCGCCCGAGGCCCGTTCCCTGATCAAGCAGGTGGCGGCGAACGCCGTCTACGAGCGCACCCGCCGGGGCCTGCTCGACACGGGGGTGCTCGTGGGGGTGCGCGGGCGGCGCATGGGCATGCTGCCGTACACGCGGTACGAGCTGGCCGACATCGCCTCCGCCGTCCGGGCCTCCTCGGGGGTGCGCTCGGCCGTCGAGGGCTGGAAACCGGCGGACGCGCGCAGCGCCGGGCTGTGCGGGCTGGTCGCGGTGCTGCGGCTGGAGGCCGAGCTGTACCTCGACGAGCCGGCCGCGCGGCTGGTCTCCCGCCTGCGCCAGATCGCGGCGACCGCGGGGCCGCCGATCGGCGGGCTGGTGGCGATCGTGGAGACGCTGATCGCGGAGGCGGCCGTGGCCGTGTACCGCTGACGGCTCAGGAGGGTGGTTGACGGGGACGCCTCCGTGCGCTTACGGTTCCGGCGATCGGTGAAATATATCGTCACATATCCGAAATTTTCGGAGGCGCGCCATGTTGCGAGGGCTCATCGCGATCAGCCTGCTCGGCTCACCGGCGGCGCACCCGTCGCCTCCCGCGCAGCCACCCGCCATCACCGTGCACGAGGGCGTCCGCCACCAGGAGATCGACGGTTTCGGCGTCTCCCAGGCGTTCCGGCGCAACGAACTGCTCGAGGCCCTGTCGCCGGACAAGCAGCGGGAGGTGCTCGACCTGTGGTTCGACCGCGACAAGGGGGCCGGGCTCAGCATCCTGCGGCTCGGCATCGGCTCCTCCCCCACCGGCAGCCCGTACGACCACATGGTCTCCATCCAGCCGGACGACCCCGGCGGCCCCGACGCCCCGCCCCGCTACGTCTGGGACGGCGACGACAACGGCCAGGTCTGGGTGGCCAAGGAGGCCCAGCGGTACGGCGTCAAGCGCTTCTTCGCCGACGCCTGGAGCGCCCCCGGCTACATGAAGGACAACGGCGACGACAAGAACGGCGGCACGCTGCTGCCCGAGTGGCGGCGGGCGTACGCGGACTACCTGGTCGCCTACACCAGGTTCTACGCCGGGGAGGGCATCAGGATCACCGACCTCGGCTTCACGAACGAGCCCGACTGGACGGCCACGTACGCCTCCATGCGCTTCACCCCCGAGCAGGCCGCCGAGTTCGTCAAGGTGCTGGGGCCGCGCGCCCGCGGCACCGACCTGGTCTGCTGCGACTCCTTCGGCTGGAACGAGGCCAAGGCGTACACGGCCGCGATCGAGGCCGACCCGCAGGCCCGCCGCTGGGTGAAGACGCACACGGGCCACACCTACGCCAGCCCGGTGGACGCCCCGCTCCCGACCGCCAGGAAGAGCTGGATGTCGGAGTGGAACCCCAACGGCAACACCTGGAACGAGGCGTGGGACGACGGCAGCGGCTACGACGGACTGACCGTCGCGCGGGCCGTGCACGACGCGCTCACGCTGGGCGGGGTCAGCGCCTACGTCTACTGGCTGGGCGGCTCGCGCGGCGCGACCAGGGCGCTGCTGCAACTCGACGACGCGGCCGGGGAGTACCACGTGTCGAAGCGGCTGTGGGCGCTGGCCGCCTACAGCAGGTTCATCCGGCCCGGCGCGGTCCGGATGGAGGCGAGCGCGGCCGATCCGGCGCTGAAGGTCTCGGCCTTCCGCAACCTCGACGGCTCACGCGTGATCGAGGTGCTCAACACCGGCACCGCCCCCGTCACGTGGAAGGGGGTGCGCGGCCGGGCCACCGCCTACGTGACCGACGAGGCCGACTCGCTCACCCCGTCCAAGGTGACGGGCGGCACGGTGACGCTCCGGCCGCGCGCGCTCACCACGATCGTCGTCGGATGACGGGCGCGGGCCCGGCGGGAGCGACGGCTCCCGCCGGGCTCAGCCCTTGGTCCCGGTGTGGGCGATGCCCTGGATGAACTGCCGCTGCAGGAAGACGAAGACCGCGATCACCGGCAGCGAGGCGATCAGCGAGCCGGCCATCAGCACGGGATAGTCGGTCTGGTACTGGCCCTGGAGCGCGGCCAGCCCCGCCGACAGCGTCATCCGCTCCGGGTCGGTGTTGACCACCAGCGGCCAGAACAGGTCGTTCCACGCCCACAGCAGGGTGAGCACGGCCAGCGCGACCAGCCCGGGACGGGCCAGCGGCAACATGATCGACCAGTAGATCCGCCACGGCCCCGCGCCGTCGAGCCGGGCCGCCTCCTCGATCTCGCGCGGCAGGGCGAGGAAGAACTGCCGCAGCAGGAACACCCCGAACGCGCTGAACAGCCCCGGCACGATGATCGCCTGGAGGCTGTTGAGCCAGCCCAGCGTGGACATGATCTGGTACTGCGGGATCACGAAGAGCTGCGGCGGCACCATGAGCACCGACAGGAACAGGCCGAACAGCAGGTTCCTGCCGGGGAAGCGCAGCCGCGCGAAGGCGTAGGCGGCCATCGAGCAGAACAGCACCTGCCCGGCCACCCGGCCCGCGGACATGACCACGGTGTTGAGGAACTGCTCGCCGAACGGCAGCAGGTCGAAGACCTTGGCGTAGTTGTCCCAGCGGCCCTCGGGCAGGAACGTCGGCGGCACCGCGGTGGCGCTGCTGAGCGTCTTGAGCGAGGTGACGATCTGCCAGGCGAACGGGGCCACCATCAGCAGCGACGAGACGGCGAGCACCGCGTGCACGCCGAGCGGGCGGCGCTCAGACATAGTGCACCCACCTGCGCTGGAGCCGGAACTGCAGGACCGTCAGCACCGCGATGAGCACGAGCAGCGCGATGACGACGGCGGCGGCGTAGCCGCGGTCGTTGGTGACGAAGGCCCGCTCGTAGAACAGTTGCACGACGGTCTGCAGCCGCGTGTACGCCGGGTTGGCCCGCGCCGCCTTCCCCGAGCCGGTCATCACGAAGACCAGGTCGAACAGTTGCAGCGAGCCGATCACCGAGACGATCGAGACGAAGAACGCGGTCGGCGACACCATCGGCAGGGTGATCCGGAAGAACTGGCGCACGCGCCCGGCCCCGTCCATGGACGCGGCCTCGTACAACTCCTTGGGGATGGCCTGCATGCCGGCCAGGAAGATGATCAGGTTGTAGCCGACGCTGCTCCAGATGCCCACCACGACCAGCGCGTACAGGGCGGTGGCCGGGTCGGCGATCCAGTTGGGCCCGTCGATCCCGACGACCGCGAGCACCTGGTTGATCAGGCCGTAGTCGCCGTTGTAGAGCCAGCGCCAGAGCATCGCGACCGCCACCGGCATGGTCACCACGGGCAGGAAGAACGCCGTCCGGTACAGGCTCACGCCGCGCAGCCCCGGCCGGTTGAGCAGCGCCGCGAACACGATGGCCACCGGGATGCCGAGCAGGCCGAGCGCGGTGTAGGTGAGCGTGTTGAGCACGGCCCGGCCCACCTCGGGGTCGCCGAGCAGCCGCGTGTAGTTCGCCAGGCCCGTCCAGGTGTGGCCGCCGAACGGGCCCCACTCGGTGAAGGAGAAGTAGGCCGTCTGCAGGACCGGCCAGAGGTAGAAGATCGCCAGGCCGAGCCCGGTGGGGGCGATGAACGCGTACCCCCACAGGGCCTCGGCCCGCGAACCGCGGGCCGGGCCGCCGCCGTCGCTCACTCCTCGGCCAGCAGGTCGTTCATGCCGGCCGCGAGGTCCGCGGCGGCCCGTTCGACCGGCGTCTCGCCGGTCCACGCCTTGGTGAGGTGGGTGAGCTCGGCCTCCTGCCAGGCGGCGGTGTTCTTGGAGACGGGGTACGGCACCGCGTACGCGACGGAGTCCAGGAACGTCTGGAGCTTCCACTCGGGGTGGGCCCGCACCCAGTCCTGCTGGGTGCCGTTGTAGGCGGGGATCGGGCCCTTCTTGCCGAGCAGCCCGGCGGCCTGCCCGGAGCCGAGGAACTTGACGAACTCCCACGCCTCGGCCGGGTGTTCGGTCTTGGCGGACATGACGTTGGCCACGCCGTGGATGATCGTGGCCTGCTTCTCGCCCTTCGGCAGCGGGGCGACGTCCACCTTGTCCTTGGTGTAGTCGTTCGTGCCGAACTCGGCCACGTTCCACGACCCGCCCCAGTACATCGCCAGCTTGCCGGCCTCGAAGAGTTGCAGCGGCGCGGTGTCGGTCATGGTCTTGAGGTCGGGCGACTGCTTGGCGGCGATGAGGTCGGTCCAGAACCTGAGGCCCTCGATCGTCTTGGGGTCGGCGTAGCCGGACTGCTTGCCGTCCGGGGAGATCACGTAGCCGCCGGCCTGGTAGATGGTGTTGTACTGGTACTCCTGGAAGCTGGTGAGCTGGGCCCCGACGGCGTAGACGCCCTTGTCCGGGTCGGTCAGCGCGGCGGCGGCCCGCCGGAAGTCGGCCCACGTCCAGTCGTCGGCCGGGTAGTCGACCTTGGCCGCGTCGAAGAGCGTCTTGTTGTACCAGACGCCGACGGTGTCCATGTCTTTCGGCAGGCCGTACAGCTTGCCGTCGTAGGTGTAGAGGTCGACCAGGGCCTTGGGGTAGACCGAGGTGTCGATCCGCTCCCCGATCGGCGCGATCACGCCGTTGGAGGCGTAGAGCTGGAAGTTCGGGCCGTTCATCCAGAAGACGTCGGGCGCCGCGCCGCCGCTCACCGCGGCCTTCATCTTCGTCCAGTAGTCGACCCAGGGGGTGAGCTGGACGTCGACGGTGATGTTCGGGTGCGACTTGGTGAACTCCGCGGCCAGGTCCCGCATGACCGCCTGCTGGGTGGCGTCCCATACGCCGTAGGACAGTGTCACCTTCCCCTGCGCCGTCGCGCCCGCGCCGGCCTGCTCACCGCCGCCGCACGCGGAGGCGAGCAGTGCCGCGCAGAGGAGGGCCGCAGCGCTCCGTGCCGACTTCCACATCTCCCGGTCCTCTCCTAGAACGTGGGAGTAATGATGGAGTCCATGGAAATTATTGGCAAGAGTGGGCGTGTTACAGATGGCTCACGAGCGGGGACCGGCCATCGAGCAGCCGCTCCTCGACGTCGTCGAGCGCGAGCCGTACGGCCCCGAGCACCACGGCCTCGTCGCCGAGCGCCGACATGCGCACCTCGGGGGTGCGGATGCACCAGCGGTCCAGCTCCCGCCTGAGCGGCTCGATGAGCACGTCGGCCGAGCGCGAGAAGCCGCCGCCGACCACCACCATCTGCGGATCCAGCGTCAGGACCAGCGCGGACGCGCCGAGCGCGAGATCCTTCACGTAGCGGCGCACCGCCGCCAGCGCCGCCTTGTCGCCCTCCCGCGCGGCGGCGAACACGTCGCCCGCCTCCCCGCTGGCGTCGGCGAGGTGCTCCTGGGCGCGGATCCAGCCGAGCACCGGCAGCGCGCCGATCTCGCCCGAGGCGTTGCCGAAGCCCCGGTGCAGCTTGCCGTCGATGACCAGGCCCGCGCCCGTACGCAGGCCGGCCAGCAGGAACACCATGTCCTTGGCGTAGCGGGCCACGCCGCGCCAGCACTCGGCCAGGGCGGCGAGCTTGCTGTCGTTCTCGACCAGCACGGAGGCCGGGACCAGGCGGCGCACGTGGGCGGCCAGGTCGACGCCGGTCCACTCCGGCAGCGCCTCCGACAACATCACCTTGCCCGCGCCGTCCACCAGCCCGGTCGTGCCGACGCCGGCGGCCCACACGTCGCCGCCGCCCAGCCCGGCGCCCTCCAGGCACTCGGCGACGGCCCGGTCCACCGCCTCCAGGCGGTCGAGCCGGCCCATCCCGGGGGTGACGGCCACGCGGGCGGCGTGCTGCACGTCGCCGTCGAGATCGGCGGCCACCGCGCGGATCTTGTGGCCGCCGATGTCGATGCCGAGCACCCGGCCCGCGTCCGCCCGGAACCGGTAGCGCCTGGCCGGGCGGCCCACCCCGCCCGCCGTCGCGCCGGCCTCGGCCACCCAGCCCTTGCCCAGCAGCTCGCGCACGACGTCCTCGGCGGAGGCCCGCGACAGGCCCGTACGCTTGGCGACCTCGGTGAGGGTGAGCGACGGCTGCCCCTTCAGCGCCTTGAGCACGGCCAGCGCGTTGAGCTGCCGCAGCCGCGACAGATCGCCGCCACTCGTCTCCGCGGTCATCCGCCCCCCTTGCTGTCGGCTTTTTCAGACCGAATAATGATGGTCTCCATGATATTTGTTCGGGGAAGGTTCCATGACTGAGGTGACTCTAGCCGTCGCCGGCGGCGGCCTGCGAGGGATTACCTACGCGCGCCGCGCGCACGCCACCGGCGCGGGACGGGTGGTGGCGGTGGCCGAGCCCGACCCGCGCCGCCGGGCGGAGTTCGCGGCCGAGTTCGGGATCCCGGCGGAACGGGCGTACCACGGCTGGACGGAGCTGGCCGCGGCCGGGCGGCTGGCCGACGCGGCGATCGTGGCCACCCACGACCGGCTGCACACCGGCCCCGCGGTGACGCTGGCCGGCCTCGGTTACCACATTCTCCTGGAGAAACCGATGGCGGCCAGCGAGGAGGAGTCCGCCCTGATCGCCGAGGCGGCCGAACGCAACGGCATCCTGCTCGCGGTCTGCCACGTGCTGCGGTACACGCCGTACACGCGGCTGCTCAAGGGGCTCCTGGACGAGGGGCGCATCGGACGGCTCGTCAGCGTGCAGCACCTGGAGCCGGTGGGGTGGTGGCACCAGGCGCACTCGTTCGTCCGCGGGCACTGGCGCAGGCAGGACACCTCCGCGCCGATGCTGCTGGCCAAGGCGTGCCACGACATCGACTGGCTGGTGCACCTGTTCGGCCGCCCGCCCGCGCGGGTGTCGTCGTTCGGCTCGCTGTCGCACTTCAACGCCGCGCAGCGGCCGGACGGGGCGGCCGACCGCTGCCTCGACTGCCCGCTCGAACCGGCCTGCCCGTACTCCGCGCCGCGGCTCTACCTGGGCTGCCTCGGCGATCCCGGCAGCGAGTTCTGGCCGTTGTCGGCGGTCACGCCCGGACGCACGGAGCAGGCCGTGCTCGACGCCCTGCGCACCGGGCCGTACGGGCGCTGCGTGTACGCCTGCGACAACGACGTCGTGGACCACCAGGAAGTGATGATGGAGTTCGACGACGGGGCGACGTGCTCGTTCACGATGAGCGCGTTCACCCCGATGGAGCACCGGCGCACCCGCCTGTTCGGCACCCACGGCTACATCGACGGCGACGGGCTCACGCTGCGGGTGGTGGACTTCCGGACGGGTACGGAGGAGAGCCTGCGCACCCAGGACGTACCGGGCCCCTCGGCCGCGGACGGGCACGGGGGCGGCGACGAGGGGCTGACCGACGCCTTCCTCGCCGCCGTCGCCACGGGCGACGCCTCACTGCTGCGCTCGGACGCGGCCGAGAGCCTGATGACGCACCGCGTGGTCTGGGCCGCCGAACGCGCCCGGCACACCGCCTCGGTCGTCCACCTCTGAACGGGCCGCCCCCCGGCCGCCGCCGCACCCGGCGCGGCCGGGGTCAGCCCCACACCTCCTGCGCCGTCTCGACGATCAGCCGGAGCTTGGCGAACTGCTGCTCCTCGGTCAGCTCGTTGCCCTCCACCGTGGAGGAGAACCCGCACTGCGGCGACAGGCAGAGCTGCTCCAGGTCGACGAACTTGGCCGCCTCGTCGATCCGCCGCTTGAGCGCGTCCTTCGACTCCAGTTCGCCGCGCTTGGTGGTGACCAGCCCGAGCACGACCGTCTTGCCCGGCGGCACGAACCGCAGCGGCTCGAAGCCGCCCGAGCGCTCGTCGTCGAACTCCAGGAAGAACCCGTCCACGGTCAGTTCGTTGAACAGCGCCTCGGCCACGAAGTCGTACCCGCCGGAGGCGACCCAGGAGGACCGGAAGTTCCCCCGGCACATGTGCGTGGTGATCGTCATGCCGGCCGGCCGGTCCGCGAGCGCGGCGTTGATCTGCCTGATGTAGCGCAGGTGCAGGTGCTCGGCGTCGTCGCCGCGCTCACTCAGCTCCGCCCGCTGCGCCGGGTCGTTCAGGTAGGCGAGGCTGGTGTCGTCGAACTGCAGGTAGGTGCACCCCAGCGCGCCGATCCGGCGCACCTGCTCGGCGTAGGCCGCGCTGAGGTCGCGCCAGAACTCCTCGACGTCGGGGTAGACCCGCGGGTCGATGGCGGCGGGCCCGCCCCGGTAGTGGACCATGCTCGGCGACGGGATGGTCAGCTTGGGCGTCACCCCGTCCGCGACGGTGTCGCGCAGGAAGGCGAAGTCGTCGGCGAAGACGGGCTCGCCCAGCCGGATCCGGTCGTGCACGCGCAGCGCCGCCGGGGTGAACTCGATCTCCCGCTCCGCGTTGTGGAAGCGCACCCTGATCTGCTCGTCGGCCGCCTGCCCGATGCCCTGGAGACGGTAGATGAAGTCCATGTGCCAGGAGGCCCGGCGGTACTCGCCGTCGGTGGCGCCGCGCAACCCCGCCTCCCGCTGCCTGCGCACCACGTCCCTGATCGCCGTGTCCTCCGCCTCGCGCAGCGCGTCGCCGGTCAGCGTCTGGCGGGCGCGCAGCAGCGCGGCCGGGCGCAGCAGGCTGCCGACGTGGTCGGCTCGGAAGGGCGGTGTGGTGCGCATCATGGTCATCCTCCTCCGTAGAGCTTTCTCAGCGGGGCCTTGAGCAGCTTGCCCGCCGCGTTCCTGGGCAGTTCGGCCACGAATTCCAGGTGTTTCGGCACCTTGAAGCGGGCCAGGCGGCCGTCCAGGTGCCGCAGCAGGTCGTCGGCCGCGACGCTCGCGCCGGTCCGGAGCACGACCAGGGCCTTGCCCACCTCGCCCCATCGCTCGTCCGGCACGCCGATCACCGCGCACTCGCCGACCGCGGCGTGCTCGTACAGGGCGCTCTCGACCTCGGCGGGGTAGACGTTCTCGCCGCCGGAGATGTACATGTCGATGATCCGGTCGGAGATGCGCACGAAGCCGTCCGCGTCGGCGGTGCCGACGTCCCCGGAGCGGAACCAGCCGTCGCCGGACAGCACCTTGGCGCTCTCCTCCGGACGCCGCCAGTAGCCGGGCATGACATTGGGCCCCTGGACGTACAGCTCGCCCGGCTCCCCGGGGCCGGCGGGCGAGCCGTCGGGGGCGACCAGCCGCACGTCGGAGAAGAAGCACGGCACGCCGGCCGTCCCGGCCTTGGCGACGGAGTGCTCGGCCCCGAGGAAGAGCGCGCCGGGGGCGGCTTCGGTCATGCCGTAGCCCTGCAGGAACGTCAGCCCGCGCTCTTGGTAGGTCCTGATCAGCGGCTCGGGCACCGGCGCGCCCCCGCACAGCAGGTGCCGCAGGCTCGACAGGTCGGCCCCGGCCCAGCGGGGCGAGCGCGCGAGCCGGCCGAACATCGACGGCACCCCGAACGTCACCGTCACCCGCTCGGACTCGATCAGGTCGAACGTGCGCTCCACGTCGAAGCCCGGCTCCAGGATGACCCGCGCGCCCTTGAGCACGCCGGGGATCAGCGTCTGCGCCAGCGCGGCGATGTGGAACAGGGGCGCGCTGACCAGCACCACCTCGTCGTGCGCGAGCGGCACGTCCACGAGCAGGTTGACGGTGTTCCAGGTGAGGTTGGCGTGGGTGAGCACGGCCCCCTTGGGGCGGCCGGTGGTGCCGGAGGTGTACATGATCAGGCAGAGGTCGTCCTGGCCGACGGGCTCGTCGAGGGGTTCGGGCGAGCCGGAGGCGAGCAGGTCCTCGTACGCGGCGGCGGGCACGTGCCGGCCCGGCAGCCCGGCTCCGTCGCGCTCCGCGCCGAGCACGAGCCGCGCCGGCTCGGCGTCCTCCAGGATGAAGCGCAGCTCGGGCACGGTCAGCCGGGTGTTCAGCGGCACGAACACGGCTCCCAGCAGCCCGGCGGCGAAGAACGTCTCCACCATGGCGGGCTGGTTGCTCCCGAGGAAGGCGATCCGCTCGCCGCGCCGCACGTCGAGCCCGCGGGCCAGCCGGTTCACCCGTTCGGTCAGGTCACGGTAGGTGTGGTGGCGTCCTGCGTACGACAGCGCGACCCGGTCGGGCGTCATGCGTGCCCTGCGTGCCGGCCACGAGCCAATCCCCTGATTCCGCATCGGCGACTCCCGGACCCAAATTAGGCTACTTTCCGATGACTGTCAGCTTTCTGCCCAACTTTCATCGGGAACGGTGTCGAGCAGTTCCCCCGCGATCCGCGCCGCCTCCGGCCTGAACCGCTCGTGCAACGCGTGGCAGACCCGCTGGGCCTTCTCGGCGGGCCAGTCGTGCGGCAGGTAGCGCAGCGGCAGCCGCGGGTCACTCCTGATGAGCTGCAGCCAGCCGGTGAGCAGCATGAGCGAGCGCGCCAGGTCGTCGGGGGCCTCGGACGCCGGGTCGGCCCGGTCCCAGCGGCGCAGGAACTCCCGGTAACGCTCGCCCAGCCCGGCCAGATCGTAGGCGTCGCCGACCAGGGCCTGCATGTCGGTGGGACGGCGCGGCTCGGCGGCGAAGACCTTGACGTTCGCGCCGAGGTCCTCGATCACCCCCGTGGCGTCCACGTCGCCGGGAGCCAGCCACAACCCGTTCTGCAGCGGCCCGAACCCGGCCCAGACCAGCCGCGAGCGCAACTCGTGCCGCTGCCGCTGCCAGGACTCGGGCAGCGAGAAGCCGATCAGCGTCCACCGGTCCTCGTCGGCGTCGTTGAGCACGCCGCTGTGCCAGATGCGCCGCTCACCGTCCTTGAGCACCTCGGCGCTGGTCGGGGTGAGGCCGAAGTACATGCGCCGGCCCGAGCGCTGACGCCGCAGCAGCCCGCGCCGGACCATCCGGGTCAGCGTCGAGCGGGTGGCCTCCTCGGAGATCCCGACCCTGCCGAACGCCTCGATGAAACTCCGCGAGGAGACGCAGACCCCGCGTCCGTACACGTGATCCCCGAGGAAGGTCAACATCACCGATTGGGGTCTCATAACAGCTTGTCTCCGGATATTAGGCACTCTATTGACAGCCGTAATGTACCTGCCTACATTCGGGGCCACCCGGCCCAGGAGGTCCTGATGCGCAGGTTTCTTCCGTCCCTGGTCTGCCTGTCGCTAGCCGTGACGGCGTGCGCGGGAGGGGGCGGATCGGGCGGCGGCGGCCCGGGCGACCCCGTCAAAGTGGGCCTCATCGTCTCCCTGACCGGCAACTACACGCCGCTCGGCAGCGAGGACAAGAAGGCCGTGGAACTGGCCGTGGAACAGGTCAACGCGCAGGGCGGGCTGCTGGGCCGCACCGTGGAACTGGTCACGCGCGACGACAAGACCGCCCCCGACCAGGCCATCGTCGCCTACAACCAGATCAAGGGCGAGATCGACGCGCTGATCGGGCCGGTGTTCTCCAACGCGGGGCTCGCCGTCGAGCCGCTCGCGCAGCGCGACAGGATGCCGTACCTGTCGCTCGCCCCGGCCCAGGAGCAGGTCGAGCCGATCAAGTCGTACGTCTTCGTCACCCCCGCCCTGTCCAGCATGTACGCCGAGCGCTACCTCCAGTACCTCCAGGCCGAGGGCATCAAGACGATCGCCGTGGCCTGGGACTCCAAGAGCGCCTACTCGGTCTCCGGCCACGAGTCCATGGCCGAACTGGCCCCCCGGTACGGCGTGACGATCGCCGTGGACGAGCCGTACGAGACCACCACCTCCGACTTCAGCCCCCTGTTCACCCACGTGCGCGACTCCCCCGCGCAGGCGCTGGTCTTCTGGGGCTCCGGCGCACCCGGCGTGACGGCCGCCAAGCAGTACGCGGCCTCGGGGCTCAAGACGCCGCTGTTCCTGACCGCGTCGCAGGCCAGCAAGCTCTGGCTGGAGCCGATGGGCGCCCAGGCCGAGGGCATGACCGTGCAGAGCGCCATCGGCGTCGTCGGCGACCACCTGCCCGCCGGCAGGCAGAAACAGGTCATCGACCAGATGGCCGGGCCGTACGAGCAGAAGCACGGCTACCCGCCGCCGCAGTTCGCGCAGGACGGCTACAGCGCCTCGCTGCTGCTGTTCGAGGCGATCAGGAAGGCGAACAGCACCGACGGGACCAAGATCCAGCAGGCCCTGGAGAGCATGGACCTGATCACCCCGAACGGCCGCTTCCGCTACTCCGCCACCGACCACTCCGGGCTGTCACCCGAGTTCATCTCGGTCAACACCGTGCGCGACGGCCGGTTCGTCCCCACCGAGTGGGCCAAGGAGCAGCTCACCAAGACCGTCACCGCACAGGGGTAGGGCCGCGTGCTGACCGTCACCGAGGTCTCCCGTTCCTTCGGGGGCGTCTACGCCGTCCGCGACGTCTCGCTGAGCGTCGCGGACGGCGAGGTCTGCGGCGTCATCGGCCCGAACGGAGCCGGCAAGTCCACCCTGTTCAACCTGATCACCGGCCACCTGCCGGCCGAGCACGGCCAGATCTCCTTCCGCGGGCGGCGCGTGGACCGGCTCCCGCCGCACCGGCGCGCCCGGCTCGGCATGTCGATCGTCTTCCAGGCGGCCCGCGTCTTCCACGGCATGACGGTCAAGGAGAACGTCATGGTCGGGGCGCACGGGCGTACCCGGGCCGGGTTCGTCGCGGCGGCGCTGCGACTGCCCCGGCACCGGAGCGACGAGAAGGAGATCGACACCGAGGCGACGGCCGCCCTGGCGCGCGTCGGGCTGGCGAAATGGGCGGACCGGCCCGCCGACCGGCTGCCGATCGGGCAGCAGCGGGCGCTGCAACTGGCCCGCGCCCTGTGCGCGCGGCCCCGGCTGCTGCTGCTCGACGAGCCCGCCTCCGGCCTGCGCGGTCAGGAACGCGAACGGCTCGCCACGCTGGTGGAGGAATTGCGGGCGGACGGGCTGACGATCCTGCTGATCGAGCACGACGTCGCCTTCGTGACCCGCCTGGCCGACCGGATCGTGGTGCTCGACCTGGGCCGGGTCATCGCCGACGGCCCGCCGGCCGAGGTGCGGACCGACCCGCTGGTCCTGGCCGCCTACCTCGGGCCGAGCGCATGATCGACGTCAGGGACCTGGTCGTCTCGTACGGCACCGCGACCGCGCTGGAACACGTGAGCCTCACCGTCGGCGCGGGCGAGATGGTGGCCCTGCTCGGCCCGAACGGAGCCGGCAAGTCCACCCTGGCCGACACCCTGGCCGGCCTGCTCACGCCCACCTCGGGCACGGTCACGGTCGGCGGCCGGCTCGCGCTGATCCCCGAGGGCCGCCGGCTCTTCCCCGACCTGTCCGTCGCCGACAACCTCGCGCTCGGCGGCTGGCGCTCCGGGCTGCGCGACCCCTCCCCCGTCTACGACCTCCTCCCCCGCCTGGCCGAGCTGTCCGGACGCCGGGCCGGGGTGCTGTCCGGCGGCGAACAGCAGATGGTCGCCTTCGGACGGGCCCTGATGTCACGCCCGGACACGCTGGTCGTGGACGAGCTGTCACTCGGCCTGGCCCCCAACGTCACCGCCGACCTGGCCGGGCACCTGGCCGAGCTGAACCGCTCCCAGGGGCTGACCGTGCTGCTCATCGAGCAGAACGCGCGGCTGGCCTTCGACCTGTGCCGGCGGGCGTACGTGCTGGAGTCCGGACGGCTGGTGACCGAGGGCGAGTGCGCCGACCTGGCCGGCGACCCGCGGGTGGCCGGCGCCTACCTGGGCGGGGCGATCACATGAGCGGCGGCGGGTGACATGAGCGCCTTCCTGACCTACCTGCTCAACGGGCTCGCGGTCGGCTCGGCCATCGCGCTCGTCGCCAGCGGCCTGGTCACCATCCACCGGGTCACCGGCGTGGTGAACTTCGCCCAGGGCACCTTCGCCGTGATCGCGGGGCTGTGCACGTCCTCGCTGCTCGGGCTCGGGTTCCCGCACGGGCTCAGCGAGGTGGCCGCCGTGCTGGCCGCGGCGCTGGCGGGGCTGCTGACCGGGCTGGCCGCGATCGGGAGACCGGGCACCACGCCGCTGTCGTCCCTGATCGTCACGCTCGGGGTGGGCGTGCTCGCGTACGCGGTGGAGATCGTCCTGTGGGGCGACCAGCCGCGCTCGGCCCCCGGGCTGGCCGGCTCGGTGACGCTGGCCGGGGCCCGCGTCCAGACCCAGCACCTGCTGGTCATCGGCGTGGCCGCGGCGACGTTCGCGCTGCTCGCGCTCTTCTTCGGACGCACCTACCTGGGCAAGGCGCTGACCGCGTGCGCCTCCGACCCGTACGCCGCCCGCGTCGTCGGCATCGACACCCGGCGGATGGGCCTGCTGGCGTTCGCGCTCGGCGGGCTGCTCGGCGGCGTCGCCGGGGTGCTGGTGACGCCGCTGCGGCCGATCTCGTTCGACACCGACGTCACGCTCATCGTCAACGGCTTCGCCGCGGCCGTCTTCGGCGCGCTCACCCGGCCCGTGATCACGCTCGCCGGCGCGCTGCTGCTGGGCGTGGCCGAGACCATGGCCGCCGGGTACGGCTACGGCTCGCACCAACTGGAGGTCGCGCTGGGTCTCATGCTGGTCGTCATGATCGTGCAGGCGAGCCGCCGCCCGGCCATCTCCCAGGAGCGGGCATGACGGCCAGGACGTGGATCGTCGCCGGGCTCGCCGGGCTGACCCTCGCGCTGCCCGCGGTGCTCGACGACAGCGCGCTGGCCGTCTACGTCCTGCTCGGCCTGGCCGCCATGGTCACCGTCGGGGTGTCGCTGCTCATGGGGTACGCGGGCCAGGTGTCGCTGGGCCAGGGCGCCTTCTACGCCGTCGGCGCCTACACCGCCGCCCTGCTGGCGCTGAACGGCGTGCCTCCACTTGTCGGTCTGCTGGCCGCGCCCGTCGTGGCCGCGCTCGCGGCCCTGGTCATCGGCACGCCGCTGCTGCGCCTGCGCGGCCACCACCTGGCCTTCGCCACGCTCGCCACGCAGCTCATCCTGCTGTCGCTGGCCGGGCAGCTCGAGTTCACCGGCGGGGACATCGGGCTCCAGGGCATCCCGCAGTTCGGCGTGGGCTCGTTCGAGGCGGGCGGGGCGTCGGTGTACGCGTACCTGACATGGGCGGGGCTGGCGCTGGTCATGCTGGTCACGCACAACGTCATCGCCTCCCGTCCGGGCCGCGCCCTGCGCGCGCTGGCCACCAGCGAGATCGCGGCGGCCTCCGCCGGGATCCCGGTCGGGCGGTACAAGCTGGTGGTCTTCGCGCTGTCGGCCGCCTTCGCCGGGCTCGCCGGGGGGATCTACTGCTTCTACACCGGGTACGTGGCCCCGGGGTCGTTCCCCGTGCTCCTCTCGATCCAGTACATCGTGATGGCCGTGGTCGGGGGGCTCGGGACGATCTGGGGCGCCGTGGCCGGGGCCGCCGCGATCACGCTGCTGGTGCAGGGGCTGGACCGGCTGGCGACGCTGCCGGGGATGCCGGCCTACGCGCCGGGCGTGCTGTCGTACGCGGTCTACGCGCTCGTGCTGATCGTGGTGGTGCTGTTCCTGCCGCGCGGGCTGGTGCCCGCCGTCTCCGGCCGCCTGACGGGGAAGCGGACGAAGAGGGCGGATCGGTGAAATCACCGGTATCTCCCGGACGGCCCCTTTCAGTCCTGACATCCGCGCGTAACACTGGACGACGTGTCCCCTGACATGTCCGTGCCCGTGTTACGCGGGCGCGATGAGGAGGAACGCGCCCTGCTGCGGCTGCTCGACGCCGCCCGTACCGGCTGCGGCGGGGCGCTGCTGCTGGTGGGCGCGCCCGGCATGGGGAAGACCACGCTGCTCGACCTGGCCGCCGCGCGGGCGTCCCCCGGCTTCCGCGTGTTGCGGGTCTCGGGGGTGGGCTCCGAGTCGCGGCTGCCGTACGCCGGGCTGCACGGCCTGCTGCGCCCGGTCGCCGCGAGCGCCGCCGCGTCCCTGCCCGGGGCGCAGGCCAGCGCCCTGATGTCGGCGCTGGAGTCCGGCACCGCCGCCGGCGGGCTGGCGCTGCCCGCGGCCGTGCTCGGGCTGCTGTCGGCACTGGCCGCGCGGCAGCCGGTGCTGGCCTGCGTGGACGACGTGGACCTGCTCGACGCGGACAGCCGGGAGGTGCTGGCGTTCGCGGCCCGGCGGATCGCGGCCGAGCCGGTGGCGCTGCTGTTCACGGCACGGGAGCACCCGCGCGCCTTGAACGGGCCGGCCGGCGTTGAGAGCGGGTTCGAGGGCGGGCTTGAGGGTGTGCCCGTGCGGGTGCTGGGCGGGCTGGCGGCGGCGGCCGTACGGGAGCTGGCCGACGACCTGGCGGCCGGCAAGGTGGCCGAGGACCTGCTGGCGGCGCTGGAGCAGATCGCCCGCGGCAACCCCCTCGCGCTGGCCGAGCTGATCGGCGCGCTGACCCCCGACCAGCTCGCCGGCCTCGCCGCGCCGCCCGTGGCACTGCCCAAGGGCGAACGGCTGTGGCGGGACCACGCGAACCTGCTCGCCGCCCTGCCCCCGGCGACGCGGCGGATGCTGTTGCTGATCGCCGCCGACCCCGGCCTCGACCTGCCCACGCTGATCCGCGCCGCCCGGCCCGGCTGCGCGCTCACGACGCTGGAACCGGCCGAACGGGCGGGCGTCCTGCACTCCTCCGGAGACCGGTATGACTTCCGCGACCCGGCCATGCGCGGGGTGGTCTACCACGGCGCGTCGCTGCTCCGGCGGCGCGCCGCCCACCGCCTGCTGGCCAACCTCCTGGAGGACGACCATCCCCTTCC
>NZ_SSXE01000092.1 GCF_021699195.1 Nonomuraea sp. MG754425 | reverse complement strand
AGGGGGAGGACTGAAGTAAGGTGCGGCCATGTTCGCCGTAACCGCCACACAGACCGATCCCGACAACCCGCTCGCCGGACTGACGCTGGGCGAGCACCCCGAGCCGAAGGTGCCGGACGGTTGGACGACCGTCTCCGTACGGGCGGCAGCCCTCAACCATCACGACCTGTGGACGCTCAAGGGCGTCGGCATCAGGCAGGACCGGCTGCCGATCGTGCTCGGCTGCGACGCCGCCGGCGTGGACGAGGACGGCAACGAGGTCATCGTGCACTCCGTGATCGGCTCCGGCGCGGACGAGACGCTCGATCCCAGGCGCACCTTGTTGTCCGAGACGCACGACGGGACGTTCGCCGAGCGGGTGGCGGTGCCGCGGCGCAACCTGGTGCCCAAGCCCGCCGCCCTGAGCTTCGAGCACGCGGCCTGCCTGCCGACGGCCTGGCTGACCGCGTACCGCATGTTGTTCGACAAGGCCGGGCTCGAACCGGGCTCGACCGTGCTCGTGCAGGGCGCCGGCGGTGGCGTGGCCACCGCGCTGATCGCGCTCGGCCGGGCCGCCGGGTACCGGATCTGGGCCACCAGCCGCTCCGAGGGCAAGCGGGAGCGGGCCCTCGAACTCGGGGCCGACCAGGTCTTCGAGTCGGGTGCGCGGCTGCCCGAGCGGGTGGACGCGGTCATGGAGACCGTGGGTCAGGCCACCTGGGACCACTCGCTCAAGTCGCTCAAGCCCGGTGGTCGCGTCGTCGTCTCGGGGGCCACCAGCGGTGCGGTTCCGCCGGCCGATCTGAACCGGGTCTTCTTCCTGCAGTTGTCCGTGATCGGCTCGACGATGGGGACGCGGGAGCAGTTGGGGCGGCTGGCGGTGTTCCTGGAGCAGACCGGGCTGCGGCCGGTGATCGACCGGGTGTTGCCGCTGGCCGAGGCGCGCGACGGGTTCGCGGCCATGGCCGCCGGAGACATCTTCGGGAAGATCGTCTTTACTGGCTGAATAAGTGATGGGTTACTTCTGACTCTCCTGGGTGATACAAGAGAAATGGGGCTGTATCGCCCAGGAGGTGGTCATAGTGAACATTGAGCCGTTCGGCCCGGGTTCGATCCACTGGGACACTGCCGGCGAATATCGCAACCTGCTCGTGGCCGGCAGCGCGCTGGTGCTCCAGACGATGCACCCGGCCGTCGGGGCGGCCGTCGCGGAGCATTCCACGTACAAGGCCGATCCGTGGGGGCGGTTGGAGCGCACGCTCGCGTCCGTGCAGAAATGGGTGTACGGAGGGCCCGGCGGTCCCGCCGAGGGGCAGCGGCTCAGGGAACTCCACAAGCCGATCAGCGGGGTGGACGAACAGGGCAGGTCCTACCACGCGCTGAACGGTGAGGCGTGGGCCTGGGTGCATCTGACGTTGTTCGAGCGGTTCATCACGCTCAACAGGTATTTCGGCACCCCGTTCACGCGGGCGCAGGAGCGGCGGCTGTATGCCGAGTCGCGGCAGCTCGGCGCGATCCTCCGGGTGCCCGAGCGGGAGGTGCCCGAGGACCTCGACGCGTTCTGGCGGTACTTCGACGACATGGTGGCCCACCGGCTGGAGCCGCATCCGACCGCGCTCGACGTGCTCTCGGCGCTGCGCGGCACCCCGGCGCCGCCCGGACTGCCCGCTCCGCTCCGGCGGTTGTGGACGCCGGTGGGGGTCGGGGCGGGCGAGTTCAACCGCTTCGTCACCGTCGGGACCTTGCCGCCCGCCGTCCGGGAGAAACTGGGGTTGCGCTGGACGGCACGGGACGAACGGCGGTTGCGGCAGGTCGGGCACGCGGTGGCGATGGTGACGTCGAGGTTGCCCGAGCGGTTGCGGTACATGCCCATCGCCTACCGGGCCCGCAGGGCCGCGCGCAGTTCGCAGCGCCGGGCGGAGCGCCTGCCGGTCGGCTGAGGCGCCGGCATGGGCGCCGGCCGCCATGGTGGATGACGCCTCAGGACCGCTACCTTGCGCGAACCACCAACCGCCTCCGGCCCCGATCGCCTCCGGTTCGGGCCGCCGCCCCCACCGTGCGGGCCGCCCCGGAGTGGGTTGCTGCCCGCTCCGACCGCCCCCGGCTGGGCCGCCCGGTTCGGCGGGCTGCCTCTGGGGGGGGTTACTGCCCGCTCCGGCCTCCGCCGTGTGGACCGCCGTCCCGGTGCGGACCGCTGCCCGCCACTGTGTGCCGCCCTTGTTCGGGCGGCGTCCGGTTCGGGTCGCCCCCGTGTGGGGTGGTTGTGGAGGTGGGTCAGCGTTCGAGGATGTCGCGGATGCGGTGGCCGGCCTCGTCGAGGGTGATGCGGAGTTCGGCCAGCTTGTCGGGTGTGAGGCGGGCGTTACGGGCCTCCTCGCGGGTGCGGGCGACGAAGTCGGCGAGGTACTCGCCCAGTTCGGCGTCGAGTTCGGCGGCCCGGCGGGAGGGGTCGCCGCCGAGGGTGGTCCAGACCTCCGACCAGATCCGGCGCCACTCCTTGGTGAGCCGTTCGCCCTCGTCCTGGAGGTGGTTGGCGTGTTCCATCCACTGCCGCTTCTGCTGGTCGCGCAGCCGCTTGAGGTCCTCCTTCTGCTGGTCGCGCATCCGCCGGTTGTCCTCGGTCGTGCCGGTGCGCACGTCCTTGGCCATCCGGGTCAGCTCGTCGCGCAGGGACTTGACCGTGTCGCGCACGTCCTCCTTGACCTCCCGCGCGATGTCGCGGACGGAGGCGGAGATCTCCTGCTCCAGGTCGTCGAGTTCGTCGAGCCGGGCGTTCAGCTCCTCGCGGCCCTTGTCGGTGATCGAGAACACCTTCTTGCCCTCGACCACCTCGTGCGTGACCAGGCCCTCCTCCTCCAGCCGGGCCAGACGCGGGTAGATCGTGCCGGGAGAGGGCGAGTAGACGCCGAGGAAACGGTCCTGGAGCAGCCGGATGACCTCGTAGCCGTGGCGTGGGCTCTCGTCCAGGAGCTTGAGCAGGTACAGCCGGAGCCGGCCGTGACCGAAGACGGGGCTCATTCCTTGTCTCCCTTGAGCAACGTGACCTCGCCGGAGACGGTGATGACCGACAGCGAGGCCATGCCGCCGCCCAGCCGGCCGGACAACGTTCTCGTGCCGGGGCCGCTCCCGCTGGACAGTTCGTCGAACGCGCTGACCAGCCTGCCGGAGGTGGACCTGACGGTGACGTCGGTCGCCACGTTCTCCGGCAGCCTGACCAGGATGTCACCGGACACGCTGTTGAACGTGACGTGGCCGGTCGGCCGCAGCGAGAGATCCGCCGTGATGCGGCCGGAGACCGTGTTGGCCTTCAGCCGGTGCGGCGTGCCGTCGGCCACGGTCAGGTCACCCGAGACGCTGATGAACGACAGGTCGCCGTCCATGGCCCGGCTCTCGACGGCTCCCGAGACCGTGTTGGCGGAGACGGTGCCGCTGACGCCGTCGAGTACGACCTCGCCGGAGACGCTCTTGACGTGGGTCAGCCGCTCGAACCCGGCCAGCACGGCCGGTGCGGACACCACGCCCGCCTTGACCCGGCAGGTCTTGGGCACGGTGATGGACAGCACCGTCCGGCGCCGGTCGCGGCGCAGCCAGCCGAGCATGCCGTCCCAGGTGAGGTCGCGGTAGGCGACGGTGAGGGATCGGGTCTCCTCGTCGTAGGTCACCTGGAGCGGTGAGGCGGACTCGATGTCGGCGACCTCCAGGGTGGGCGGGCCGTCGCTGGCCAGTACGTCGAGCCGGCCGGCGACGATACGCACGTCAAGTGAGTCCACTTCGCCGAACGTCAGTTGGTGTGGCTGGTCGATCGTCCACTGCTGCATGCTCCCCCGCCCTTCTCACGGCGACACGTCCCTACGTGAGTCACGATATGTCGCGTCTGCGCGAAACTCAAGATGTATCGCGTTATTCGAGAATACGGCCTCGTGGTGGCGAGTGGGCGGGTGAATCGCCAGGGCCCGGCGTGGCGGGCGCGGCCCGGCCCCGGCGAGCGACCCGTCGCCGGGACTCAGAGGGGCCGGTCAGTCGTCCTCGTCGTCGTCGAGCCGGGCCAGCCAGGTGGCCAGCCGCTCGACCGGCGTCTCGAACTCGGGGTTGAGATCCACGAACTCGCGCAGCCGCTCACCCAGCCACAACAGGCTGACCTCCTCCTCGCCGCGCCGCTGGACCAGCTCCTCGATCCCCCGATCGGTGAAGTACATCGCTTTCCCTCCAGAAAGAACCCGTGGCCGGCGGCACGCGGGCCCGGCCTGACTTTAGCCTGCCTGAGCAGCGGTGAGCCCCCGGCCGCGGGCAGCGGACCGGGGGCTCGGGTGACGGTGGCTCAGCCGAAGATCTGGTGCAGGATCCCCTCGAGCTCCGTGTCGTGCGAGTTGTGCGACCCGGTCGCGGGCGAGCTGTTCGGCGTGCGCGACACGCGCCGCACCGGCCGGCCGTTCAGGGTCTGCGGGTCCTCGGCCAGCTTCAGCGTGAGGTACGGCCACGGACCCATGTTGGCCGGCTCGTCCTGGGCCCAGAGCAGCTCGGCCTGCTCGCCGAACCGGGCCAGCTCGGCGGCGAGCTCCTCGGACGGGAACGGGTAGAGCCGCTCGAGCCGGACGATCGCGACGTCGTCACGGCCGGCCTTGTCGCGATGCGCGGCCAGGTCGTAGTAGACCCTGCCCGAGGTGAGCACGACCTTGGTGACCTTGGCCGGGTCGGCGCCGGTGTCGCCCAGGACCGGCTGGAAGGAGCCCGAGGTGAAGTCGGACGACTTCGACGTGGCGGCCTTGTGGCGCAGCAGCGACTTGGGCGTGAAGACCACCAGCGGCCGGTGCCGCTCCGACTCCACCTGCCAGCGCAGCAGGTGGAAGTAGTTGGCCGGGGTGCTGGGCTGCGCGACCGTCATGTTGTCGAGCGCGCAGACCTGCAGGAACCGCTCGATCCGGGCGGAGGAGTGGTCGGGGCCCTGGCCCTCGTAGCCGTGCGGCAGCAGCAGCACGACGGAGGACTTCTGGCCCCACTTCTGCTCACCCGACGAGATGAACTCGTCGATGATCGTCTGGGCGCCGTTGACGAAGTCGCCGAACTGCGCCTCCCAGCAGACCAGGGCGTCGGGCCGGACCACGCTGTAGCCGTACTCGAAGCCGAGCGCCGCGAACTCGCTGAGCAGCGAGTCGTAGACGTAGAACTTCGTGGTGCCCTCGTTGAAGGTCTTCAGCGGCGTGTGGTCGGCGCCGGTCATCCGGTCCACCAGGACGGCGTGGCGCTGGGTGAACGTGCCGCGCCGGGAGTCCTGGCCGACCAGGCGCACCGGGTGGCCGTCCATCAGCAGCGAGCCGAAGGCCAGCGTCTCGCCCATCGCCCAGTCGATGGAGTCCTGCTCGACCATCTGGCCGCGGCGCTGCAGCACCGGCGCGAGGCGCGGGTGCGGCGTGAAGCCGTCGGGCAGGTTGAGCTGGGTGTCGACGATGCGCTTGAGCGTCTCGTGGGTGATGCCGGTGGGCGTCTCGTCGTGGCTCCACTTGACGACCTCGGTGGGCGGCACCCGCATGGCCGCCGCCTCGGCGGGCTTCTTGGCCGCCTCGCGGGTCTCGGTGAACGCCTGCTCCAGCTTGGCCTGGTAGTCGCGCAGCGCCTGCTCGGCCTCCTCGACCGTGATGTCGCCCCGGCCGATCAGCGCCTCGGTGTAGAGCTTGCGGGTCGAGCGCTTGGCGTCGATCAGGTCGTACATCAGCGGCTGGGTGAAGGCGGGGTTGTCGCCCTCGTTGTGGCCGCGGCGGCGGTAGCAGATGAGGTCGATGACGACGTCCTTGCGGAACGCCTGGCGGTACTCGTAGGCCAGTTCGCCCACGCGCACCACGGCCTCGGGGTCGTCGCCGTTGACGTGGAAGATCGGTGCCTGGATCATCCGCGCCACGTCGGTCGCGTAGACCGAGGAGCGGGACGAGGCGGGCGAGGTGGTGAAGCCCACCTGGTTGTTGACCACCACGTGCACGGTGCCGCCGGTGCGGTAGCCGCGAAGCTGCGACAGGTTGAGCGTCTCGGCCACGACGCCCTGGCCGGCGAAGGCCGCGTCACCGTGGATGAGGACGGGCAGGACGGTGAAGCCCTCCTCGCCGCGCTCCAGGAGGTCCTGCTTGGCGCGGACGACGCCTTCGAGGACCGGGTCGACGGCCTCCAGGTGGGAGGGGTTGGCGACGACGGAGGCGTTGATCGTCCGGCCGCTGGGCGCGGTGAACATGCCGGTCGCGCCGAGGTGGTACTTCACGTCGCCCGAGCCGTGCGCGGTGCGCGGGTCGATGTTGCCCTCGAACTCGCCGAAGATCTGGGCGTAGGACTTGCCCACGATGTTGGCCAGCACGTTGAGCCGGCCGCGGTGGGCCATGCCGATGACGACCTCGTCGAGGTCCTCGTCGGCGGCGTCGCTGATCACCGAGTCGAGCAGCGGGATCAGGGACTCGCCGCCCTCCAGCGAGAAGCGCTTCTGGCCGACGAACTTCGTCTGCAGGAAGGTCTCGAACGCCTCGGCGGTGTTGAGCCGGGACAGGATGTTGAGCTGCTCGTCGCGCTCGGGCGACTTGTGCGGCTTCTCCACCCGCGCCTGGATCCAGGCCCGCTCCTCGGGGTTCTGGATGTGCATGTACTCGATGCCGACCGTGCGGCAGTAGGAGTCGCGCAGCACGCCCAGGATGTCGCGCAGCTTCATCAGCGGCTTGCCGCCGAAGCCGCCGGTCGCGAACTCGCGCTCGAGGTCCCACAGCGTCAGGCCGTGGGACTGGATGTCGAGGTCGGGGTGCTTGCGCTGCTTGTACTCCAGCGGGTCGGTCTCGGCCATCAGGTGGCCGCGCACGCGGTAGGCGTGGATCAGCTCGATCACGCGCGCGGACTTGGCCACGTCGTCGTCGTGGGTGGCCGAGATGTCCTGGACCCAGCGGACCGGCTCGTACGGGATCCGCAGCGCCTCGAAGATCTCGTCGTAGAAGCCGTGCTCGCCGAGCAGCAGCCGGTGGATCTGGCGCAGGAAGTCGCCCGACTGGGCGCCCTGGATGATCCGGTGGTCGTAGGTGCTGGTCAGCGTCATGACCTTGGAGACGGCCAGGCGCGAGAGCGTGTCGGGGGAGGCCCCCTGGTACTCGGCCGGGTATTCCATCGCCCCGACGCCGATGATCGTGCCCTGACCGGGCATCAGGCGCGGCACGGAGTGCACGGTGCCGATGGTGCCGGGATTGGTCAGGGAGATCGTGGTGCCGGAGAAGTCGTCGACGCCGAGCTTGCCGGCGCGCGCCTTGCGGACGACCTCCTCGTAGGCCATCCAGAACTGCCGGAAGTCCATCTCTCCCGCGCCCTTGATGGAGGGCACGAGGAGCTGGCGCTCGCCGTTGCTCTTCTGCACGTCGATCGCGAGGCCGAAGCCGACGTGTTCGGGCTTGACCAGGGTCGGCTTGCCGTCGATCTCGGCGTAGGAGAAGTTCATCTCCGGCATGGCCTTCAGCGCCTTGACGATCGCGAACCCGATCAGGTGCGTGAAGGAGACCTTGCCGCCGCGGCCCCGCTGGAGGTGATTGTTGATCACGATGCGGTTGTCGATGAGCAGCTTGGCCGGGATGGCCCGGACGCTGGTCGCCGTCGGGACCGTCAGGGACAGGTCCATGTTGGCGGCCGTGCGGGCCGCCGCGCCGCGCAACTTGACCTCTTCGGCGCCCTTGGGCACCGGAGCGGCCGGCTGCTTCGGCTTCTCGGCAGCGGGTGGCGCCTTGGGCGGCGCCTTGGGAGCCTGAGGAGGAGCAACGGGTGCGGTCACAGAGCCGTTCGCCGCCTCCCTGACCGGGGTTCGACCCGGTCCGTAGTCAGGGTTGTAGTCAGCGAAGAAGTTCCACCAGGCCTTGTCGACAGACTCTGGATCTTGGAGATACTTCTGGTACAGCTCGTCGACAAGCCACTCGTTCTGACCAAAGCTTGCCAGCGGGTTTGTCCGCGACGACTCAGACGACACGGCGGAAATCGCCCTCTTCCGCAGATCGGCGTTGATGTTAGAGAACCTGTCCAAGGCTACTCGCCCGGACCGGCAGCGCGCGCCGAAGAGCCCGTGCCGCCTCGAACGATCCTCTCAGGCGCGTGCAATGAGGTCACGCTCGCCTCGTCAATCCGGGTGGTGTAGCGATTATTACTCTTTGGTATCAACGTCGCGGGCAGAGGTTTATTTCCCGTCGGCCACCAGGCGGCTGGCGATCTGCACCTCCGGGGACAACTCGGACAGAAGGTCTGCCAGCTCCTCGCCCGCCTGCTTGAGTTCTTCCAGGGACATCGGCTCCAGGCGCTCCAGGAGGAAGATCGCGTTGGTGGTCTCCTCGGTGAGGCGGGTGCGCGCCACCTGGCGCCAGTTCCATCTCCTGCAGGTGACACCGATGTCGTCGCGCCAGATGACCTCGCCGGGCTCCGGCTGCCCCAGGGCCTCCTCCGACGCCTCGTCGCCGGCGGCCCGCACCAGCCGCGCCGGGCCGGCGTAACGGTCGAGGTCCTCGCCGCCGATGGGGAGCGCGTGCTTCACGCTGATCGAGTTGTACGCGTCGACGACCCGGTTGATCTCCGGCAGCGGCATGCGGCGGGTGAGCGCGTCGACCGACGGCCGGGTGCGCTGCGGCTTGGCCCCGAACGCCCGGTAGGCGTCCTTCCAGGCGTCGATCTTGTCCGCCTGCGTCTCCGCCGTCGAGGCCGTCTCCAGCCACGCCCGGGAGCGGTCGTCGGTGGGCCCGTTGCGCAGGCCGTGCGCGGTCACGATGAGCACCGCGAAGTCGGGGCGCAGTGCGAAGACGGAGTCGTCCACCTGGATGTCGTCGAGCATCCCCACATTCTAGGGAGCCGGAAGACCGCAAAATTCTCTTTGCAAAATTCTCTTTGCGGTCTATGGTGGCTTCATGGAAGAGCACTACAAGATCAGCGATCCGCGGGTCCTGAGGGCGGTCACCCACCCGCTGCGTGCCCGGCTGCTCGGCCTGCTGCGCTCCGACGGCCCCGCCACCGCCAGCGAGCTCGGCCGCACCGTCGGCGAGAGCTCCGGCTCGACCAGCTACCACCTGCGCGAGCTGTTCAAGCACGGCTTCATCGAGGAGGACCCCGAGCAGCGCGACGGCCGCGAGCGCCGCTGGCGGGCGCGCCACCGCTACACCTCGTGGAACAGCCGGGAGATGTACGTCACCCCGGAGGGCCGCGAGGCGGTCAAGGTCATGCGGCTGCACCAGGCCGACGTGTTCGGCCGGAGCGTCGAGGAGTTCGACGAGTCCGAGTGGTCGCCGGAGTGGGTGGAGGCCGCGGGGGTGAGCGACCACATCGTGGAGCTGCCGCCCGCCGCGCTCGCCGAGTTCGCCGCGCGGACCGAGGAACTGCTGGCCGAGCTGGCCGCCCGTCACCAGGGTTCCGGCGACGCCCGGCTCGTCCATGTCTGGGTGGCGGGCTTCCCGCGCCGGCGGATGGAGCGGTCGTGACCGCGCGCTCGGCGTTACGGCGTTACCTGCTCGTCAACTTCCTGACCTGGCTGCCGCCGGGGCTGATGATGGCGACGATGGTCCTGCTGATGACCGAGCGGGGCCTCGGCCTCGCCCAGATCGGCCTGGCGGTGACGGTGTTCTCGATCGTGACCGTGAGCCTGGAGCTGCCCACCGGCGGGCTGGCCGACGTCCTGGGGCGGCGCGTGGTGCTGGCCGCCTCGGCCGCGTTCACGGTGGCGGGGCTGACCCTGATCAGCGTGTCCACCACGTTCTGGATGTTCCTGCTGAGCGGGGTGCTGAAGGGCGTCGCGAGAGCGCTGTCCAGCGGCCCCGCCACCTCCTGGTACGTCGACACGCTGCACGGCATCGAGGGCCACGACGCCGACCTGCGGCCCGGCCTGGCCAAGGGCGGGGCGATGGAGTCGGCGGCCCTGTGCGCCGGTGTGCTGGCGGGCGGCGCGCTGCCGCTCGTGGTGCCGCCGTCGCTGCTGCTCCCGCTGGCCGCGCCACCGCTGGCGGGCGCAGCGGCGGCCGTGGTCCTGCTGGTCGTGGCGGTCTTCGCGCTACCGGAGCCGGCCCGCGAGCGTCGTTCGGCGGCGAGTGTGCTGCGCGAGGTGCCCGCCTCCGTCGTGGGCGGCGTCCGGCTGGTGCTGGGCGGCGCGGTGCTGCGCCGCCTCATGCTCGCCGCCGCCGCGTCGGGCGTGGTCCTGATGAGCATCGAGCTGCTCACCCCGGGCCGGCTGGCCGCGCTCGCCGGCACGGCCGAGAAGGGCGGCATGGCCTACGCCATGGTGACGGCGCTCGGGTTCGCGGGCAGCGCGGCGGGCAGTGCGTTCGCGCCCCGCGCCGCTCGCCTGGCGGGCGGCTCGGCCAGGGGCGCGATCGCGGGGACGGTCCTGACGGCGCTGTCCGTCGGCGCGCTGGCCGCGACCGCCGGGCTGGACGGCCCGTCCGGCCTGGTGAGCGCGGCGCTGGCCTACGTCCTGCTGTTCGCCGGCGGCTCGGTGACGGGCGTGCTGTGCCTGGAGCTGACCCACAAGGCGGTCACCGCGGCCGAGCGCACCACCGTCACCTCGACGAGCTCGATCGCCCTGCAGTCGGGCGGCACCGTGGCCAACCTCACGCTCGGCGTCCTGGCCGCCCAGGCGGGGCTGGCCGCCGCCTGGGGCCTGGCCGCGCTGGTGATGCTGGCCTCGGTGGCGCTGTTCGTGCGGATGCCCGTGCCTACCGGCTCCAGTCCAGCTCGGGTCCGACCGGCACGATCCGGCTCGGGTTGATGGCGGGCTGGGTGAGGTAGTAGTGCCGCTTGATCTGGTCGAAGTCGGTGGTCTCGCGGAAGGCCGGGACGGCGTACAGGCGGCGGGCGTAGGCCCACAGCGCCGGATAGTCGACCAGCCGCCGCACCGAGCACTTGAAGTGCGCGTAGTACACCGCGTCGAACCTGGCCAGGGTCGTGTAGAGGCGCACGTCGCTGTCGGTGAGGGTGTCGAAGAGGTACTGCGACTCGGCCAGCCGCACCTCCAGGAAGTCGAGGGTGCTGAACACCCGTGCCACCGCCTCCTCGTAGACCTGCTGGTCGCGGGAGAAGCCGGCCTCGTAGACCGCGTTGTTGAGCCCGTGGAAGAGGCGGTCGTTCATGATGTCGATGTCGGGGCGCAGCCGCTCCGGGTAGAGGTCGGGCGAGGTGCCCCACGACGTCTCCAGGTCGAGGGTGATCCGGGGGAAGTCGTTGGTGACGATGCGCCCGTCCCTGGTGTCCCAGACGCAGGGGACGGTGTAGCGGCCCGTGTAGCCGGGGTCGGTGGCGTGGTACAGCTCCGACAGGTACTCCGGGTCGCCTCCGGGGATCCGCCAGCCCTTCTCGTCGCGGATGGGATCGACGATCGTGACGTCGAGCAGCTCCTCCAGGCCCAGGAGCTTCCTGACGATCAGGACGCGCTGCGCCCACGGGCAGGCGTAGGAGGCGTAGAGGCGGTAGCGGCCGGGTTCCGGAGGGCCGAGCCGGTCCGTGAAGCGGTTCGGCTGCCGGACGAAGCGGCCCTCGGCGGAGATCTCGCGGCTCGGCTTCATGCCCCAAGTAGAACATGATTCGGACACAGAACTATATTCGGGCGTGTGGCGAAATTTGTGGTGACCCCCTCGAACGCGGCACAGCGGGAGGCATGGGTCGGCGGGACGTTCCCCGAAGTCGAGCGGGTGCGTCCTGGGCTGTGGTCCATCCCGGTGCCGATCCCGATCAACCCCCTCCGGTACGTGCTGGTCTACGTCCTCGAACTGCCCGACGGCGTGGCGATCGTCGACGCCGGCTGGAACACCGACGAGGCGTACGAGGCGCTCGTGGCGGGCCTCGGCGTGGCCGGGTACGCGATCACCGACGTCAAGGGCGTGCTGGTCACCCACATCCACCCCGACCACTACGGCCTGGCGGGCCGCGTCAGGGAGAACTCGGGCGCCTGGATCGCGCTGCACCCGGCCGACGCGCGCCTGGTGCGCGAGCGTTACGACGACGAGGTCATCGACTCCCTGGTCCAGCGGGAGCGGGAACTGCTGCGCCGCTGCGGCGTCCCCGACCTGACGCTGGACGAACTGGCCGGCGCCTCCATGATGATCCGGCACGTGGTCTCGATGGCCAGGCCGGACCGCCTGGTCGAGGACGGCGACGACCTCGGGCTGCCCGGCTGGGACCTGCGGGCCGTCTGGACGCCCGGTCACTCGCCCGGCCACCTGTGCTTCGTCTCGCCGGAGCGCAGGGTGCTGTTCTCCGGCGACCACGTACTGGCGAAGATCACGCCCATCGTGGCCGTGCACCCCCAGTCGGGCCCGAACCCGCTGGCCGACTACCTCGACGCGCTGGCCGCCGTACGCAAGCTGGACGTGGACGAGGTGCTGCCCGCGCACGAGTACCGGTTCCTGGAACTGGCCGAGCGGGTGGACGCGGTGCTGGCCCACCACGACGAGCGGCTGGCCGAGATCGAGCAGGTGGTGGGCGCGGCCGGCGGGGCCGCCTGCTGGGACGTGGCGACCCGGCTGACGTGGTCGCGGCCGTGGGAGACGATCCCGCCGTTCATGCGGCGCTCGGCCAACAACGAGACGCTGGCGCACCTGGCCTGGCTGGCGGCGAAGGGGCGGGTGGTCAAGGAGGCGGGCGAGCCCGATCTGTGGCGGCTGCCCTGACCTGCCGTCCCGGGACCGGCGTCCCGGGCGGGGTAGGGAACGGGTGGCGGGGCGGTTATCGTACTCGTGACTAGAATGTTGTTCTCCTCGCCTGGGAGGTTCGGATGCTTCGGTTCGATGACAGGGTCGCGATCATCACGGGGGCCGGGCACGGCCTGGGCAGGTCGCACGCGCTCCTGCTGGCCGAGCGGGGCGCCAAGGTCGTCGTCAACGACCTCGGGGGCGCGCTCGACGGCACGGGCGCCTCGGCGGGCCCGGCGGCCGAGGTGGTCGACCTCATCGTCAAGAACGGCGGCCAGGCCGTCGCCAACGCCGACGACATCGCCACCCCCGAGGGCGCCAGGGCCGTCGTCCAGGCCGCCGTGGACGCCTTCGGCAAGCTCGACATCGTCGTCAACAACGCGGGCATCCTGCGGGACAAGTCGTTCGGGAAGATGACGGTCGAGGAGTTCGACGCCGTGCTGGCCGTGCACGTACGCGGCTCCTACCTCGTCAGCCAGGCCGCCTACCCGCTGATGAAGGGGGCCGGCTACGGGCGCGTGGTCAACACCTCCAGCCCGGCCGGGCTGTTCGGCAACTTCGGCCAGGCCAACTACGCCACCGCCAAGATGGGCCTGGTCGGCCTGACCAAGACGATCGGCATCGAGGGCGCGCGCAACGGCATCAGGGCCAACGCGATCGCGCCCGTCGCCTGGACGCGGATGACCGAGGCGCTGCTGCCGGCCGAGTTCGAGGCCAGGTTCACCCCCGAGCGGGTCAGCGCGCTGGTGGCCTACCTGGTGCACGAGTCGTGCGAGGTCAGCGGCGAGGTGTTCACGGTCGGGGGCGGCAAGGTGGCGCGGGTGTTCGTGGCCGAGGGGCCGGGGTGGCGCTCCGACGACCTCACGCCCGAGGCGATCGCGGCCAACTGGGGCTCGGTGATGACCGAGCAGCCGTACGTGCTGACGGCCGGCGACTCGATGAAGGCCATGCTCTGACCTGATCTCCGGAGGAGCAGGACGTGCCGGTCCCGACCGTGGGGGCCGGCATTTCCGCGTTTTCTGGCACTTGCCGAAATGTCGATGATTCTGGCTTTAAGCAGGTCTTTGTTCGATCTTCGGCGGAAGTTGGGGGAGTTTGGTCGATCCACCCTCTTGATTTGCCCCATCGGTGATCTTATTGTCGGCGGCATGACCCCCCAGGCGGGCTCCGCCGGCGACGTGCTGACACTGATCAGCGCCGGCTCCGCGACGACCCGTTCCGATTTGGCGAGGCTCACCGGCCTGGCCAGGTCCACGATCTCCCAGCGTGTGGACGCGCTGATCGAGCGCGGCCTGGTCGAGGAGACCGAGAGCGGCGAGTCCACCGGCGGCCGGCCGCCGCGCCAGCTCCGCCTGCACACCGAGGACCACGCCTTCGCCGGCGTCGACCTGGGCGCGACCCACTGCCGGGTCGCGCTCATGGACATCTCGGGCGACGTGCTGGCCGAGTGCGAGGACTCACTGCTGATCGGCGAGGGCCCCGACAAGGTGCTCGCCCACGTGGACCAGCGGCTCGACCAGTTGCTCGGTCAGGTGGGGCGGCCGCGCGGCATCCTGCGGGCCGTCGGGATCGGGGTGCCGGGGCCGGTCGAGTTCGCCACGGGCCGGCCGAACAACCCGCCGATCATGCCCGGCTGGAACGACTACCCCGTCCCCGAGTACTTCGACGGGGTCGAGGTCCTCGTGGACAACGACGTCAACGTGATGGCGCTCGGCGAGCACCGGGGCGCGTTCGCCGACACCCGGCACCTGCTGTTCGTCAAGGTCGGCACCGGCATCGGCTGCGGCATCGTGGCCGAGGGCAGGCTGCACAGGGGCGCGCAGGGCTCGGCCGGCGACATCGGCCACATCCGGGTCAGCGGCCACGAGGACGCCGGCTGCCGGTGCGGCAACAGCGCCTGCCTGGAGGCCGTGGCCGGCGGAGCCGCCATCGCGCGCCGGCTGACCGAACTGGGCCTGCCGGCCGAGAGCGGCGCCGACGTGGTGGCGCTCGTCCAGTCCGGCAACACCCAGGCGCTGCGGCTGGTCAGAGAGGCCGGACGGCACATCGGCGAGGTGCTGGCCAGCCTGGTCAACTTCTTCAACCCCGAAGTCATCGTGATCGGCGGCGCGCTGTCGCGGGTGCACGAACACCTGCTGGCCGGCATCAGGGAAGCGGTCTACCGCCGCTCGCTCCCGCTGGCCACGCACCACCTGTCGATCACGCCCAGCCGTACGGGGATCAACGCCGCCGCCCTCGGCGCCGGGATCCTCGCCATCGAGCACTACCTGTCACCCGACAACATCAACCGCATCGTCAACGCCTGAACGTAGACGCTGAAAGGGACCTCCCGATGCTGGTCATGAAGGGCATCGTCAAGCAGTTCCCCGGCGTGCGCGCGCTGGACGGGGTCGATCTGGACGTGCGGGCCGGCGAGGTGCACTGCCTGCTCGGCCAGAACGGCGCCGGCAAGTCCACCCTGATCAAGGTGCTGGCCGGCGCACACCAGCCGGACGAGGGCACGATCTCGTTCAACGGGGCGGAAGTGCGCCCCGGCAGTCCCATCGACGCCATCAAGCTCGGCTTCGCCACCATCTACCAGGAACTCGACCTGGTGGACGGCCTCAGCGTGGCCGAGAACATCTTCCTCGGCCACGAGCACGCCCGCCTCGGCTTCGTGAACCGGGCCGCGGGCAGGCGCGCCGCACGCGAGGTGCTGGAGCGCCTGGGCCACCCGGAGATCCGGCCCTCGGCGGAGGTCGGCCGGCTGCCGCCGGCGGCCAAGCAGGTCGTCTCCATGGCCCGCGCGCTCTCCCACGAGGCCCGCCTGATCATCATGGACGAGCCGTCGGCCGCGCTCGCCCACGACGAGGTGGCCAATCTCTTCCGCATCATCCGCGAGCTCACCGCCCAGGGTGTGGCCGTGGTCTACATCTCACACCGCCTGGAGGAGATCCGCGAGATCGGCGACCGCGTCACGGTGCTGAAGGACGGCCGCACGGTCGCCGTCGGCCTGCCCGCGCGCGAGACGCCGACCCAGCGCATCGTCTCGCTCATGACCGGCCGCAACGTCGAGTACGTCTTCCCGCCCAGAGGCGGTCGCGAGCCGGGCGAGGAGGTGCTCAGGGTCGAGGGCCTGAGCTCGCCGGGGGTCTTCGGCGACGTCTCCTTCTCCGTACGGGCGGGTGAGATCGTCGGCCTGGCCGGGCTCGTCGGCTCGGGCCGCTCGGAGATCCTGGAGGCCGTCTACGGCGCCCGCCCGGCCACGGGCCGGGTGCTGCTCGACGGCCGCCCGGTGCGCCGGGGCGTGGTCGGCACGGTCAGGAGGGGCATGGGCCTGGCCCCCGAGGAGCGCAAGGCGCAGGCCCTGCTGCTCGACCAGAGCGTCACGGCCAACATCACGCTGGGCACCCTGCCGGGGTTCGCCAGGTTCGGCTGGATCGACCGCAAGCGCGAGCGGGCCGAGGCCCAGCGCCTGTCGGAACTGCTGGACATCCGGCCACCCGACCCGGAACGCCCGATCAGGACCCTGTCGGGCGGCAACCAGCAGAAGGCCGTGCTGGCGCGCTGGCTGCTCGGCGGGCGCAAGCTGCTCCTGCTCGACGAGCCGACCCGGGGCGTGGACGTCGGCGCCAGGGCCGAGTTGTACGCGGTCATCCACGACCTGGCCGAGCGGGGCATCGGCGTGCTGCTGGTCTCCAGCGAGGTACCCGAGGTGCTGGGCCTGGCGGACCGGGTGCTGGTGCTGCGCGAAGGCACGGTCATCCACGAAGGGGAGGCGGGCGAACTGGACGAGCACGCCGTACTGGACATGATCATGAATGGGAGGGCGGCGTGATGGGGGAGCCCACCACCAAGGCCGCGCCGGCGCTGCCGTCGATCCGCGGGATCGGCGAGATGCGCCACCTCGGTCTGCTCGGCGCGCTGGCGCTGCTGGTCGTCGTCGGACTGATCACCCGGCCGGAGAACTTCGCCACCGCCTCCAACCTGGTCAGCATCCTGTCGCTGGCCGCCACGATCGGCGTGATCACGGTCGGGGCCACGTTCGTGATCATCGGCGGCGGCATCGACCTGTCGGTGGGCGCGGTCATGGCGCTGGCCAGCGTGTGGGCCACCACGGTGGCCACGCAGTCGTACGGGCCGGTGGTGGTGGCGATCTGCGCGATCCTCGTCGGCACCGGCGCGGGGCTGCTCAACGGATGGCTGATCGCCTACGGGCGGCTGGTGCCGTTCATCGCCACGCTGGCGATGCTGGTGGCCGCCCGGGGCCTGGCGCAGCGCATGTCCGACCGCAAGACGCAGCTCATCTCGGAGGGCAACTTCTCGATCGTGGAGTTGTCCACCACCCGGCTGCTCGGCATCCCGCTGCTGGTCTACATCTTCGCCCTGGTCGTGGTGCTGGGGTGGATCCTGCTCAACCGCACGACGTTCGGGCGGCGCACGTACGCGGTGGGCGGCAACCCCGAGGCGGCCCGGCTGGCCGGCATCGACGTGCGGCGGCACTCCATGCTCCTGTACGGGCTGTCGGGCCTGTGCTGCGGCATCGCGGCCATCCTGATCATGGCGCGGACGACCACGGGCTCCTCCACCCACGGAGACCTGTACGAACTCGACGCCATCGCCGCCGTGATCATCGGCGGCACGCTGCTCACCGGGGGCCGGGGCACGATCGTGGGCTCCATCCTGGGCCTGCTGATCTTCACCCTCATCACCAACCTGTTCATCCTCAACGGGCTCAACACCAGCGACCAACTGATCGCTAAGGGCCTGATCATCGTCGTCGCCGTCCTTCTCCAGCGGCGGAATCTGAAGGAGAGAGCACCATGAGTGACAACGTCGCGCGCAGGGGGTTCCTCATCGGGGGGCTCGGCGGAGCCGCGCTGTTGGCTTCCGGTTGCACCAGCAACGAGCCCGCGGCGGCGCCCACCAGCGCCGCCGCGGCGCCGGCCCCCGCGGCCAGCGGCAACGACCAGCCCGGCACCAAGGTGACCATCGGCTTCTCGGCGCCCGCGGCCGACCACGGCTGGATCGCGGCGATCGCCAAGAACGCCGAGGCCACCGCGAAGCAGTACACCGACATCGACTTCAAGCCGGTCGAGCCGACCAACGACATCAACCAGCAGATCTCCGCGGTCGAGTCGCTGATCGCGGCCAAGGTGAACGCGCTGGTGATCCTGCCCAACGACGGCCAGCAGCTCAACCAGGTCGCGCTGCAGGCATCGGAGGCGGGCATCCCGGTCGTCAACCTCGACCGGATCTTCCCCAACAAGCTGGCCTTCCGCACGTGGATCGGCGGCGACAACTACGGCATGGGCGTGGCCGCCGGGCACTTCATCGGCAAGCAGCTCAAGGACAAGGGCACGGCCAACCCCGTGATCGTCGAGATCCAGGGCATCGCCACGCTGCCGCTGACCCAGGACCGCAGCAAGGGCTTCGCCGACGCGCTGAAGACGTACGGGTTCAGCGTCACGGCCAAGCAGGACGCCCAGTTCACCGTCGAGACCGGCAACGAGGTGGCCACCTCGCTGCTCCAGGCGCACAAGAAGATCGACGCGCTCTGGAACCACGACGACGACCAGGGCGTCGGCGTGCTGGCCGCGATCAAGGAGGCCGGTCGCAGCGAGTTCGTCATGGTCGGCGGAGCCGGCTCGCTGAACGCGATGCGCGAGATCCAGTCGGGCACCTCCGTGCTGCAGGCCACGGTCACGTACTCGCCGACCATGGCCTCCTCGGCGATCAAACTGGCGCGTCTGATAGCACAGGAGAAGGGCATGAGCGATCTGCTGGAGAACCAGGTTCCCCAGTCCATCACGCTCGCGTCCGAGACCATCACGAAGGACAACGTCGAGAAGTACCTGGCGCTCGGCTTCGAATCCTGATCCTGATCGGGGGTTGCATGTCAGACAGAACCACCATCGGCGTGGGCATGGTCGGCTACGCCTTCATGGGCCGCGTCCACTCCCAGGCATGGCGCAGCGTCGGGGCGTTCTTCGACCTGCCGCTGACGCCGCGCATGGCGGTGCTCGCCGGCCGGTCCAAGGAACCCACCGAGGCCGCGGCCGCGCAGCTCGGCTGGGCCGCCGTCGAGACGGACTGGAGAGTGCTGGTCGAACGCGACGACGTGCAGATCGTCGTCGCCCGCCGGTACGTCGAGCAGGGCCGGATCGGCGAGATCAGGCACGTGCGGGCGCAGTACCTCCAGGACTGGATCGTCGACCCCGAGTTCCCGCTGGTCTGGCGGCTGCAGAAGGACAAGGCGGGCTCGGGCGCGCTCGGCGACATCGGCGCGCACATCGTGGACGCCGCCCAGTTCATCACCGGCCAGAACGTCGCGGGCGTGTCGGCGCTGACCGAGACGTTCATCAGGGAACGGCCGCTCGCGACAGGGTCGGCCGGGCTCGGCGCCACCGGATCCACCGAGCGCGGCGCGGTCACGGTGGACGACGCGGCCCTGTTCATCGGCCGCATGTCGGGCGGGGCGGTGGCCTCGTTCGAGGCGACCCGCTTCGCCAACGGGCGCAAGAACGCGATGCGCATCGAGATCAACGGCTCGCTCGGCAGCCTGGCCTTCGACTTCGAGGCCATGAACGAGCTGTGGTTCAGCGCCGGCGGCGGCGGCTTCGAGCGCATCCTGGTCACCGAGCCCGACCACCCCTACGTCGGCGCCTGGTGGCCGCCCGGCCACGGCCTCGGCTACGAGCACACCTTCACCCACGAGATCAAGGACTTCCTGGAAGCGGTCGCCACCGGGGCCGACCCGACGCCGTCGTTCGCCGACGGGCTGCGGGTGCAGCGGGTGCTGGAGGCGGTCGAGCGCAGCGCGGCTGACGGCAGCCGCTACACGAACGTGGAGGATTGATGCGACCAGTCACCCTGTTCACCGGGCAGTGGGCGGACCTGCCGTTCGAGGAGGTGTGCCGGCTGGCCGCCGAGTGGGGCTACGACGGGCTGGAGATCGCCTGCTCGGGCGACCACTTCGACGTGGCCCAGGCGGTCGAGGACCCCTCGTACGTGGAGCAGAAGCGCGCGCAGCTCGACAAGCACGGCCTGAAGGTGTGGACGATCTCCAACCACCTCGTGGGCCAGGCCGTCTGCGACCACCCCATCGACGAGCGCCACAAGGCCATCCTCCCGGCCCGTATCTGGGGCTCCGGCGACCCCGAGTCGGTGCGCCGGGCGGCGGCCGAGGACATGAAGAACACCGCCTGCGCCGCCGCCCTGCTCGGCGTGGACACCGTGGTGGGCTTCACGGGCTCGTCGATCTGGCACACGGTCGCGATGTTCCCGCCGGTGCCGGCCTCGATGGTCGATGCCGGCTACCAGGACTTCGCCGACCGCTGGAACCCCATTCTCGACGTCTTCGACGAGGTCGGGGTGCGGTTCGCGCACGAGGTCCACCCCAGCGAGATCGCCTACGACTACCACACCACCGTGCGCACGCTGGAGGCCATCGGCCACCGGCCCGCGTTCGGCCTGAACTGGGACCCCTCCCACATGGTGTGGCAGGACCTCGACCCGGTCGGGTTCATCCTCGACTTCAAGGACCGCATCTACCACGTGGACTGCAAGGACACCCGGGTCCGGGTCGGCGACGGCCGCAGGGGCCGCCTGTCGTCGCACCTGCCGTGGGCGGACATGCGCAGGGGCTGGGACTTCGTCTCGACCGGCCGCGGCGACGTGCCGTGGGAGGACTGCTTCCGCGCGCTGAACGCGATCGGCTACGAGGGGCCGATCTCGATCGAGTGGGAGGACGCCGGGATGGACCGGCTCGACGGGGCCAAGGAGGCGCTGGGCTACATCCGCCGCCTCAACGCCATCACCCCGCCGACCACGGCCTTCGACGCCGCCTTCTCCACTACGTAACGTCGGGGTCGCGGGGGGCTCGCCGGCCCCCCGCTCGCCCGTTCGTCAGTCCATCAGGACGATCTGGCGCAGCACCTCGCCGCCGCGCAGGGCCGCGACGGCGTCGTTCAGGTCGGCCAGGCGGATGCGGGAGCTGATCAGCGACTCCAGGTCGAGCAGGCCCGTCTTGTGGAGCTTGGCGAAGTACGGGAAGTCGTGCCGCACGTCGGCCTCGCCGTACAGGCTGGACAGCAGGTTCTTGCCCTCGAAGAGCAGGCTGAAGGCGGAGATGGAGACCATGTCGTCCATCGCGCCCGCCCCGACGATGACGACGTCGCCGCCCTGCCGGGTGACCTGCCAGGCGCTCTGGATCGTGGCGGACTTGCCGACCACCTCGAAGCCGTAGTCGAAGCCGGTGCCGCCGGTGAGCTCGTTCAGCACCTCGCCGACCTGCTCGGGGGTGGCCGTGTGGGTGGCCCCGACCTTCCTGGCCAGCTCGTGCTTGGACTCCAGCGGGTCGATGGCGAGGATCGTCCTGGCGCCGGCGACGCGGGCGCCCTGGATGACGGACAGGCCGACGCCGCCGCAGCCGATCACCGCGACCGTGGAGCCGGGACGCACCTTCGCGGTGTTGATCGCGGCGCCGACGCCGGTCGTGATGCCGCAGCCGATCAGCGCCGCCGCCTCCCACGGGACGTCGTCGTCGATCCTGATCGCGCCCTGCCAGGGCACGATGATCTCCTCGGCCCAGGTGCCGCACCCGGCCATCCCGAACACCGTCGAACCGTCGCCGAGCCGGAAGTTGCCCTTGCTGAAGGACTCGATGACGTACTTCATGCACAGGTACGGCTGGCCCCCCACGCACAGCTCGCACTCCTGGCAGGCCGGCCGCCAGCTAATCACGACGTGGTCGCCCGGTTTGACCGAGGTGACGTGCTCGCCCACCTCGACCACCTCTCCCGCGCCCTCGTGGCCGAGGATGAGCGGCACGGGCTGGGGCAGCACGCCCGTCATCGCCGACAGGTCGGAGTGGCAGACGCCCGTCGCCCGGATCCGGACGCGCACGTCGGCCGGCCCGACGGGGGCCAGGGTGACGTCGTCGCGGATGTCGAGCTTGTCGTTGCCTACGGCGTGCAGGATCGCGGCGCGCATGGGGGGTTCCTCCTCGTTGGCTGCGGGCTATTCCTCGAGGGAAAGGGCGGCTTTCGGGCAGGACCTGACCGCGTGGCGGACGCGGTCCCGCATCGCTGGGGGTGGTTGCGGCAGCAGGATGTGGAGCTGGTCGTCGTCGTCCACGTCGAAGACCTCCGGCGCGAGCCCCATGCACACGGCGTTGGCTTCGCAGACCAGCTCGTCCACCTTGACCTTCATGTGAGCCTCCCGTGGTCCCATGAGACCACTTTCGTACGCTCGACGACGTACGCAAGGCGCTTACGCCCGGTTTTCTCCACGTACGGGCGGAGCAGCTCGTCGGGCACGCCCGGGGTCATCCGGCGGGCGACGGCCATCCCGATCTCCATGACGCGGTCGGGTTCGAGCACCTGCTCGGCCTTGCCGTACAGCAGGACGCCGCGGAGTTCGTCGTAGTTCTCGCCGGCCTCGACGAGGCAGCTCACCCGGGGGTCGCGGCTCAGGTTACGGGCCTTCTGCGCCTTGCCGTACGTCCAGAAGGCGATCCGGCCCTCGGCCAGGCCGTAGAACATGGTCACCAGGTGCGGCGTGCCGTCGGGGTTGATGGTCGCGAGCTGCAGCTTGCGCGAGCCCTCCAGGAAGGCGGTGACCTCGTCGTCCGACATCGAGATGCGAGCGCGCTGATTCACGCTGCCAAGTAGAACAGGTTGCAGAACGGCCCTGCAAGGGGCGGCCGGAATGTTATTCGGTTCGGCTAGGGTGCAAGGCTATGTCGATGCCGTCAGAGCTGCTTTACGCGGCGAAACATGCCAAGGGGTTCATGCCGCCCGAAGAGGGCCTGGCCCTGTACGAGGCGGCCTGCCGATACGGCACGCTCGGCCCCGTCTGCGAGATCGGCACCTACTGCGGCAAGTCCGCCGTCTACCTCGGCGCGGCGGCCCGGCAGAGCGGGTCCGTGGTCGTCACGGTGGATCACCACCGCGGCTCCGAGGAGATCCAGCCGGGCTGGGCCCACCACGACCCGACCCTGATGGACCTGCGCTTCGGGAAGATGGACTCGCTGCCGGTCTTCCGCGCCACGATCGCCGCCGCCGGGCTGGAGGAGGAGGTGATCGCGATCGTCGGCCGGTCGGAACAGGTCGCCCGGCTCTGGAACACGCCGCTGGGCATGCTGTTCATCGACGGCGGCCACTCCGAGGAACCGGTCACCCGCGACTACGAGGGCTGGGCGCCACACGTGCTGCCCGGCGGCGCGCTGGTCCTCCACGACGTCTTCCCCGACCCGGCCGACGGCGGGCAGGCCCCGTACCGGGTCTACCGGCGGGCGCTGGCGTCGGGCGCGTTCGAGGAGGTCTCGGTCACCGGGTCGCTGCGCGTCCTGGAACGGGTCGGCGAGGGGATCTAGCTCAGCGGCGGTGGCGGTGGGTCCAGGAGCGGCGGATCTGCGACTGCCAGCTCTGGAAGTGCTCGTGCGTGTGCGCCTCGTGCCCCAGCTCGATCAGCGCGCGGTCGGTCCAGGCGGCGGCCTCCTCGGGCTCGGCGCCCGCCAGGATCGGCACGCTCCGCGCCACGTGCTCCGGCAACTCCCCGGAACGCAGCCGCGCGGCCACCGCGAAGGCGCAGCCCTGCGCCAGGTACGCGCGGAAGCCGTCGGCCGCCGCGTGCTCGGCCAGGTGCCACAGCTCGCCGGGCTCGGCGCCGCCCGTGTAGGCCGCCGCGAACCCGACCCCGCTCCACAGGTCGGCCCGCCGGGTGGCCGGGTAGCCGCCGACGCGGGCCGAGACGTCGTCGGGCGCGGCGCATTCGTGATACCACAGCAGCCGCCCCAGCCCCTGGTCGAACACCGCGCAGTGCGCCCGGGTGAGCAAGTCGGGCATCGTGCGTTCGCCCACCATGCGGTCGGCCCTGGACAGGCTCCACTGGAAGCCGAACCCGTCCACGGCCAGCCACCGCAGCAGCGGATGGGCCCGCCGCGCGCCCCACACCGGGCGCAGCCGCAGCAGCGCGTAGCCGCGGCCGGCACCCAGGTAGGCGGCGTGACGGTGATGCTGGGCGGGGCCGGCTAGTAGCTCGTGAAGGCGCCGGCCCCGGGTCAGGGTGAGCAGGTCGAGTACGGTGCTGGCGGCGGCGGCGCCCTCGTAGGCGTAGGGCCGCTGCTCGCCCGGGATCTCCTCGACCTTCTCGATCTCTCGTGAGAGCACCGCGTTGAAACCGAAGACGTACGATCGCTCGGACCTCGTGAGAACCGACCGCGAGACTTCGTCCCCGAGGCGGAACCTGCGCCGGCCCAGATCGGACTCCAGCGGATCCCTGGCCAGCAACCGCCGCAACCCCCTGGCGCGAGCTAGTGTCGGCTGGGTCCTGACCTGGTCCAAGAACGATGGTGTGCCCGTGTCGCCCACGCTTCCCCCGAAGACGCCTCGTACGTCACTCAGAAGCTAGTAAGCCCATTGAGCGACGCATCGGCGGCGCACCGGATTCGCGCGGCAAAGAACCCGCAAAAGCGGTTGTGCGGGCGGCCGGGGTTCCGGACGGTCTCGTCAGAGGCCGTCGGTGCGCAGGGCCGCGCAGCCGCACGCCTCCGGGTCGAGCACGGAGGTCCCGGCCACGTCGCGGAACAGCCCGCTGCCGGGGGAGAGCCCGAGCAGCGCGTCGGCGGCCAGGACGGTGGCGGCGGCGGTGTAGCCGGAGCGCTCGTGCGGGAAGTGCTTGCGGTTGGCGAACTGCCAGCCGGTCCAGTACGAGCCGTCCTCGTGCCGCAGGTGCTGCATGTCGGAGAAGAGCACGCGCGCCCGCTCCCGCTCACCCAGCGCGTCGAGCGCCAGCACCAGCTCGCACGTCTCGGCCCCCGTCACCCACGGCTGGTCGGAGACGCAGCGGATGCCCAGCCCCGGCACCACGAACGTCTGCCACTCGCGCTCCAGCAGCTCCAGCCCCTGCCGCCCGCGCACCGCGCCGCCCAGCACCGGGTAGTACCAGTCCATGGAGAAGCGGCTCTTGTCCGCGAACGCCTCCGGGTGCGCCGACAGCACGTGGGCCAGCCGGTCGGCGGCCAGCTCCCAGTGCGGCTGCGGATCGCCCAGGTGGTCGGCCAGCAGCACGCCGCAGCGCAGCCCTTGGTGGATGGAGGAGCAGCCGGTGAGCAGCGCGTACGACGACGCCCGGCCCGCCGCGTCGCGCTCCCAGACGATCTCGCCGCGCTCGGTCTGCAGCCCCGCCACGTAGTCGAGGGCGGCCTTGACCATCGGCCAGCTCTCCTCGGTGAAGCGCCGCTCGCCGGTGACGAGGTGGTGGTGCCAGACACCGACGGCGACGTAGGCGGCGTGGTTGGTCTCGCCGCCCGCCTCGGCCGGCCCGCCGTCCACCAGCTTCATCGGCCAGGAGCCGTCGGCCCGCTGGTGGCGGGACAGCCAGGCGTAGCCGCGGCGCACCGGTTCGCGCAGCCCCGCCACGGACATCGCCATCAGGCACTCGACGTGGTTCCAGGCGTCCACGTGCCCCTCGGGCCAGGGCACGCCGCCGTCGTCCTGCTGGATCGTCGCGATGCTCCCGGCCGTGCGCACGACCTCCTCGCGGGAGATCATGGCTTCCTGACGTACAGGACCACGCTCTTGCCGATGACCGGGTTGAGCACGGCCTCCGCGATCCTGGTGGCGGCGGGACGCTTCATGATGTCCCAGACCAGCAGCTCGTGGTACGCCTTCGCGAGCGGGTGCTCGTCGTTGTTGACGCCGACCGCGCACTTGATCCACCAGTAGGGGGCGTGCAGGCCGTGAGCGTGGTGGTGCGGGCCGATCTCGAACCCGACGGACTTCAGCTTGGCCGACAGCTCCGCGAGCGTGTAGATGCGCACATGGCCGCCGGGGGCGGTGTGGTAGTCCTCGTCGAGGGCCCAGCAGATGCGCTCGGGCAGGAAGCTCGGCACGGTCACGGCGGCCGTGCCGCCCGGCTTGAGCACGCGGAAGATCTCGCGCATGGCCGCCATGTCGTCGGGGATGTGCTCCAGCACCTCCGCCGCGATGACCCGGTCGAAGCCGCCGTCCTCGAACGGCATGTCCAGCGCCGTGCCCTGGACGGTCTCGCCGGTGGCGCCGGCCGGCACCTCGCCCGCCTTGTCCATCGCCGCGAACATGGCCCCCACGCCGTCCAGCTCCGCCTGGTCCATGTCGAACGCGATCACGTCCGCCCCCCGGCGCAGCACCTCGAACGCGTGCCGGCCGCCGCCGCAGCCCAGGTCGAGCACGCGTACGCCGGGGCCCACGGGGAGCCGGGCGAAGTCCACGGTCAGCACTCTGGTCAGCCTCTCCTCTGGTGGTTCTCGATGGCCTCGTGGTACGCCTCGACGGTCCGCCTGGCCACGACGTGCCAGGTGTAACGCTCCATGACGCGGTCGTAGCCGGCCCGGCCCACCCGCTCGCGCTCCTCGGGCGAGTCGTGCAGGCGGCGCAGCACCGCGGCCAGTTCCTCCGGGTCGCCCGGCGGCACCTGGACGGCGGCGTCGCCGACGACCTCGGGCAGCGCGCCCGTACGGCTGGCGACCAGCGGCGTGCCACAGGCCATGTGCTCGACGGCGGGCAGCGAGAAGCCCTCGTACAGGGACGGCACGACGGAGATCTCCGAGGTGGCGATCAGCTCGCCCAGCTCGTCGTCGGAGATGCCGTGCACGAACCGCACCCGGTCCCGCAGCGACAGCTCCTGCACGAGTTGCTCGGTCGGGCCGCCGGGGGTGGGCCGGCTGACGACGGTGAGGTTCACGTCGCGTTCGGTGGCCAGCTTCGCCACCGCGCGCAGCAGCGTCGCGACCCCCTTCATGGGGGAGTCGGCGCTGGCCACGGCCACGATCGAGCCCTTGCGCCTGGGCTTGTCGCGCGGGTGGAAGTAGCGGGTGTCCACGCCGAGCGGGATCAGGCGCATGTTGGCCTGGGGGACGTTGAAGTCGCGGTGGATGTCGGCCAGCGACGACTCGCTGACGGTCAGGATCGGGCTCAGCCTCGGCGCGACGCGCGACTGCATCTTCACGAACCCGTACCAGCGGCGCATGCTCAGCTTCTTGGCGCCCTGCGCGGCCTCCAGCTCGATGCGGCGGTCCACGCTGATCGGGTGGTGGATGGTGCCGACCACGGGGAACAGCTTCTGGATGCCGAGCAGGCCGTAGCCGAGGGTCTGGTTGTCCTGGACGACGTCGAAGTCGCCGACGCGTTCCTTGAGCGCGCGGTAGGCCCGCAGCGTGAACGTCAGCGGCTCGGGGAAGCCGGCGGTCCACATGGTGCCGACTTCCAGCCAGTCGATCCAGTCGCGGTACTCGTGCAGCTTCGGCGTCCGGAACGGGTCCTCGTCGCGGTAGAGGTCGAGGCTCGGCACCTCGCGCAGGATGACGCCCTCGTCCAGTTCGGGGTAGGGCTGGCCGGAGAAGACCTCCACGTGGTGTCCGAGGGCCACCAGTTCCCGGCTCAGGTGGCGGAGATAGACGCCCTGGCCGCCGCAGGTGGGCTTGCTGCGGTAGGACAACAGCGCGATCCGCAGCTTTCGCTCCCGCACGGACACCCCTTTCGCCACCGGTAGGCCCCAGAGTCGGGGATGTACCGTGAAAGATGACCTTAGTGCGAGAAGGCTACCATTCGGTAGTTCGGCTGGAATTGTTCACAATGACCCCTGCATGGCGTGCGAACTGCAACGTTGCCGTAACCGAGCGTGGTTCGGTGGAACGTGTTCTACGTCGCTTGATGTCCTTGTGAGGCGCTTAGCTGTACATTCCCGTCTCAAAGGGACGGAGCAGGCGATAGTTGGAGGACCCCGTGGCCAGGCGCGCTCTGATCACCGGCATTACCGGCCAGGACGGTTCCTATCTGGCGGAGCACCTGCTCGAAGAGGGGTATGAGGTCTGGGGGCTGGTCCGCGGGCAGGCGAACCCGCGCGTGTCGCGGATGCGCAAGCTGCTCTCGGACGTCCAGGTGGTGCGGGGCGACCTGCTGGACCAGGGGTCGCTGATCTCGGCCGTGGAGCGGGTGCGTCCGGACGAGGTGTACAACCTGGGGGCGATCTCGTTCGTGCCGATGTCGTGGGAGCAGGCGGAGCTCACGGCCGAGGTGACCGGGATGGGCGTGCTGCGGATGCTGGAGGCGATCCGGGTGTGCTCGGGCGTGTCGCGGGGCGGCTCGTCAGGGATGGGCGAGCAGATCCGCTTTTATCAGGCTTCGTCCTCCGAGATGTTCGGGCAGGTCAGCGAGACCCCCCAGAACGAGCGCACCGCCTTCCACCCGCGCTCGCCGTACGGGGTGGCCAAGGCGTACGGGCACTTCCTCACGCAGAACTACCGGGAGTCGTACGGGATGTTCGCGGTGTCCGGGATCCTGTTCAACCACGAGTCGCCACGGCGCGGGGCCGAGTTCGTCACCAGGAAGGTGTCGCTCGGGGTGGCCCGCATCAAGCTGGGGCTGGCCACCGAGCTGCGGCTGGGCAACCTGGAGGCGCGCCGCGACTGGGGCTACGCCGGGGACTACGTCAAGGCCATGCGCCTGATGCTGTGCTCCGGCAAGCCCGAGGACTACGTCATCGGCACCGGGCGGATGAAGTCGGTCAGGGAACTGGTGGAGGCGGCCTTCAGCGCGGCGGGGCTGGACTGGGAGCGGTACGTCGTCACCGACCAGACGCTGCACCGGCCGGCCGAGGTGGACCTGCTGTGCGCGGACCCGAAGAAGGCGCGGACGCAGTTGGGGTGGGAGCCCCGGGTGTCGTTCGACGAGCTGGTGGCGATGATGGTGGAGTCCGACCTGCGGCTGCTCACCGACGGCGGCGACCCCCACGACGACGGCTCCTGGCCCTGATCGAGGCGGCCCCGGTCGTCGGGCGACGCCGCTTCCCCAATTGACAAAAGAGTTTTTTACGTAAAGGATTGCTTTCGCGATGAGAGACGTCCTGTACCTGGAAGAGATCGAGCAGGCCGAAGCCCTGCTCAAGCCGCAGCGCATCGAGGTGCTGCGGCAACTGGCCGAGCCGCGTACCTGCTCGGAGGTCGCCGCCCGGCTCGGCCAGACTCCGCAGCGGGTCTACTACCACGTCAAACGGCTGGTCGAGGCGGGGCTGGTCGACCTGGTGTCCGAGCGCAAGGTGCGCGGCATCCACGAGGGCATCTACCAGGCCGGCGCGCGCTCGTACTGGCTGTCGCCGCGCCTGGTCGGCCGCATCGGGCTGCGCAAGGCCCGCGACCAGCTCACCCTCGGCTACCTGCTCGACCTCATGGAGGAGGTCCAGGCCGACATCGCGGCGCTCGACAGGACCGCTCCCGAGCTGCCGTCGATCGGTCTGTCCGGGGAGATCCGCGTTCGTCCGGAGAACCGGCAGGAGTTCCTGAACGAGCTGCAGACCATGCTGCAAGACCTGTTCACCCGGTACGGCGGGGCGGAGGGCGACGCCTTCAAGCTCGCGCTCGCCTGCTACCCGCACACCGTTCAAGAGCCCAGAGGAGAACGAGACGATGACTGAGCCCATGATCCTCCGTGCCCGGATCCCGGCCCCGGCCGAGCGGGTGCGCCGCGCGCTGAGCGACCCCGCCGACCTGCGGGTCTGGCTGGCCGAGCAGGTCGATGCCGAGGTGCCGGAGCGGTTCGGGTTCTGGGGGCGTACGACGCCGGAGGGCGACGCGCCGCACCAGCGGCTGCTGCACGCGGACGAGCGCACGCTGCGCTTCGCGTGGCTGCTCGACGGCGAGGAGACCGTCTCCGAGCTGTCCGTGGCGCCCGACGGCGACGACGCGACGATCCTGACCCTGTCGCAGACCCACTTCGACTTCCAGGACACCGTCACCGGCAAGAGCATCCGGGGGGTGCTGCAGACGTACTGGTGCCAGGTGCTGACCCGGCTGGCCGAGCACCTGGAGGGGCGGGCGCTGACGCCGATGCAGGACTACACCTCGACGGACATGCGGGTCGAGGTCGAGATCGACGCGCCGGTGCCGAAGGTGTTCCACTCGATCACCGACTCGGAGGCGGTGACGCGCTGGTTCGGCTACCCGATCGAGATCGAGCCGTACGAGGGCGGGCGCTTCGCGATGGGCGGCTTCGACGCCAACCCGAACCCGTCGAAGGTGCTGGAGGTCGTCCCCGACCGCAGGTTCGTCGTGGACTGGGGCGATGCCGGCGTCGGGACGTGGGAGCTCGAGGGGAGCGGCGGCAGGACCCGGCTGACGCTGGTGCAGAGCGGCTTCGACGAGGCGACGCCTCCGTACGCGGGGTGGGGCGGGTTCCTGTCGGGGGTCGCCGAACTGCGGCGCTTCCTGGAGGTGCCCGACTGGAAGCCGGTCATCATGGCGTGATCCCTTGGCCCCTCGGGACACCGCGCTCCCGTCGCCGGTCACGCCTGCGGGGCGTGACCGGCTGGGGGCTCCGGCGGTCGCCGGAGTTCAACGGGTCAGAGGATCTCGATGGCGACGACCTTCGGGGGGCGGTTGGGGAAGGAGATGTCCTTCCAGCGCTCGATCTTCACCGAGTCGCCGTTGGCGTCGTAGTAGATCAGGTCGTTGTTGCCGGTGGAGATCCGGTCGACCCACCATCCGCCGAAGTTGGTCTTTCCGCGGTTGGCGTAGCAGTCCGACGCGCTTTGCCCAGCCTTGACACTCCCAACACGAACCGTCGGTCCGGAGCGGGCGGGCCGGGCGCCTCGAACGCCCTGTCGTCAGAGAGGTTCTCCGGTCTGCGCGTTCGCAGCCTCAGAGGGTGACACCGACGCGGCGGGCGAGTCCGCGCAAGCCGGAGAGCTTGCTGTGAGGGTCGCGGCGCAGTAGCTCGGCGATGACCTGGCGGGTGCCGGAGCGTCGTACCTCGGCAGGCGCTATTTTCTCGGCGATGAACAAGGCCCGGATAGCGCGGTCGGTCTTTCCCCAAAGGGTGAATGCCTCGGCGATGCCGGTGTAGTAACTGCCTCGTCGTTCCAAGGTTGGGATTTGATGGGGAATGACCGCCTTGGCGTGTTCGATAGCCGTGCCCGCGTCTCCCAGAACGATGGAGACGCCCATCTTGTAGATGGGCACGTGTCCGTAGCCAAGAGCGAGATTGGGAGCGTGGCGGGCTGCCTCGTCGGCTTCGTTCAACATGTCGAGTGCCGAGTGCCGGTCCTCAAGGCGAGCGGCGGCGATTGCGCCGGTGGACAGCAGTGCGCCATAGGCCCCCCACGCCTGTGGCGTCGCTCCGGTGAGCTCGGGCCGGAGTGATTCTGCGACGGAGATCGCAATGTCGCGGGCCTTGCGATACTCGGCGGCGCGGTGGAACAGACTGATCAGATCGCGCCGACATTCCCCGATCGCCTGGAAATCCGAGCTGGCTTGTGCGACTTCGACACCTTTATGGGCGGAGATCCACGCGTAAGGCGAGGCGCTGAGCTTGATCAAGGTGCGCGTCGTGAGGTGATAGACGTGTGCGGCGATGGCCATCTCGGCCGGGGTCGAGACGGCTGAGGCGACAGGGAGGAGGGCGGCGAGTTCGCCGGCCAGCGGCAGGTAGCGAGCAGCGGCGAAGTCACGCTGGGCACGAGTGAGCGAGCGGGGAAGCGACGCCACGAGCGGGGCCGCCTGAGAGGCCGGCGAAGTCGGGATGAGGGCATCCCGAAGGAGTGCGACCGCGGCCGTACTGGGTTCGGGTTGCCCGGCAAGGTCGTCGAACGTGCCACCGGCCACGAGTGCCGCACTGGTGATGAATTGACGACGTTTCGTTGCCCCACCTCCAGAGGAACTCACGATAGTCCGGTTGGGCGCATAATCACTATCCCACGCCCTGATGAGATGTCCGTTCGCGCCGAGAGCCTCATCCACGAGTTCGGCGAGAACCCGCTCAGGGTTACGTTCGCCCCGCTCCACGCGGCTGAGGTAGCTCTTGAAAAAGAACGTCAGCTCGTGAAGAGCGTTGAGCGATACCTTCTGACGCTCACGGCACTTACGAAGCATTTCGCCAAATCGCACGGTTGCCTCTATCCGTTGCCCGGTTGCCCGCATGAGGCAACCCCCTCGGTGTGGCGACGTCTATCCCACATCCTTGACCGCAGGCAGGCAAGGGAATGGCAGTCAATCAAGTCGGGAGCCGCAGGCGCGGTTGCGCCGGACGGCTTCGTGGATCAGGAATCGAGGTCCTGACCTTTGACACAGGATACGGCCAGTGCTGAAGGGCGAAACAACGGCAGCCTGGGTGCGGAGGACGCGGAGCGTATGGACGTCGTGTGCGGTGTGGGGTCGCGGTCGTGAGGGTGGGCGCGGTGGTCAGTCCTGCGGGTGCGCTGGCTCGGGCGCTGGCGGCGGAGTTGGGGCGGTTCGGCATTCGTTCGGAGGTCACCGAGTGCGCGGGGATCGCGCTGGTGGGGGTCTGGGCGGTGGGGCTCGCGGTGTGGTGTGAGTGCGGGCCGCTGGGGTGGCGGTTTCGGTGGTCGATGAGTGACACGCGTACCGGGGGTGCGTGGGTGTACACGTCGTGCCCGGCCGGCGCGCTGGAGACGGCGTCGCTGCGGATCGTACGGCTGTGCCGGGAGAGGTCGCGGTGAGCTGGTTCGGCAGGTGGGCGCTTCTGGGGCCGGGGTCGCGGGTGTACACGGCGCGCGGGTGATCAGGGTGTGCGGAAGGCCGCGTGAGGATGTGGGTGGGCCGTTCGGTTGTGGATAAGCGGTCGTCATCCACAGAATCTCGTTCGGCCCGCTCGTCCGTTCGTCGCCCGCAGCATCCTTTGGGCCATGAACCGACCGCCTGCTCCACCGCCCGTCCCACGACCGCTGCCGTCACCCATCACCGTCTTCCCACTCTCGCCGACACCGGCCACGGCGCTTTCGGCGCGCCCCCGGCCGCCCACGCCCTCATGGCCGCTGCCACGCTCATCCGACACCCCACCACCGTCCACCCCCTCAGGGCCCGGCGCGTCGTCCACGGCGGAGGACATCGTCGATGCGGCCTCTCTGATCGAGCGCGCCCGCCGGATGACCCGGGTGGCCCCACAGGTCGCCGTGTGCCGCCAGACGGCCGCGCACATCTGGGGAGTCAACGCCCTGTCCGCGCCGGAGGCCGACTGGCCCGTCGAGGTGACCGCCGCCGGCCACCTGCCCATCCCCGGCTGTGTCACCTACGTGGTGCCGCTTGCCGACGAGGACGTCACCGAGCACATGGGCGTCCGGCTCACCACCATGGAACGCACGGCCCTCGACTGCGCCCGCTGGCTGCCGCGCATGGACGCCGTCGCCGTCCTCGACCAGTTCGCCCGTCGTGGCGTTGACCTGGAAGCCCTGTGGTACCGCCCGCTCAACACGTGGAGCCTCCGCGAGACCCTGAGCCTCGCCGACCGAGGCGCCGCGTCTCCCAGGGAGAGCTGGCTCAGGGTCATCCTGGTCGACGGCGGTCTCCCCAGGCCCACCACCCAGATCAGGGTGAAGCTGAGCGATGACCGGTTCGCCTACCTCGACCTGGGCTGGGAGGAGTTCAAGGTCGCGGTCGAGTACGACGGCCAGGAGCACCACACCTCGCCCGCCGACCAGCGACACGACGCCGACCGCCGTGAACAGCTCCGCCGGCAGGGCTGGCGGGTGATCGCCGTCCGCCGAGACGTCGTCCCCGGCCAGGTCGCCGACCTCCTGCACAACGTGGCCAACACCTTGATCGAACGTGGCTGGCGACCTGGCACTCAACGTACGACCCGCATCCTGAGCCGCATCCGCGCGGCCCGTCGCGGCACCCGTTACCGATTACCACCCATCTCGGCGGCGGCAGCGCCCGTCAGCCGATGGCCACGGGCAGTTCCTTGATGCCGTTGATGAAGTTGGAGCGCAGGCGACGGGCCTCACCCGCTTGACGAAGCCGGGGGTGGCGGCGGGCAAGCTGTTCGAAGAGGATGCGAAGCTCCAGCTTGGCGAGGTGGTTGCCGAGGCAGAAGTGGGCTCCACCGCCGCCGAAGCCGATGTGGGGGTTGGGGTCGCGGGCGATGTCGAAGGTCTCGGCGTCCGGGAAGACCGAGGTGTCGCGGTTGGCGGAGGAGTAGAAGACCACGACCTTGTCGTTCTCCTTGATCTCCTGCCCGCCGAGCACCTGGTCGCTGGTCGAGGTGCGACGGAAGAGGTTGACGGGGGAGACCCACCGGACGATCTCGTCGGCGGCCGTCCGCGCCAGGGCCGGGTCGTCGACCAGGCGCGCCCACTGGTCGGGGTGGTCGAAGAGAGCGAGCATGCCGCCGGAGGCCGCGTTGCGGGTGGTCTCGTTGCCGGCCACGACCAGAAGGAGGACGAAGAGGTCGAACTCGTCCTCGCTGAGGGTCTCGCCGTGCTCGTCCGGCTGGAGGAGCTTGGTGACGATGTCGTTCTTGGGGTTGGCCTTGCGCTGCGCGGCGAGCTGGTTGGCGTAGGCGTAGACCTCCATGGCGGCACCCGAGCCCTCCTCGGGGCTGGCGGAGTAGTCGGGGTCCTGGGCGCCGATCATGCGGTTGGACCAGTTGAACAACTTGTCGCGGTCGGACGCGGGAGCACCGAGAAGCTCGCAGATCACATAGAGGGGCAGGGGCGCGGCGACTTCGGTGACGAAGTCGATCTCGCCGGTCAGCTTGTCGAGGAGGTCGTCGCAGATGTCGCGGATGTGCTGTTCGAGGGCGCCGATGGTGCGCGGGGTGAAACCCCGGTTGACCAGGGACCGCCGCCTCGTGTGCTCGGGCGGGTCCTGGTTGAGCATCATGAGGCGTTGCAGCGCGATCTGGTCCTCGGGCAGGTCGTCGAACAGGGCGAGCTTACGGTTGGAGGAGAACAGCTCGGAGTGCCGCGACACGTGCACGACGTCGTCGTAGCGGGTCACGGCCCAGAAGTTGTGCTCGCCTTCGTGCCGGTGGATGGGGGAGTTCGCGCGCAGCCAGGCGAGCTGGCCGTGGGGCGGTCCGGCGGTCGCGTATAGGTCCCTGTCGACAAGGTCGATGTGCACGAAGGTCACCTCTTGATCAAGCGCTTGGTTTATGCGTACCTGAAACGTGTTCTATTACGGCCCTGTACGACCGTCAAGGACGGCCATGGATCGTTCCTGCTCCGCCTTTGCTCCGCCACCCGCTCACGCGGCCATCGCCTCACATGACGTGCGTGGCCGGCGCATGTCTGCCGGTCTGCCGTTGGAGCGGCGCCACAGGTCACGACCGTCACGCCGACCATGTAAACGCCCGCCGGTCCATGGCGGCCACACGGGGCGCGTCGCACTCGCCGGCCCGCCACGTAAGACTCGCCGCCGCGTGAGGCTCGCCCGCGCAGTCGGTCCGCACTCCGGGCTCGCTCGCGCTCTCGACGCCCCGGAGCTGGATTCGTCCCGTCGGGAAAGGAAGGGGGTTTGTGATCCGATGTATGAGGGGACAGGATGTCGGCTCCGTCGCCGGTGGCGGGTGGGGCGGGTTAAGTGGGTTCACAGGACATAGGCATCCATTAAGGGCGGGTTTCGAGGGGGCAGATCGGATGTATCCGTCTCGTCACCCTTGACACACTCCACCCCCCAGCACGAGCATCGTGATTCGAGACATCCGATGTATAGATAAGAAGGACGCGGTGTGAAGCTGCTGAGAGTAGGACCCGTCGGTCAGGAGCGGCCGGTGGTCATGGACGATGCCGGTAACCTGCGCGACATCGGAGAGCCCGAGATCGACGGGGCTTTCCTCTCCTCGGGGGGAGTGGCGCGCGTCCGCGAGGCGCTCGAGCGGGGTGACCTGCCCGTGGTCGAGACCGAAGGGCTGAGGGTCGGCGCGCCGATCGCGCGGCCCGGGAAGATCGTCTGCATCGGCCTGAACTTCAGCGATCACGCCGCCGAGTCCGGTGCCGCCGTGCCGGCCGAGCCCGTCGTGTTCATGAAGGCCGGCAACACCATGGTCGGCCCGTACGACGAGGTGCTCGTGCCCAGGGCGAGCGTGAAGACCGACTGGGAGGTCGAGCTGGCCGTGGTCATCGGGCAGCAGGCCCGCTACCTCGGCAGCCGGGAGGAGGCGCTCGGTGTGATCGCCGGGTACGCGATCTCCAACGACGTCTCCGAGCGTGAGTTCCAGCTTGAGCGCGGCGGCCAGTGGGACAAGGGCAAGTCGTGCGAGACGTTCAACCCGCTGGGCCCGTGGCTGGTGACGGCCGACGAGGTGGGCGACCCGCAGAACCTGCCGATGCGGCTCTGGGTGAACGGCGAGCTGCGGCAGGACGGCGACAGCAAGAACATGATCTTCGACGTGGCGGAGGTCGTGCGGTACCTGAGCCAGTTCATGGTGCTGGAGCCGGGCGACGTCATCAACACCGGCACGCCGGCCGGCGTCGCCATGGGGATGCCGGGCCAGCCGTACCTGCGCGCCGGTGACGTAATGGAGCTGGAGATCGAAGGGCTGGGGCGCCAGCGCCAGACGGTGGGGCAGGCATGACGGCGCCGGCGGTCGAGGGCGCGGAGCAGGCGGCCGGCGCGTACCGGATCGTGGGGATGGAGACGCACGACGTGCGTTTCCCGACCTCCCGTGAGCTCGACGGTTCCGACGCGATGAACCCAGACCCCGACTACTCCGCCGCGTACGTCGTGCTGAAGACCGACGACGGGCACGAGGGCCACGGGTTCGCGTTCACGATCGGGCGCGGCAACGACGTCCAGACCGCCGCCATCAGCGCGCTGCAGCCGTACGTGCTCGGCAAGGACGTCGAGAACCTCGGCGCCCTCTACCGCGACATGGTCAACGACTCGCAGTTGCGCTGGCTGGGCCCGGAGAAGGGCGTCATGCACATGGCGATCTCCGCCGTGGTCAACGCCCTGTGGGACCTCAAGGCGAAGCGGGCGGGCCTGCCGCTGTGGCGGTTGCTGGCCGAGATGTCGCCGGAGGAGATCGTCGAGCTGATCGACTTCCGCTACCTGAGCGACGCGCTGACCAAGGACGAGGCCCTCCAGATCCTGAAGGGCCAGGAGGCGGGCAAGGCCGGCCGGATCGAGCGGCTGATCCAGGACGGCTATCCCGCCTACACCACGTCCCCCGGCTGGCTCGGCTACGACGACGAGAAGCTGCGGCGGCTCTGCAAGGAGGCGATCGAGCAGGGCTTCGGGCAGATCAAGCTCAAGGTCGGCGCCGATCTCGAGGACGACCGGCGGCGGTTCCGGGTGGCCCGCGAGGTGTGCGGGCCCGACTTCCCGATCGCGATCGACGCCAACCAGCGCTGGGACGTCGGCTCGGGCATCGAGTGGATCAACGCGCTGCGCGAGTTCCGGCCGCACTGGGTGGAGGAGCCGACCAGCCCGGACGACGTGCTCGGCCACGCCGCCATCGCCAGGGGCATCGCCCCGGTCCCGGTGGCCACGGGGGAGCACGTGCAGAACCGCATCGTGTTCAAGCAGCTCCTGCAGGCCGAGGCCCTGTCGTTCGTGCAGATCGACTCGGCCCGCGTCGGCGGCGTCAACGAGAACCTGGCCATCCTGCTGCTGGCGGCCAAGTTCGGCGTGCCGGTGTGCCCGCACGCGGGCGGGGTCGGGCTGTGCGAGCTGGTGCAGCACCTGTCGATGTTCGACTACGTCGCGGTCACCGGGACCATGGACGGCCGGGTGATCGAGTACGTCGACCATCTGCACGAGCATTTCGTGGACCCGGTGGTGATCCGCGACGGCCGGTACGTGACGCCGTCCAGGCCGGGGTTCAGCGCCGAGATGCACGCGGAGTCGATCGCCGCCCACACCTTCCCGGGCGGCGAGGTCTGGAGGGACGAGACATGAGCTTGAAAGCGGTCGTGACCGGTGGCGGGTCCGGGATCGGGCTGGCGGCGGCCACCGCGCTGGCCGGGCGCGGCATGACGGTCGCCTGCCTGGATCTCAACCCGCCCGGCGAGCCGTTCATCGGGATCAAGGCCGACGTCACCGATGACGCGCAGGTGCGGGCCGCGGTGGCGGAGGCGGCCGAGCGGCTGGGCGGCATCGACGTGCTCGTCAACAACGCGGGCATCGGGGCACAGGGCACCATCGAGGACAATCCGGACGCCGAGTGGCACAAGGTGTTCGACGTCAACGTGCTCGGCATGGTCCGGGTGGCGCGGGCGGCGCTGCCGTACCTGAGGAGGTCCGAGCAGGCGGCGATCGTGAACACCTGCTCGGTCGCGGCGACCGCCGGGCTGCCGCAGCGGGCGCTCTACAGCGCCACCAAGGGCGCGGTGTTGTCGTTGACGCTGGCCATGGCGGCGGATCACGTCCGTGAGGGCATCCGGGTCAACTGCGTCAATCCGGGCACCGCCGATACGCCGTGGGTCGGCAGGCTGCTGGAGGCGGCCGATGACCCCGCGGCGGAGCGGGCGGCGCTCAACGCCAGACAGCCGATGGGCCGTCTGGTGAGCGCGGAGGAGGTGGCCGCGGCGATCGCCTACCTGGCGAGCCCCGAGTCCGCCTCGACCACCGGCACCGCGATCGCGGTGGACGGCGGCATGCAGGGCCTGCGGCTCCGGCCCGCCAACTAGCCGATGGCATGCAGGGCTTGAAAGTCCGGCCCGCCGGCCAGCCGTCGGCGCGGGGCTCGGGTCACGTCAACCAGAGGTGACCCGGTCCCGCCGGTGACAGGCCCAACGCAGCTCTACGGCTCGGGCCCGCCGCCTGGAGGTGGAACTCCCAGGCGGCACGGTCCGGGCACCGGCCCACCGACCAGTGGGCCGAGCGACAAAGGAAGGTACCCCCCAAATGAAGTTCGGACGGGCGGCCGCGGCAGCGGCCCTCTTGGCGGTCGTGACCGCGTGTGGCTCAGGCACCACGACGGGAGAAGGAAGCGGCGGCGGAAAGGTCGGCATCGACCACCCGCGGGCCGACTCCGACTTCTGGAACTCCTACATCAAGTACGTCCCGCAGATGGCCGGCGAGCTGAAGGTGGACCTCATGCCCGCCACCAACTCGCAGAACGACGTGGCCAAGCTGGTCAACAACGTGCAGGCGCTGACCGGCCAGGGCGCCAAGGTCATCGTCATGGCCCCGCAGGACACCGGCGCCATCGCCAACACGCTCCAGCAACTGGAGAACAAGAAGATCCCGGTCGTGACCGTGGACACCCGTCCGGACAAGGGCAAGGTCTACATGGTCGTGCGCGCGGACAACCGCGCGTACGGCACCAAGGCGTGCGAGTTCCTCGGCGAGAAGCTCGGCGGCAAGGGCAAGGTCGTGCAGCTCCAGGGCGCGCTCAGCTCGATCAACGGCCGCGACAGGTCGGAGGCGTTCCTGGAGTGCATGCAGACGAAGTTCCCCGGCATCACCGTGTTCAGCGAGCCGACCGAGTGGGAGGGCAGCAAGGCGGCGTCCATGCTGCAGACCCGCCTGGAGCAGAACCCGGACATCAAGGGGATCTACATGCACGCGGGCGGCGTGCACCTGGCTCCGACGCTGCAGGTGCTCAAGCAGAAGGGCCTGCTCGTCCCGCCGGAGGACCCCAAGCACATCTTCGTGATCTCCAATGACGGGATCCCGCAGGAGTTCGAGTCGATCCGCAAGGGCGACATCGACGCCACCGTCTCGCAGCCGGCCGACCTGTACGCGAAGTACGCCCTCTTCTACGCCAAGGCCGCCGGCGAGGGCAAGACGTTCAAGCCCGGCCCGACCGACCACGACAGCACGATCATCCAGCTTCCGAACGGCTTGGAGGACCAGCTCCCCGCACCGCTGGTGACCAAGGAGAACGTGGATGACCAGGCTCTCTGGGGCAACCAGGTCAAGTAGATGAGCATTCACGTTGAAGCCCGGAACGTGGTCAAGCGCTTCGGCCCGACCGTCGCGCTGAACGGCGCGGAGATCGCGATCGCGCAGGGCGAGACCCACGCGCTGGTGGGCAGGAACGGCGCGGGCAAGTCCACGCTCGTGTCGATCCTGACGGGGCTGCAACGGCCGGATGAGGGCGAGGTGCGTTTCTCCGGCGAGAGCGCGCCCGCCCTGGCCGACCGTGACGCCTGGCGGCAGCGGGTGGCCTGCGTCTACCAGAAGTCCACGATCATCCCGGCGCTCACCGTCGCCGAGAACCTCTTCCTCAACCGCCAGTCCGCCGGAGGCGCCACGATCAACTGGCGGGCGCTGCGGAGCCGGGCACGCGAGCTGCTGGACACCTACGAGGTGGACGTGGACGCGCAGGCGCTGGCCGGCGACCTGAGCGTCGAGCAGCGCCAGCTCGTGGAGATCGCCCGCGCGCTGTCGTTCGGCGCGCGGTTCATCATCCTCGACGAGCCGACCGCCCGGCTGGACGGCCCGGCCATCGAGCGGCTGTTCACGCGCATGCGCTCGCTGCGCGAGCAGGGCGTCACGATGATGTACATCTCCCACCACCTCGACGAGGTCTACGAGATCTGCCAGAGCGTCACCGTCTTCCGCGACGCCCGGCACGTCACGACCAGGCCCGTCGCCGACCTCCCGCACGACGAGCTGGTGGCGGCGATGACGGGGGAGGCCACGGCGGCGTACGAGGCGCGCCGGCGCACCCCCGGCGACCGGGTGGTGCTGGAGGGCGCGGGCCTCAGCCTGGCGGGCCGCTACACCGATATCGACATCTCCGTCAGATCGGGCGAGGTCGTCGGCCTGGCCGGCTCCGCGAGCAGCGGCAAGGTGCGCCTGGCCGAGACCCTCGTCGGCCTGCGCGCCCCCGACTCCGGCACGGTCGCGGTGAACGGCAACCGGGTCCGGCCGGGCGACGTGCCCGCCGCGATGAAGGCCGGCCTCGGGTTCGTGCCCGAGGACCGCCACCACGAGGGCTTCGTCCCCCTCCTGTCGGTGGGGGAGAACGCCACGTTCCCGATCGCCCGCAAGCTCGGCCGCTACGGCGTGGTCTCTCCGGCCAGGCGTCGCGACCGGGCCCAGCGGATGATCGAGGCGCTGGACATCAAGACGGAGGGTCCCGACCAGCCGGTCGGCGACCTGTCCGGGGGAAACGCGCAGAAGGTCGTCTTCGCACGGGCGCTCGTGGACGACCCGACCGTGCTGGTGGTGATCAACCCGACCGCGGGCGTGGACGTCAAGGCCAAGCAGGCCCTGCTCGGAGCCGTCGAGGACGCGGTCGGGCGCGGGGCGGGAGCCGTGGTGGTCTCCGACGAGCTCGACGACCTGCGGATCTGCGACAGGGTGCTGGTGATGTTCCACGGCAGGGTCGTCAAGGACGTGCCGCGTGGCTGGACCGACCACGAGCTCGTGGCCGTGATGGAAGGCATTGAAGAGTGACTGCTTTGACTGCGCCGGCCCCCCGGGTGCGGCTGGCCAGGTTCCGCGACCTGACGCTCGTGCCGGTGATCGTGCTGCTCCTCGTCGTGGGCGCGTTCCTCGACCCGACCTTCCTGACGGCGGGCAACCTGACGAACGTGCTCCAGCAGCAGGCGGCCATCTCGCTGCTGGTGCTGGCGGAGGCGATGATCCTGATCGCCGGCAAGTTCGACCTCTCGCTGGAGTCCACGGTCGGTACCGCGCCGGCCATCGCGGTGATGCTGGTGATCCCGGCGGCGGCCGGCGGCTTCGGCCTCGGGCTGCCGGGGACGCTGGTGATCCCGCTGGCCCTGCTCGTCGGGGCGGCGATCGGGGCGTTCAACGGCTTCCTGATCATCAGGTTCCAGCTCTCGGCGTTCATCGTCACGCTGGCCATGCTGATCATCGTGCACGGGTTCCTGCAGGGTCCGACCGAGGGCAAGACGCTCTTCGAGCTGCCCTCCTCGATCCTCTACCTGGGCAGCGCCATGTGGCTCGGCCTGCCGGCCGCCATCTGGATCTCCGGCCTGCTGTTCGCGGCCGGCATCTTCGGGCTCGGCTACCTCAGGATCGGCCGCGCCCTCTACGCGATCGGCGGCAACATCGACGCGGCCCGCGCCGCCGGCATCCGGGTGGACCGGATGTTGTACGGCGTGTTCATCCTGGGCGGGACCCTCGCCGCACTGGCCGGCATCCTGGAGACCGGACGCCTCGGCGCGATCGGCAACAACCAGGGCGTCGGCTGGATCTTCATGGTGTTCGCCGCGGCCGTCATCGGCGGCGTCAGCATGGACGGCGGCAAGGGCACGATCCTCGGCGCGCTCACCGGCGTGCTGGTGATCGGCCTGGTCCAGAACATCCTCACCCTCATCGGGGTGTCCGGCTTCTGGCAGCCGGTCATCTACGGCTCGATCATCCTCATCGCCCTCATGATCAGTAGGATCGCGGGCGGAAAGGCACAAGACTGATGGCAATCGACCTGCCGCTCCACGGCCTGGGCGGCGCACCGCTCGGCAACCTCTACGACACGGTCGCGGAGGAACAGGCCCGCGCCACCGTGGACGCCGCCTGGGAGAGCGGGGTGCGCCTGTACGACACCGCGCCCCACTATGGCCTGGGCCTGTCGGAGCGGCGCATGGGCGCGGCCCTCGCGGACCGGTCGGGATACCTCCTGTCCACGAAGGTGGGCCGCCTGCTGCGGCCGAAGGCGTCCGGGAACGGCCGCGACGACGACGTCTTCGAGGTCTCCGGCGACCTGGAGCGGGTGTGGGACTTCTCGCGCGACGGCGTGCGCGCCTCCCTCGACGACTCCCTGGCCCGCCTCGGGCTGCCGGCCGTGGACATCGCGCTCATCCACGACCCCGACGACCACGTGGACCAGGCGATCGCCGAGGCGTACCCGGCGCTGGCCGAACTGCGCGACGAGGGCCGGGTGCGGGCGATCGGCGTCGGCATGAACCAGTGGCAGGCGCCGCTGCGCTTCGTCCGGGAGACCGGCATCGACGTCGTCATGCTGGCCGGGCGCTACACGCTGCTCGACCAGTCGGGCCTGCCTTTGCTGGACGAGTGCGCGGAACGGGGCGTCCAGGTGCTGGCCGCCGGGGTGTTCAACAGCGGCATCCTGGCCACGCACGAGCCGTCGGGCACCTACAACTACCTGCCCGCGCCGGAGGACCTGCTGGCACGGGCGGCGCGGATCGCGCGGGTCTGCGAACGCCACGACGTCACGCTGCCCCACGCCGCGATGGCGTTCCCGCTGCGGCACCCGGCGATCTCCACGATCGTCCTGGGAGCCCGCACGGCCGAGGAGGTCACCCGCAACGCCGAACTGTGCTCGCGGCCGGTGCCCGAGGAGCTGTGGGCGGAACTGGAGAGCGAGGGACTACTGGCCGGGAAGAGCTGAGGCCCCTCTCACCCGACCGGTCCGCATCGGGCCGGCCCGGTCAACGGTGTGTGCCGGTGAGCGTGTGGTCGGTTCGCTTCGGGCTGGCCTTGTTGATGGTGTGCCGGTGAGCGTGCGGCTGGTTCGCGTCGGGTTGGCCTGGTCAACGACGTGCGCCGGTCTTGCGCGGCCGGTCCGTTTCAGGTCGGTCCCGTCGACGGCGTGCGCCGATCTCGTGGGGTAGGTCAGGACGGGATGAACAGCCAGGACTTCGACGGCCCCGGCCGGTACGGCGAGTCCAGCCGCTTGGCCACCACCCCCGGCAGCCCCTGCTCGCGCGCCGCCCGCCATACCGCCTCCGCCTCCCCCGGCCAGGACGGCGCGGTCTGCCAGTGGGCCCCGGCCAGGCCGAGCGCCTCCAGCGCCGCCCGGCGCGCCGTGTACGGCTCCCGCACCAGCGACCGTCCGTCGTCGTACAGGAGGTCGTAGAAGAGCAGGATCTCCGCCCCGCCGAGGGTGGCCACCTCCCCGTCCAGGACCGCCGTGCGGCTGCCGAACGACTCCGCCAGCCCGCGCAGCCACGGATGCTCGCGGGCGGCGTCCGTGCGCCCGCCGTCGATGGGCACCAGCAGCCGCCGCCCGCCCCAGGCGAACTCGAAGGCGTAGGCCGGGACGTCCTTCGGGAGCCGGACGCGCGCGAGCGGCAGCATGGGCTCCACGGGCGGGAACGGGTCGCGGACCGGGGCGCCCATGCGGTGGATCATCCAGTTCTTGCCGCGCGTGCGGAACAACACGAACCGGCCGGCGGCCCGCTCGCCGCGCAGGACCACCTTGACCTCGCGCTCGGACCACTTCTCCGTCTCGTACGTGCCGGTGTCCCAGACGGTCATGCTGCCGCCGCCGTACTCGCCCTGCGGGATCTCGCCGTGGAAGGTGAGGTACTCCATCGGGTGGTCCTCGGTCTGCACGGCCAGGTGGTTGGTGCCGGGGTCGGCGGGCAGGCCCTTGGGCACGGCCCAGGAGACGAGTACGCCGTCGCGTTCCAGGCGCAGGTCCCAGTGCAGGGACCGCGCGTGGTGCTCCTGGATGACGAACGCGTTCCCGCCGGGGGCGGCGGAGGGGGCGTCGGGGATGGGTTCTGGGGTACGTTTCGGGTCGCGTTTGCTCCGGTATTTCGCGAGTTTGTCGGACACATGACCGGTCCTACCCGCTGGCACGCACCCCGATCACCAGCCGATACGGGACCCACATCTTCCTGGGGCCGGCCAGTGAGGAGTCCTCCGATGTGTATCGCCGGTGGTCAGTCGAGCTCCAGTGCCCGCTGCAGCCACGACTCCACGCCCGCCACGTGCACGGTCGCCCACGACCTGGCGACGTCGGCCTGCCGGGCGGCGATGGCCTCGTAGATCGCGGTGTGCTGCTCGCGGGTCTTCTCCATCGCCCCCTCCTGGGTGAGCCCGCGCCAGATCCGCGCCCGGGTGGTCGGGCCCGACAGGCTCTCGATGAACGAGCACAACACGCTGTTGCCCGACCCCTGCGCGATCCGCCGGTGGAACTGCAGGTCGTTGGCCACCAGTTCCTCCACCGTGGGCCGCGCGGGCAGCGACTCGAGTATCACCCGCAGCTCCTCGATGTCGGTCTCGGTCATCTGCTCGGCCGCCAGCGCCGTGGCGGCCGGTTCGAGGATGCGGCGCACCTCGAAGAACTGGATCACCGTGTCGTCGCGGTGCAGGTCGAGCACGAAGGACATGGTGTCGAGCAGCAGCCTGGGCTCCAGGCTGGTGACGTACGTGCCGTCGCCCTGCCGCACGTCGAGGACGTTGATCAGCGCCAGCGCGCGCACGGCCTCGCGCAGCGAGTTGCGTGACAGGCCGAGCCGTTCGGCGAGGTCGGCCTCCTTCGGCAGCCGATCGCCGGGCGCCAGCTCGCCGGAGAGGATCATCTGCTTGATCTTGTCGATGGCCGCGTCGGTGACCGCCACACTTTTCTCCCTAGACATCGGATGTCTAGGAGTCTAGGGCTTGGAAGCGGACCGCATCGACCCCGGGGACGCGGCGCACCTGACCTCTGGCCTCCAGGGCACGCAGGTGGGCGGCGGCCTCACCGGCCGCCATGCCTCTGAGCACGGGGGCCAGGTCGTCCCACGGCCTGTTCCACGTCATCATCGCGGCGACCTCCCAGATGGTCAGCGGTTGCGGCCGCTGGACCAGGAGGGCGCGCAGCCGTTCGAGCTTCTCCTCGTGATGGTGGCGGATCTCGGCGGCTCGCGTGGCCACATCAGGAAATATCCACTCATGGGCGGGCAGGGCGTCGAGGGGGCCGAGGTCGCTCACGCGGTCCAGGGACTCCAGGAAGTCGTTCAGGGGATCGACGTCGTCACGGTCGTAGGGATAGATCCCGATGTGCGGAGTGATGTCGGGGAGCACGTGGTCGCCGGTGAACAGCCGGTCGGCGTCCTCCAGGTGCAGGCAGATGTGCCCCGGCGTGTGGCCGGGGGTGTGCACGGCCCGCAGCTTGCGGCCCGGCAGGTCGATGAGGTCGCCGTCGCGCAGTTCGCGGTCGGGCGGCGCGGGCGGAGCCGGTCGCTCGCCCATGGCCTGCCTGGCCTCGCCGGGATCGGCCCCGGCCCGCCTGAGCATGTCGGCCTGGAACGCCGCCTGCTCGCCGGCGGCGACCTCGTTCATCAGCCGGACCAGCGCCGCGTCGCTCTCGTGCATGGCGATCCAGGCGCCGGAAGCCTGCCGCACCTGACCGGCCAGCCCGGCGTGGTCGGGATGGAAATGGGTGACGACCACCCCGCTCACCGCGCCCACGTCCAGCCCGAGAGCGGCCAGGCCGCCGCTGAGCGCCTCCCACGCCTCGGGATGGTTCCAGCCGGCGTCGACCAGCACGGGGCCCCTGGGCGAGTCGATGGCGTAGACGAGCGTGTAGCCGAGCGGGTTGCCGGGGATCGGCACCGGCACGCTCCACACCCCGCCGCCGAGTTCCTGCGGCCGCTGCTCCGCGTACGGCCTGCGCCTGGACTTCATCTTTCCCCCGATCGACATGCCTCTCAGCGGTTCCCGAGGGCCGCGGCGCCGTGCACCGGGCCCCCGGTCAACTCGCCCGTTCCAGGATGGTGGCCGTGGACAGCGCCCCGCCCGCGCACATCGTGACCAGCGCGGTCGCCGAGTCCGAGCGTTCCAGCTCGTGCAGCGCCGTGGTGATCAGCCGCGCGCCCGTGGCGCCCACGGGGTGGCCGAGCGCGATCGCGCCGCCGTTGACGTTCACCCGGTCGAGGTCGGGCTGGTGCACGCTCGCCCAGGACAGCACCACCGAGGCGAACGCCTCGTTCACCTCGAACCTGTCGATGTCGCCGATCGTCATGCCGGCCCGGTCCAGCACGCGCGCCGTGGCCTGGACGGGCCCGTCGAGGTGATAGTACGGCTCCGCCCCGACCAGCGCCTGCGCCAGGATCCTGGCCCTGGGCCGCAGCCCATGCCGGCGCGCCGCCTGCTCGCTCATCACCAGCACGGCCGAAGCGCCGTCGGAGATCTGCGAGGACGTGCCGGCCGTGTGCAGCCCGTCATCGATCACCGGCTTCAGCCGGGCCAAGCCCTCGACGGTGGTCTCGCGCAGACCCTGGTCCCTGCGTACGTCGCCGACGGGGACGATCTCCCGCTCGAACCGCCCGTCGGCCCACGCCTTGCCGGCCAGCCGCTGCGAACGCGCCCCGAACCAGTCGAGCCGCTCGCGGGTGAGCCCGCGCCGCCGCGCGATGCGTTCGGCGGCGGTGAACTGGTCGGGCAGGTCGATGTTCCAGTCGTCCGGCCTGGGCCGCGCGGGCAGCACGTTGCTGCCCAGCGGAGCCCGGCTCATGACCTCGACCCCGCAGCCGACGCCGGCCTCGATCACGCCCGCGCCGATCATCGCCGCCGCCAGGTGCACCGCCTGCTGGGAGGAGCCGCACTGGGCGTCGACCGTGGTCACCCCGGTCTGGTACGGCAGCCCGGCATACAGCCACGCGTGCCTGCCGATGTGACCGCCCTGCTCACCGGCCTGGGTCACGCAACCGGCGAACACCTGGTCGACGACCGCCGGATCGAGCCCCGACCGCTTGACCAGCCCGTTCAGGGCGTGAGCCAGAACCTGTTGCGGTTTGAGCTCGGACAACCATCCCGCGCGCTTGCCGATGGGCGTGCGAACAGCCTCGACTATGACCGGTGTGCTCATGGCCGCCTCCAGAACGACGCTCTGGCGCGACTGTAACGCGTTCTACTTTGTTTCGGAACCCTCCCACTTGGGCGGAAGCCCGAACGTCTCGAACAGCGACTCCTCGAAGAACATCCCGACGTGGCTGATCCGCTCGCCGGAGAACGTCGGAATCATGATCGCGAACTGCCGGTGGACGCCGTCCTGGAGGTGGTAGAGGGCGAAGGCCGGCTGGCCGTTGGCCGAGATCGGCACCAGCTTGAGATCGCCCGCCCGCTCGGCCGGACACTGGTGCCTGACCAGGTCCGTGATCGTCTCCGGCCCCTGGTACCAGCCGACGAAAGGCGGCATCTCCCAGATCGCGTCCTTGGTGAACAGCTCGACCAGGCTGTCGACGTCGTAGTTCTCGAACGCCGCCACATAGCGGTCGAGAGTCGCCTGCTGCTCCTGCGTGAGCGGCTGCACCGGGTCGTCGAGGCTCGGCGCCACCTCGCTGAGCTGCGCCCTGGCCCGCTGCAGGATGCTGTTGACGGCCGCGGTCGAGACGCCGACGGCCTCGGCCACCTCGGCGGCCTTCCACCTCAGCACGTCGCGCAGGATCAGCACCGCGCGCTGGCGGGGCGGCAGATGTTGCAGCGCGGCGACCAGCGCGAGCCGGATACTCTCGCGCGCGGTCACGATCGCGGCCGGGTCGTCGCCGCCCGCGCCCACGAGGCTGTCGGGCACCGGCTCCAGCCAGGGCACCTCGCCATCCTGGACCAGGGGAGCGGACGCCTCCAGGCTCGGCGCGCCCAGCCCGGTGGGGAGCGGACGCCGGCCGCGGCTGTCGATCGCCGTCAGGCAGGCGGTGGTGGCGATGCGGTAGAGCCAGGTGCGCAGGGAGGAGCGCCCCTCGAAGTTGTCGTAGCCGCGCCACGCGCGTAGATACGTCTCCTGCACGAGGTCCTCGGCATCGTGCACCGAACCCATCATGCGGTAACAGTGCGCCAGCAGCTCACGCCGCATGGGATCAGCCAGCCGGAGGAAATCCTCGTTCATCGGCTTGTCGGTCATACCCCCTGTATAGCTGCCGCCACCGACAGAACGGTGACGTCTGCCCCGCTGTCCGGCCGATTCGGGCTTTCCTTTTCCCGCCACGACCCCGCCACAACCCCTGTCCCGCGGCGGGGGACGCGCTCAGATGTCGGCGAACAGGCGGGCGGCGGCAGCCTCGATACGGCGCTGGATCTGGTCGTACGTGCGCCGCCCGCGGAGCATCTCCAGCAGTTCCTGCACCCACACGCTGGACAGCGACCCGGCGAGGTCGATCTGATCCTCGCGGGCGTCCTCCAGTGTCAGCCCGTCGGCGGCGACCCGCAGCAGCAACCCCGTCATGCGGTCGCCGAAGGGGGTCTGCACCTCGGCCAGGATCAGCGACCGGATGAGCGCGTCGGCCAGTTCGGGTTCGCGCATGAGCCCGCGCGTGGCCCGCATCAGCACGTCGACGGCGCGGCTGGCCGGGGTGGTGGCCCCGGGCGGGCGGCGCTCGATGCTGCTCTCCAGCAGATCGATCTCCTCGCCCACCACGGCGACGACGAGGTCCATCTTGGACGGGAAGTAGCGGTAGAGCGTGCCGAGCGCCACACCCGCGCGCTCGGCCACCGTGCGCATCTGCATGGCCTCGACACCACCGCGCGAGGCGAGCGCGGCGGCGGCCTGGACGATGCGCTTGCGGCGTTGGTGCTGGCTGCGTGTACGGACGCTGTGCCCGCCCGGTGGGGGGTGACTTTCCATGGTCCCCTCGGTATCGCTGGGGGGTGCTGCGGTCGCGGCGTGCGTGGTACGCATAAGAACACGTTATCTGATTTCTCGATAACGCGGCTTGTTACTCGCCGGTCACAAACCGGCCGTATACGCCCATGTCTCTGGCGTTACACGGATATATCTGGACTTATCGCGGTGGGTGGCCACTGGACAGCTATTAGAATCTGTTCTAGTTTGCGATTTGGCTTACCTAGCGCTTGCTGGAGGAGCGATGATCGCGGACACGCTCGCCTCCCTGCTGCTCGCACGGGCCGGGGACGACCGGCCGGGGCTCGTGTTCGAGGGCAGGGTCTGGACGTGGCGCGAGCACGTCGCCGCCTGCCGGGCCGCCGGCGCCCGGTTGTCCGCGTACGGGCCGGGCTCGCACGTCGGGGTGCTGAGCGAGAACGTTCCCGAACTCGTCTTCCTGATCGGCGGCGCGGCGCTGGCCGGGCACGTGGTCGTGGCGCTGAACCCGACGCGGCCGGTGGACGAGCTGATCCGCGACGCCCGGGCCACCGACGTCCGCCTCGTCCTGGCCGACGAGCCCCACGCGCCGGCCGGACGGGCGATCGGCGCGGCCCTGGGGGTGGCCGCACAACCCCTCACGCCCGAGACCGCCGCACCCGAGACCGCCGCCCCCGGGGCGGGCGCTCCGGGGGACCTGGTGATGCTGGTCTTCACGTCCGGGACGTCCGGCCGCCCCCGGGCGGTGCGGATCACGCAGCGCAAGCTGGCCGTGCCCGGCGCGAGCCTGGCGGCCCTGCTCACCCCCGAGGACGTCGTCTACTGCTCGATGCCGCTGTTCCACTCCGGCGCGCTGATGGCCGCCTACGCCCCCGCCGTCGCGTCCGGGGCGGCGCTGGTGCTGCGGCGGCGCTTCTCGGCCACGGGGCTGCTGCCCGACCTCAGACGGTACGGCTGCACCTACCTCCACTACGTGGGCAAGGCGCTCTCCTACGTGCTGGCCACCCCGGAACGCCCGGACGACGCCGCCAACCCGCTGAAGATCGCGTTCGGGAACGAGGGCAGCGCGGTGGCCACCAGGAGGTTCGGGGAACGGTTCGGCTGCCTGGTCGTCGACGCCTTCGGCTCCACCGAGACCGCCATCTCGCTCACCCCCGACCCCGCGGGCCCGCCGGGCTGCCTCGGCCGCCTGCCCGAGGGCGTGCGCATCCTCGACCCCTTCACCGCCCGGCCCTGCCCGCCCGCCCGGATCGAGGACGGCCGCCTGCTCAACCCGGACGAGGCCGTCGGCGAACTGGTCAACACGGCCGGGCTCGGCCTGTTCGAGGGCTACTACAACGACCCGGCCGCGGACGCCGAACGGGTCAGGGACGGCGCGTTCTGGTCCGGCGACCTCGCCTACACGGACGCCGACGGCTACGTGTTCTTCGCGGGCCGGGGCACGGAACGGCTGCGCGTGGACGGCGAGAACCTGGCGGTCGCGCCCATCGAGGCGGCGTTGCGGGAGTTCGGCGGGGTGGTGGAGGCGGCGGTGTACCCGGTGCCCGACGCGGCGGCGGGTGACCAGGTCATGGCGGCGCTCGTGCTGGAGGGGGCCTTCGACCCGGAGGCGTTCGCCGCGTTCCTGGCCTCGCGTCGCGACCTGGGCGTCAAGTCATTGCCCCGCTACATCCGCTTATGTCGTGAGTTGCCGCAGACGGCCTCCCACAAGGTCGTCAAGCGGCACCTCGCCCGGGACGCCTGGCGCACCGCCGACCCGGTGTGGCTGCGCGCTCCCGGCGGGCTCAGGCCGCTGACGGAGGCGGACGTGAAGGTGATCGAGGAGGAGTTCGTACGGCACGGCAGGCAACACCTCTTGGAGACGTAGTGGATTTCAACCTGGACGAAACCCAGCAGGAACTGAAGAAACTGGCCGCCGAGGTCCTCGCCGGAGAAGAGGCCGAGGAGCGGCTGCGGCAGACCGGCCTGATGGACGTGTGCCTGCCGGAGGAGGCGGGCGGGGCCGGGCTCGGACCGGTGGAGCTGGCCGTGGTGCTGCGGGAGGTGGGCGCGCGGGCGGCCATGGTGCCCGCGCTGCCGACGCTGGCCGCCACGCTGCTCCTGGCCCGCCAGGCCGGCCCCGATCGGCGAGGCCGCCGCCCCGGCCGTCTCACCCTGGCCGTCCGCGAGCCCGGCCGCGCCCTCGCCGACCCGCCCACGACCAGCGCCACGCGTCCGGACGGAGGGGACGGGTGGGTCCTGACCGGGCGGAAGGTCTCGGTGCCCCACCCCGCGCCCGAGGTGCTGGTCACCGCCGACGCGGGCCTGTTCCTGGTCACCTCCCCGGACGCGGCGCCCGAGCACACCTCCACCGGGGAGCCCGCCGCCACGATCGTGCTGGACGGCACCCCGGCGGAACGGGTGGCCGGCCCCGAGGCGGTCCCGGACGCGCGGCGCGTCCTCATGGCGGCCGTCACCGCGCAGGCCAGCGGGGTGCTGGCCGGGGCGCTGGAGCTGACCACCTCCTACATCAGGCAGCGCCGGCAGTTCGGCCGGGCACTGGCCGAGTTCCAGGCCGTGACGATGCAGATCGCCGACGTCTACATCGCCGCCAGGGCGCTGGACGTGGCCATGTGGTCCGGGGCCTGGCGGCTGGGCGAGGGGCTGCCGGCCGACGAGGACCTGGCGCTGGCCGCGTACCACGTGGGCGAGGCGCTCAAGGCCCTCTACACCTGCCAGCACCTGCACGGCGGCCTCGGCCTCGACGTCACCTACCCGCTGCACCGCTACTTCGCCCAGGCCAGGCACCTGTCCCACCTGCTCGGCGGCGCCGACGCCCAGCTCGACCTGATCGGAGCGCTCGTCTGATGCTCATCGACCTCACCCCCGAGCAGCACGGGCTGCGCGCCGAACTGCGCGAGTACTTCCAGGGCTGCCTCACCGCCGAGGACCGCGCCAAGATCACTGAGGACCCGTTCGGCGAGGCGTACATGGAGCACTGCCGCCGTCTCGGCCGTGACGGCAAGCTGGGCCTCGGCTGGCCCAAGGAGTACGGCGGCAGCGGCTACGGCCCCCTGGAGCAGCAGATCTTCGCCAACGAGATCGCCCGCGCCGGGGTGCCGTACCCCATCATCACCGTGCAGACCGTCGGGCCCACGCTCATGCAGTACGGGACCGAGGGGCAGAAGGAGCACTTCCTGCCGCGCATCCTGGCCGGCGAGTGCCACTTCGCGATCGGCTACAGCGAACCGGAGGCGGGCACCGACCTGGCCGCACTGCGCACGACGGCGGTGCTCGACGGCGATCACTACGTCGTCAACGGCCAGAAGGTCTTCACCAGCGGCGCCCACTACGCCCAGTACATCTGGCTCGCCGCCCGGACGAACCCCGGGGTCAAGAAGCACAAGGGCATCACGATGATGATCGCCTCCACCGACGACCCCGGCTTCTCCTGGACGCCGATCACCACCATGGACGGCCGCCACCACACCAACGCCACCTACTACTCCGACGTGCGCGTCCCGGCGGACATGGTGGTCGGCGAGGTGGACCGGGGCTGGGACCTGATCGTCAACCAGCTCAACCACGAGCGTGTCACGCTCGGCCCGGCCGGCAACCTCGGCCAGACCTACGACCGCTTCCGCGCCTGGGCCCGCCGCACCGGCCTGGACGCCAACCCCGACGTGCGGCGGGCGCTGGCCGGGATCTGGGCCGCCTTCCGCACGAACGAGCTGCTCAACTGGCAGGTGGCGGCGAACATGGGCCTCGGCTGGCTCGGCGCCCCCGACGCGTCGGCCACCAAGATCTACGGCTCCGAGCGCATGCAGGAGATCGGCCGGATCGTCGGGGACGTGCTGGCCAGGTACGGCGATCCGGCCGACCCGGAGACGGCCGAGCTGCTCGAACGCATGGACCACGGCGTGAAGGGCGCGGTGGTGCTGACGTTCGGCGGCGGGGTGAACGAGGTGCAGCGCGAGCTGATCGCCATGCTCGGCCTGAGCCTGCCGAGGCCGCCCCGATGAGCGAACGGACCGGGACCGGGGCGCTGACGGACGGGGAGCTGCACGAGCTCGCGGGCAAGCAGGCCGCCCTGGGCGAGGTGCGCGGCGCCCCGGCCGCCGACCCCGTGAACGTCCCCATGATCAGGCACTGGCTGACCGCCATGGGCGACGAGCACCCGCGCTACCTCGAACAGGGCCTGGCCCCGCCCGCGATGGCCCAGGTGTGGACCATGCCCGGCCTGCGCCACGGCCCCAAGGACCGCTCGCCGGTGGACGACATGATGATCGCGCTCGACGGCAACGGCTACACGGGCGTCGTGGCGACGAACTGCGAGCAGACCTACCACCGTTACGTCCGGGTCGGGGAACGGCTCACCCCCGCCACCAGGTTCTCCGGCCTGGCGGGACCCAAGCGCACGGCTCTCGGCGTCGGCTTCTTCGCCACCTGGAACATCACCTGGTACAGCGAGGACGACGAGCCGGTCGCGGAGATGATGTTCCGGGTGCTGAAGTTCCGCCCGCCGGCGAAGGTCGCCGAGCGCCCGCCGTACCCGCTGCAGCCCGCCGTCAACCAGGACACCGAGTTCTTCTGGGACGGCGTCGGGCGGGGCGAGCTGCGCATCCAGTCCTGCGCCGACTGCGGCGAGCTGCGCCACCCGCCCGGCCCGCTGTGCCCCCGCTGCCGCTCGGCCGAGCGCGCCTACCGGCTCGCGAGCGGCACGGGCAGCCTCTTCAGCTACGTCGTGCACCACCATCCGCCGGTGCCGGGCAGGCGGACGCCGTTCGTGGTGGGCGTGGTGGAGCTGCCGGAAGGCGTGCGGATGGTGGGCAACGTCGTGGACTGCCCCGTCGAGGAAGTGAGGATCGGCATGCCGTTACGCGTGACGTACCGCCGGATGGACGACCGGCTCGTGCTGCCCGTGTGGGCGCCGGAGCAGCCATGATCGGCGACGCGCTGCCCGAGCTGTCGATCGACCTCACCCCCACCATGGTCATCTCCACGGCCCTGGCCACCATGGACTACACCCCGGTGCACCACGACACGGCGCTCGCCCGCGCGCAGGGTTCCAAGGACATCTTCCTGAACATCCTGACCACCATGGGCCTGGTCGAGCGGTACGTCACCGACTGGGCGGGCCCGCAGGCCGTCGTCAAGAGCATCGACGTCCGGCTCGGCGTGCCCGCGTACGCCGGCGACCGGCTGACCTTCAGCGGGGCCGTCGTGGCGGGGGAGGGCGGCCAGGTCACCGTCGAGGTGCGCGGCAGGGTGAGCCTGGGCGAGCACGCCACCGGCACCGTCACGTTGGAGGACGCGTGAGCGCGGCCATCGCCGGCATCGGCGCCACCGAGTTCAGCAAGCGGTCCGGACGCTCGGAGCTGCGCCTGGCCGCCGAGGCCGTGCTGGCGGCGCTGGACGACGCGGGCCTGTCCCCGGCCGACGTGGACGGCCTGGTCACCTACACCCAGGACACCAACCAGGAGATCGCCGTCGCCAGGGAGACCGGCATCGGCGAGCTGACCTTCTTCTCCCGCGTCGAGTACGGAGGCGGCGCGGCCTGCGGCACCGTCGCGCACGCCGCCATGGCCGTGGCCACCGGCGCGGCCCGCACGGTCGTCTGCTACCGGGCGTTCAACGAGCGCTCGGGCCGCCGCTTCGGCCGGCCGAACGCGGGCCTGACCGGCCAGGCCACCTCGCAGGGGCTGGAGATGAGCTGGCACGTGCCGTTCGGGCTGATGACCCCGGCGGCGTGGGTGGCCATGTTCGCGCGCCGGTACATGCACGTGTACGGCGCCACCTCCGAGGACTTCGGCCGGGTGGCGGTGGCCATGCGCAGGCACGCGGCCACGAACCCGGCCGCCTGGTTCCACGGACGGCCGATCACGCTGGAGGAGCACCAGGCGTCCCGGTGGATCGCGGAGCCGCTGCACCTGCTCGACTGCTGCCAGGAGAGCGACGGGGCGGTGGCGATCGTCGTGACCTCCGCCGAACGCGCCCGCGACCTGCGCCGGTCGCCGGCCCTGATCACCGCCGCCGCCCAGGGCGCGGGCGCCGGGCAGATGATGATGACCAGTTACTACCGCGACGACCTGACCGGCCTGCCGGAGATGTCGGTCGTCGGCCGGCGGCTCTGGGAGCTCTCGGGCCTGTCACCCGCCGACATCCAGACGGCCATCCTGTACGACCACTTCACCCCGTTCGTCCTGACCCAGTTGGAGGAGCTGGGCTTCTGCGGGCGCGGCGAGGCGCCCGGGTTCCTCGCGGACGGCGGCATCGAGCTGGACGGCCGCCTGCCGGTCAACCCGCACGGCGGGCAGCTCGGGGAGGCGTACATCCACGGCATGAACGGCATCGCCGAGGCCGTCCGCCAGGTCAGGGGCACCGCCGTCAACCAGCTTCCGAACGTCACGAACGTCCTCGTGACGGCCGGGACCGGCGTGCCGACCAGCGGCCTGATCCTGTCGGCGGACTGAGACCGGGCCGACGAAGGGCCGGTGAGCCACCGCTCACCGGCCGGGGAGTCAGTGGTCCGCGAAGATCGGCATGGAGAAGAACACGATCATCGCGATCGCCACGCAGAGCAGGAACCCGACGACCTCCCAGACCCAGTCGTAGTGCCGCTCCTTGCGGCGGCGCACCTTCTGGGGGCGGGCGTTGTCCGGGCGGCGCTTGGGGGCGGGCCTGGCCCGTACGGGGCGCGGGGCCAGCAGCGAGGAGGCGGACGGGGCCGCCGGGCCGCCGCCCAGGTCGAGCGGCTCGTCCGGACGCGGTTCCGCCTTCCGCTCCGTCTTCCGTTCCGCCTTCTGGGGGGCCGGTTCCGGGGCGGTCACCACGTCGG
>NZ_SSXE01000091.1 GCF_021699195.1 Nonomuraea sp. MG754425 | reverse complement strand
GCTCCGGAGTAGGGCCCGGACGGGGAACCGGAGTGGGGGCCGGGGCCGGGCTGCGGCCGGGGCGGTGCGACGAAGGGCTGGTTGATGGGGCCGGGCAGCGCCGTCGGCACGATCAGCGAGTTGAGCACCTCACGCGCGCTCGGCCGCGCCTCGGGCTGCCGCTCCAGACAGGAGGCGATGATCGAGCGCAGCGGGTCGGGGATCCCGCTGAGGTCCACCTCGTCGCGCCGCAGGGTGATCGCCATCGCGGCGATCGTGCTGCCGCCGAACAGCGGCCGGCCCAGCGCGGCGAACACCATCGTCAGGGCCCAGCTGAACATGTCGGAGGCCCCGGTGACGCGCTCGCCGGAGAGTTGCTCGGGCGACATGTACGCGGGCGTGCCCAGCACCCCGGTGAGGGTCACGGTCTTGTCGCCGAACGACCGGGCCACGCCGAAGTCGATCACGTACGGGCCGTCGGAGCCGAGCAGGACGTTGCTGGGCTTGAAGTCGCGGTGCACGATCCCGGCGTTGTGGATCGAGACCAGGGCCGTGGAGGTGTTGACCGCCAGCCGGGTGAGCGCGCTGCCGTCGAGCGCGCCCGTGGCCAGGACGTGCTGCTGGAGCGAGACGCCGGGGATGTACTCGCTGACCATGTAGAGCCGGTCGTCGCTGATGCCGTGACCCAGCACGCGCACCGTGCAGAACGAGGCCACCCTGGAGGCGACCTCGATCTCGCGCTGGAACCGCAGCCGGGACTCGACGTCGGAGGCGTCCACCGTCTTCATCGTCTTGATCGCGACCTGGCGGCCGTCGTCGTCGACCCCGAGGAAGACCGTGCCCTGCCCGCCCTCGCCGATGCGGCCCGTGATCTGGTAGCGGTCCACGGACCGCGGATCTCCGGGCTTGAGCGGCTGGATGTCCGGCACGAGGCTCCTGGTGGGGGCGGAAACGGATAACCCGATCATAGGGCTACACACTCCACCCCGGCAGACGACCGCACCCGCCCCCTGCCACCTCCCAGGGCGTGCGCCCGGGACCGGGCGCGACACCCCGGGGGATGCCGGACGGGTCAGCGGGTGAAGTCGACGCGGCTGTGGTCCCCGGTGACGATCACACCGCTGTTGCCGCCCCCGATCGCCACGGACCGCTCCCCTGAGGCGGTGACCGCGGCGCGCGGCAGCATCGCGGCGACCTCCCGCCGCACCAGGGAGTCGGCCAGGAACGCGGCCGCGATCGCCGCCCGCAACGCCGCCCGGGACGACTCGTCGCCCGGCCCGGCGGCGGCCACCCGGCCGATCACCTGCCTGGCCCGCTCGTCGCCCCGGCCGAAGACGCGCCGCAGGATGCGCGAGCCGCGGGCCGCCTCGGCGCCGGCGGCGTGCTCGCCGGTCCCGGCCAGCACGCCGGTGCCGTAGGCGTCGATCGCCGCCGTGACGTAGGGCATGACCTCGTCCGCGGTGTCCATGCGAGCCTCCCGTAGGTCCTGGTGGAATGACGAGATGGTAGCTCCGGAAGCTCCCGCGGCGCGGTGGTTCGCAGGCGGCGTCTCCCGCCGTTCGGCTCCGGTCTGTCAGGCGAACGCGGCCCGGTGGTCGTGGGCCCAGTTCGCGTAGGTACGCGCCGCACGCCCGAGCACGGTCGCCACGTCGGGGGTTAGCCGGGCGTTCCCCCCTTCGGCGATGCGCCGCTGGCCGTGTGTCGCGGCCTCGGCGAACTCCGGGTCCTGGCCGGCCGCGATCATCTGCTCCTTCGCCACGTCCGGTGGGACGTCCACGATCTCGATCGGGCGGCCGAGCACCTCGCGCAGGACCGCCACCTGGCCGGGCATGCTCAGCAGTTCGGGGCCGGTCAGCGTGTAGGTCATGCCCGCGTGCTCCGGCCCGGTCAGCGCCGCGACCGCGACCTCGGCGACGTCGCGCGGATCGATCACGCCCTGGACGCCGTTCCCGGTCAGGTTGGCGACCGGCTGTTCCGCGCGGATCGCGGCGGCCCACCGCAGGGTGTTGGTGGCGAAGCTGCTCGGTCGCAGGATCGTCCAGGCCGCCGGGCCCGCGCGCAGCGCCCGCTCGCCGGGCAGATGCCAGTCGCCGACCCGGAAGCCGGCGCTCTCGCCGGTGCCGATGGCCGACAGCTTCACCACCCTGCTGACGCCGTGGGACCGCATGGCGTCGAGCATCGCCAGGTCGTGCCGCTCGATCCACGGCCCCGGCGCGCTCAGCAGGAGGACCGCGCCCGTCCCGGCCAGGGCGTCGTCGAGGGAGTCGCGGTCGTCGAAGTCCCCCCGTACGACCGGGACCGGCAGGCGCACGCGTCGCGGGTCGCGCGCCATCGCCCGGACCGGCTCGCCGCGCTCGGCCAGGATCCGGACCACTTCGGTGCCGACGGTGCCCGTCGCACCCGTGACAAGAATCATGCCGAGTACACTGCCGCCCCGCTGCGCTGCGGAGATAGGAAAAAACGGCAGGCCGTAGAGTGACCGGCGTGGACGCGATGATCCCGACGCCCGTGCTCCGCCCGTGGATCTGCGACGTGACGCTGCTGCGGCCCGGCGGCGCGGCGCCGCTGGTGCACCTGCCCGACGCCGCCACCGCGCTGGTCTATCGCCGGACCGAGTCGGGGGAGGGCGACCTGTGCGTGGTCGGTCCGCGTGGCCACGCCTCCTACCATCCGGGCAAGGAACTGGCGATGTGCGTCCGGGTCCGGCTGCGTCCCGGCGCGGCCAGGCCGGTGTTCGGCGTCCCGGTCAGTGAGCTGCGGGACCGGGTCGTCCCGCTGGCCGACCTGTGGGGTGATCGCGCCGTCCGCCTGGAGAGCCGGCTCGATGCGCTGACCGCTCCCGGCCCGATCCTGCGGAATGTCGAGGACGCGCTGCTCGACAGCCTGCGCGGCGCCGTGGACCCGCGCGACCGGCTGCTCCGCGAGGCCGCCGAGGCGTTGTCGACTACCGGATCCAGCACCGGGTCCAGCACCGGGTCCAGCACCGGCTCCACCACCGGCGAACGGGTCGCCGCGCTCGCCCGGCGGCTGTCGGTCAGCGAACGCCACCTGCGCGACCTGTTCACCGACCGCGTCGGCTTCTCGCCCAAGCGCTTCGCCCGCGTCCAGCGCGTCCGTACGGTGCTGGCCCGCGCGGGCTCCGCGACGTGGGCGCGCCTGGCCGCGGACACCGGCTACTACGACCAGTCCCACCTGGCGGCCGACTTCCACGCGCTCATGGGAGTGTCACCGGCCGCCTTCCGTGCGGGCCGCCTGCCCGCCGGGACGCCCTGCGCCACGTGATCCATCGGGGGCGGCGACCGAGACGCGCGACCGGTCAGAAGGTCACGGTCATCCCGCCGTCCACCGGGATGGTCTGCCCCGTCAGGTACGAGGCCGCGTCGCTCGCCAGGAAGACGACGACCCCCGCCACCTCCTCGGGCCTGCCCCACCGCCCCAGCGCCGTGCGCCGCCGCAGCCACGCGGCCCATTCCGGGTCGGCCGCCAGCGCCGCGTTCACCTCGGTGGCGAACGTGCCGGGCGCGACCCCGTTCACGGTGATCCCGTGCCGGCCCAGCTCGGCGGCCAGCGAGCGGGTCAGCCCGTCGAGCCCCGCCTTGGCGACCCCGTAGCCGACGTCGCCGGCCCGTCCGAGGCTGCCGATCACCGAGGAGACGTTGATGATCCGCCCGGGGGCGCCGCGCCGGACGAGGTCGCCCGCCACCAGGCGGCTCAGCCCGAACGCCGAGACGAGGTCCACGTCGAGCAGCCGCGCCAGCTCCTCGCCCGTGAACTCGGCCAGGCCGCGCCTGTCACGCCGGCCCACGTTGTTGACCAGCACGTCCACCGGCCCGCCGCGCTCGGCCACGTCCCGCAGGGCGCGGCCGGCCGCTTCGACGTCGGTGACGTCGAAGGCGGCGTACTCGGCCTGCAGCTCGCCGGCGAGGCCGGCCAGGCGGCCGGGGTCGCGGCCGTTGAGCACGACCCGGGCGCCGGCCCGCGCCAGCCCCCGGGCCATCGCCAGCCCGAGGCCGCGGCCCGAGCCGGTCACCAGCGCGGTGCGGCCCTCCAGTGAGAACCCGTTCATGGTCACCGCTCCTCCCACTGAAACACTCGTTTCAGTATGAAAGGGTAGCGGCGTGACGGATTCACGTCGATCACAGCTTCTCGACGCGGCCTACGACTACGTGCTGGCGCACGGGCTGTCGGACATGTCGCTGCGCCCTCTGGCCAAGGCGACGGGCACGAGCCCGCGGGTGCTGCTGTACCTGTTCGGCTCCAAGGACGACCTCGTACGCGAGATCCTCGCCAGAGGCCGCGAGGAACAACTGCGGATCATCGCCTCCGTGGCCGCCGAGGGCGGCGGTTACGACGAGGTGGTGGCGCGGGTGTGGGCGTACGTGTCGGCGCCGGAGCGCCGGGCCGCGATCCGGCTGTTCTTCGAGGCGTACGTGGCCTCGCTGCGCGCCGACCCGGGGCCGTGGCGCGACTTCGCCCGCCAGTCGGTACAGGACTGGCTGCTGTTGCTGACGGACGCCCAGCCCGGCGTGCCCCCGGCCGCGGCCGAGGCCCGTGCCACCCGCACGCTCGCCCTGCTGCGCGGCCTCCTGCTCGACCTGCTGGCCTGCGACGAGCCGCACCGCCTGGCCGCGCCCTGAGAGACCCGGCACCGGGGGCGACGGGCGGGGCCGTGGGAGCCGGGGGCATACCCTGTCCGATGTGCCTGCCCCGTACCTCACCCTGAACACCGTCGTCGAGCACGAGACCGAGGCGCGGCGCTCGCGGTTCCGCTGCGCCCTGGCTCCGGCGCGCACCGTCGAGGAGGCCGCGGCCTTCATCGCCGAGCGCCGCCACCGTCACGCCGACGCCAGTCACAACTGCACCGCGTACGTGATCGGGGAGCGCGTGCAGAAGGGCGACGACGACGGCGAGCCCGGCGGGACGGCGGGCACCCCCATGGTGCAGGCGCTGGTGGGCAGGGGGTTCAGCGACGTGGTGGCGGTGGTGACGCGCTACTTCGGCGGCACCCTGCTGGGCGCGGGCGGGCTGGTGCGCGCCTACGGCTCGGCGGTCACCGAGACGCTCGACCGGGCCGACCCGGTGCGCATGGTCCCGGCCAGGCTCGTGCGCGTGGCGGTCGCCCACGACCAGGCCGGACGGGTGGAGAACGACCTGCGGGCCTCCCGGCACGCGGTGCGGGAGGTGACGTACGCGGGCGAGGTGACGTTCGCGGTCGCGGTCGGGGACGACGAGGTGGACGCGTTCACCGACTGGGTGGCCACGCTGACGGCGGGGCGGGCCCGCGTGCGGATCGGCGACGCCCTCCATGTCCCGGCCTGACTCCCGGCCGCGCCGGTGCGGTGTCAGCCCTCCAGCGCGTACTGCATGACGCGGAACTTCGCCTGCGCCTCGGCCAGTTCGGCCGCCGGGTCGGAGTCGCCCATGATCCCGCCGCCCGCGAACAGCCGGGCCCGCCGCCCCTGCACCAGCCCCGAGCGCAGCGCGATGCCCCACTCGCCGTCGCCGTTGGCGTCGATCCAGCCGACGGGGCCCGCGTAACCGGCGCGGTCCATGCCCTCCAGTTCGCGGATGACCTGGATCGCCGTCGCGGTCGGGGTGCCGCCGACGGCCGCCGTCGGGTGCATGGCCGCCACCACGTCGAGCACCGACGCCCCGTCGGCCAGCCGCCCGGTGACGTGACTGGCGAGGTGCTGCACGTTCGGCAGCACCAGCAGTTCCGGCTCGTCGGGCGTGGTCAGCGCGGAGCACAGCGGGGCGAGCGTCTGGCGCACGGAGTCGATCGCGCACTCGTGCTCGTGCCGGTCCTTCTGCGAGGCGAACAGCGCCGCACCGCGCGCGATGTCGTCGGCGGGGCCGCTGCCCCGCGGGGTGGTGCCCGCCAGCACCAGCGACTCGATCTCCTGCCCGGTACGCCGGATCAGCAGTTCGGGAGTGGCGCCGACCAGCCCGGCGACCGAGAACGTGTAGCACTCGGGGTAGCGGGCCACCAGCCGGGACAGCAGCAGCCGCACGTCGATCGGCCGCTCGGCGGTGGCGACCAGGTCGCGGGCCAGCACCACCTTCTCCAGCTCGCCCTCGCGGATGCGCCGCGCGGCGCGCGCCACGACGCGCTCCCACTCGGGCGCGGTCAGGCTGCCGTCGCCGTAGCTGATCCGGCCCGGGTCGCGGACCGGGGTGAACGTCTCCAGCGGCGTCTCGCCGATCGTGGTGAGCCAGGCGTGTCCGTCGCGGCGGGCGAGCACGGCCCGCGGGACGACGAGGACGGAGCCGCGGGCGTCCTCGTCGAAGGTGAAGCTGCCGAAGGCGACCGCGCCGGAACCGGGGGAGCGCACGTCGTCGTGCACCTGCGCTTCTCCGAGCACGGTGGCCAGCCACTGACGGGCCCAGGCGAACCGGCCCGGACCCGGCGGCACCGTGACACGGGCGGCCTCCCCCCAGCCGACGAGGCCCTCACCGTTCCTGATCCACGCGTAGGGCGCCGTACGGGGGAGGGACGCCAGCAGGTCACCAGGGTCGCCGACAAGGGTGGTGCGAACCGGTAGCGGGCGGGTTGTTCCGAGCGCGACACTCACCCAAGACACTCTATGCGGGAACTGAACACGTTCGACTCTGACCCCCGTGAATGAGGGGTTACCGGCAATGAACCCAGAAAGGACAGGATGGCCACCGGTATTGGACCGGACCAGATTGAGTCTGACCTGTCAAGCGGCGATATGAAGTCGGTCCTGAACTGACAGACCTTGCCCGCAGGTCATAGTGGGCCGCCGGTCGCCTCCCTACCTTGGTGCGCATGATCGCTCGCCTGGGGCCCGTCCTCGCCGCCGCCGTCGTACTCACCGCTTCGGGCGCGTTCACCGCCCCCGCTGCCGCCGCCGCGCCGGCCCAGCCCGCGCCCGAGGTCATGGCCGCGCTCGGAGACTCGATCTCCGCCGGCTTCAACGCCTGCGGCTGGTACGTCTCCTGCACCGCCCGCTCCTGGTCCACCGGCGACAGCCGCGAGGTGCGCAGCCATTACGGACGGCTCGCCGAGCTGTCTGGAACGCTCCACAAGCACAACCTCAACTACGCGGTGCCCGGCGCGACCAGCGCCGACCTGCTCGGCCAGGTGAAGAAGGCGATCGCGGCCAAGGCCGACTACGTGACGATCCTCATCGGCGCCCAGGACGCCTGCACCCGCACCGAGCAGGCGATGACCCCGGTCGACACCTACCGCCGCCGCCTGCAGAGCGCGCTGACCGAACTGCGCGCCGGCATGCCCGGGGCCAGAGTGCTGATCGCCAGCATCCCCGACGTGCGGCGGCTGTGGCGGGTCGGCAAGGACCACGCCCTGGCCCGTACGTTCTGGGCGGCCGGGCGCATCTGCCAGAGCATGCTGGTGCGGCCCACCTCGACCCGCTCCGCCGACACCGAGCGGCGGGCCAGGGTGCGGGCGCGGGTGATGGCGTTCAACGACGCGGCGGCGGAGGCCTGCGCCGCGTACGGGCCGGGCTGCCGCACCGACGGGGGCGCGGTGTTCTCCTTCCCGTTCACCCTCGACCACGTCAGCAAGTGGGACTACTTCCACCCCAACACCGACGGGCAGCAGGTGCTGGCCGAGCGCACGTTCGAGCGTGGTTTCAGCTGGATCGACCCCCGCTGAGCGCGGGTCAGACATCCCGTTAGCGGCACTGCGCCAGCATCGTCGCCCTGTCGGCCGAGGTGACCGGCACGTCGTACTTGAGCGCCACCTGGGCCCATCGGGTGACGTAGGCGCAGCGGATGTCCCGCCGGGGCGGCAGCCAGTTCGCCGGCCCGGCGGCGTCCTTCTGCTCGTTGGCCCGCCCGTCCACCGGCAGCAGGTTGAGGGGGTCGTTGGCGAAGTCGAGCCGCTTCGACATCGTCCATCGGGGCGCGCCCATCCGCCACCCGTAGTTGAGCGGCACCACGTGATCGACCTGCACCTCGGCGGCGTTGTCCTTGCGCCAGCGGATGTGCCGCCCGGTGTAGGGGTCGGTCAGCTCCATCGAGACGACCTCGCACCCTGATCCCGCCCGTAATCTCACGTTCCGTCCGTCGCGGGCCAGGAGGTCGTCGCGGGTACGGCAGCCGTTGCGCGCGTACGGCACCCCGGTCGCGTCGTCGGCCCAGTTCGCCCCGTAGCGGGTGCGGTCGTAGCCGGTGTTCGGGCCGAGCCGCTGCACCCGCAGCCGCTTGATGAGCCTGCGGGCCTGGGCCTTGTCGGCGTTCGAGACGAGAGGGGCCAGGCTCGGCAGTGTCCCGCTGACGTTGCCGAGCGGGCTGGCCGCCGTGGCGGGCTGGGTTCTGGCGCTGCTGATGAAGGAGACGACGACGATGGCTCCGGCCAGGACCGCGATCGTGTCCTTGGTGCTCAAGCGGGCCTCCGTGAGGTCCAGGTTGTCTAGAGAGATTCCCGGCATCGCCCGTTTTGACACGGTAAGGGTTGTGTGGCGGGTGGCCGCCGGTCCCCTCGCGAGGCCGCCGACGCACCTCGGGCGCGGTCGCGGGCCGCGTCCGACCCGGCCGGAAGGATGACCGCGTATGTCGCTGTAACCTGCACCGTATGACTGATCGTCCGATCGACCCGGACGTCGATCTGCACGTGCCGGCACAGCGCGCCGAGCTGCACTGGCCGGTGCTCGCCGCGATCGCGGCCGGCGGCGCGCTCGGAGCCCTGGCCCGCTACGGGCTGCAGACGGCGCTGCCGACCGGCCCCGCCGACTTCCCGTGGGCGACGTTCCTGGTCAACGTGTCGGGCTGCCTGCTCATCGGGGTGCTCATGGTGGTGATCACGGAGGTGCGGCAGGCCCACCGGCTGGTGCGGCCGTTCCTGGGGGTGGGGGTGCTGGGCGGCTACACCACCTTCTCCACCTACGTGGTGGACGTGCAGCGGGCGGTCGCGGCGGGCGCGCCGCTGACGGGACTGGTCTACCTGGCCGCGACGATGCTCGCCGCGGTCGCGGCGGTGGTGGCCGGCATGTGGCTCACCCGGCGGGTGGCCGCCAGGGCGGGTGCGCGGTGACGGTGCTGCTCATCGTGCTGGGCGCGGCGGTGGGGGCCCCGCTGCGCTACCTGGCGGACCGGGCGGTGCAGGCGCGGCACGACACCGTCTTCCCGTGGGGGACGCTGGCGGTCAACGTCTTCGGGTCGGCGGTGCTGGGGTTCCTGGCCGGGCTGCCGGCGGGCGGCGGGCTGATGGCGCTGGCGGGCACCGGGTTCTGCGGGGCGCTGACGACGTACTCGACGCTGGGCTACGAGACCGTGCGGCTGGTGGAGGAGGGGGCGCGCTTCCACGCGGTCGCCAACGCGCTGGCCAGCGTGGTGGCCGGGCTGGGCGCGGCCTACTGCGGGGCGGCGTTCGCCCAGGTCCTGTGAGCATTCCGGCCGCCGGAGGGTGACCCGGGTCCCGCGTGCCCGGCCGCCGCGATCACGACGGCCCGGGGTCACGGGGTCTTCGGCAGGGCGGTCACGGGCACGGGGGCGGCAGGGCGGGCGCCTCGGTGCGGCGCGCCGCCTTGGCCTCGCGGCGTCGCAGCAGGTCGGCGAGCAGGTCGTCCCACTGCGCGCCGACGGCGTCCACGTCGTACGCGCGAGCCGTCTCCACCGCACCGGCGGCCAGGTCGCGACGTAGCCGCTCGTCCTCGATGACCTGGATGATCGACTCGGCGAGGTTGGCGTTCGTCCGCGGCTTGACCAGCAGGCCGTCCACCCCGTGCGTGATCATCTCCTTGGGCCCGTGCGGGCTGTTGAAGCTGACGATGGCCAGCCCCTTCGCCATGGCCTCCAGGATCGTCATCGGGAAGCCCTCGTGCCGCGAGCTGAGCGCGAAGATCGACGCCCGCTCCAGTTCGGCCCCCACGTCGGCGGTCGGGCCCGGCAACTCGACCTTGCCCTCCAGGCCGGACTCGGCGACCTGCCGGGCGAGGTTCTCCTCCTGCGGCCCCGCGCCGAAGATGCGCAGCTTCCAGTCGGGGTGCGCGGCGGCGACCGTCTCCCAGGCGGTGATCAGGCGGTGGAAGCCCTTGATACGGGTCATCCTGCCGACCGCCACGACCACCTTGGCGTCGAGCTTGGCCAGGCCGCCCGCCATCGGCGGCACGGCGTTGGGGATGCGGGTCAGCTTGCGCGGCTGCTTCGGCAGCGTCTCGCGGTAGTCGCGCAGGTCCGCCTTGGTGAGGGTGACGAGCGCGTCGAGGCGGCGGTAACGCCACTTGATCAGTTCCTGGATGGCCTCCGGTTGGGTGCGCAGAGCCACGTGTTCCTGCCCGACCGTGATCACGCCGGGCGAGGCTAACTGCGCCACCGCGAGGTTCAGCCCCGGGCGGGTGGCCATCAGCACGCCGGTGTCGAGCGAGCGGATGTAGCGGGCCAGCTTCAGATCGGTCCACAGGTTGAAGCGGTGGTAGGCCGACTCCTCCTTGGGGATCAGCCGGCTCGGCAGCTTCGACAGCAGCGCGCGCACCGGGTCGTGGCCGGGGTCTATGCGGTCGTCCAGGAACCGGAACCGCACGCGCGGGTCGATGGGGAAGAACGGTTCCTCGGCCTCCCGCAGGATGCTGACGATCTCGACGTCGTGCCGCTCGGCCAGGTAACCGGCCAGGTTGAACACCGTCCTGATCGTCCCGCCCATGCCGTTGGCGTGCAGCAGCAGGATGCGTACCCGCTCGGTGGAGGGCGGCGGCGCGTTGTCCGCCTTGCGCCGGTTGTATCCCCGGTAGAGCCGACGCATCGCCGACTTGCCCTTGCGTGCCAGTGCGCGCACCTGACGAATCCCCCTTGGGTCGTGGAAGAAGTCTCAATACACGTGACCGGCGGTGAGAACGGTCGCCTCACCACCGGCTGATGATCTTTCCTCGGAGGAGTGCAGTCTGTTCATCCCCGATGCACTAACCGCTCCTATGATCTATAGACGCCGGAAAGGTGACTAAGGTTGCATACGGGGCCGACGTCGGAGGTCGGGAGTGTGCGGCGGAGCCGCGGCCAGCAGCTCAAGCGCCACGTCGATGGCCCGTTCCAACTGCGTGTCCACGCCCCTGGCGTAATCCTGCGGGGTGATGTCCACCTCGATGTCGGGATCGGTGCCGTAGTTCTCCACCTGCCAGCCGCCGTCGTCGAGCACGTCGTCGAAGGCGAAGCTGAACTCCGGCTGCGTCGTCACCGTCCCGTCGGCGAGCGTGTGCCGCGGCCAGATCCCGATCACGCCGCCCCACGTGCGCTTGCCGACCAGCGGGCCCAGCTTGAGCAGCTTGAAGGTGTGGCTGAAGATGTCGCCGTCGGAGCCCGCCCACTCGTTCGTGATCGCCACCAGCGGGCCGCGCGGCGACTCCGGCGGATACGGCTCCGGATCGCCCCACCGCGGGTAGTCGTAGCCGAGCCGCCGCCTGGCCAGCTTCTCCAGCAGCAGCGCCGAGACGTGCCCGCCGCCGTTGAAGCGCACGTCCACGATCAGCGCGTGCCGGTCGTACTCGGCCAGGAAGCCGCGGTGGAACTCCCCGAACCCGTCCGTCCCCATGTCCGGCACGTGCAGGTAGCCGATCCGGCCGCAGGACCGCTGGTGGCAGCGGGCGCGGTTGAGGTTCACCCAGTCGCGGTAGCGGGCGGGCCGCTCGTCGGCGAGGGCGCGCACGGTGACGGTGAAGATCCGCCTCCTGCGGCGCAACGTCAGCTCGACCTCCTCGCCGGCCTGGTTGACCAGGCGCTCGTTGGGCGTGGCCGCCACACCGATCGGCGCGCCGTTGATGGCCAGGACCGTGTCACCCGTACGGACGTCGAGGCCGAGCCGGTTCAGCGGCGAGGTGGCCTTCGGGTCCCACGGGTCGCCGGTCACGACGGCGCCGATGCGGTAGGCGCCGCCGCGGTGGTCCCAGTCGACGCCCAGCTTGCCCTGGCTGTAGTCGGGGCCGGGGCGGTACTCGCCGCCGCTCTCGTAGGCGTGACTGGTGGCCAGCTCGCCGTGCAGCTCCCACAGCAGGTCGGAGAACTCGCCCCGGGTCGTCACCCGCTCGACCAGCGGCCGGTAACGGTCGTACACGGCCGGCCAGTCCACGCCCGCCATGTCCTCGGTCCAGAAGTTCTCCAGTTGCAGCCGCCACGCCTCCCTGAACATCTGCCGCCACTCCGCCTCCGGGCAGACCGACACCTTGATCCGCGACAGGTCGATCCACCCGTCGGCCCGCCCGGTCTCCTCCTCGTCGCTGGGGGTCTCGCCCGCCTTGACCACCCGCAGCCGGTCGCCCGCCCGGTAGAGCAGCGTCTTGTGGTCGCGGCCCAGCTCGAACCCGGAGACCTCCTCGGCGAACGTCTCGCTCTCGCCCTTGGCGACGTCGAACAGGTGCAGCGTGCCCTCCCCCTCCAGCGGGCTGGTCAGGATCAGCACCTTGCCCTTCAGCCCGGCCACCCGCTCGTAGCGGCCCTCCACCAGCGGGAACGCGGTCACCCTGCGGGCCAGGCCGTCCACCTCGACGCGCAGCGGCCCGGGATCCTCTTCCTCCTCCTCGTCCTTGTCCTGCAGCGGGCGGGCCTGGGGCACGAACGGGTCCGGCACGTCGGCGCGCAGCGCCACCGCGTACGGACGGGTGCCCAGCGGGAAACCCAGGTCGAACTGGAGCTGGTCGTAGACGGGGGAGAAGACGCGCTGGCCGATGAAGTACAGGTAGCGGCCCAGCGGGTCGAAGGCCGGCATCGAGTCCTTGAGCACCGGCTCGCTGGCCTGCGCCGTGCGGCCGGTCTCGGGGTGGTGCAGCTTGATCGCGGTGGTCTGCGAGTTGATCGGGCTGGCGTACGCCAGCCAGGCGCCGTCGTGCGACCAGGCCGGGTCCTCGGGCGGACCGTGCGGGTTGGCCTCCACCAGCTCGGCCCGCCCCGTGGCCAGGTCGAGCAGGTGCAGCTCGTCGCGGTGGTTGACGACCGCGACCCGGTCGTGGGCGGGGTCGGGCACCAGGTCGTTGACCCGGCCCAGCCGCGCCACCTCCGTGCCGGGGCCGCCCTCGCCGCCCTCCAGGATGACCAGCCGTTCCTCGTCGCCGTCGTCGCTGGCCGCCGCGATCAGCCGCACGCCGTCGTTCAGCCAGGTCAGGAAGCGGTAGCGGACGCCGTCGGGGGAGCCGTGCTGGCGGACCGGGCCCTCCCAGTTCGCCATCGCGTACGCCTTGCCGCGCGCCGTGATCGCCAGCGCGCTGCCGTCGGGGCTGAGCGTGGCGCTGTCGAGGTAGTCGGCGGCCTCGACGAACCTGCGGTTGCGCTGCGTCATGGAGCTGGTGATGCGCACCTCCAGCCGGCGCGTCCGCTCGCCGGGCTCCAGCACGTACACGTCCGCGCCCGCGTGGTAGACCAGCCGCACGCCGTCGCCCGACAGGTTGCGGGCGTAGTAGTCGTCGTGATGGGTGTGCCGGAACAGGTCCTCGCCGTCGGGGGTGCACGAGTAGACGTTGCCGACCCCCTCGTGGTCGGAGATGAAGCACACCCGGCCGCCGCTCCAGCACGGCGAGGCCAGGTTGCCGGGCAGCCTGATCAGCCGCCGGAACTCGCCGTCGCCGTGCGGGTCGATCCACAGGTCGCCGACCGTGCCGCCGCGGTAGCGCTTCCACCGCGCCGGGTCGGCGGTGTTGCGGCCGAGCACGATCATGTTCTCCGGCCCGTACGCGATCGAGTTCGCCGGCCCGTACGGCAGCCGCTCCGGCACCCCGCCGGGCGCCACGCGGTGCAGCCAGTTGTGGCCCTCGAACGGCTGGGACTCGTCGCTGGCGTACACGATCCGGCCCTCGGGGTCCCAGCCGGTCACCGTGCAGCGGGCGCCGTGGAAGGTGACGCGGTGGGCCGCGCCGCCGCCGGACGGCATCACGTACACCTCTTCCGGGCCCTCCTCGCGTCCGACGAACGCGATCTGGTCGCCGCGCGGCGAGATGCGCGGGTAGCCGGCCTCGGCCAGGCCGGCGGTCAGCCGGAAGGCCCGGCCGCCCTGGGCGGAGACCATCCACAGGTCGTCCTCGGAGGCGAAGACCACCACGTCCTGGAAGACGGCGGGGAAGCGCAGGTAGGCCGGCATGGCAGCTCCCCGTGTCGATACGTGCTGTGCCGGCGGGCCGTGCTCGCCCGCGAGAGGCGTCGCCGGCGGGGCGTGAGGTCGCTCGGGGGGCGCGGGTGGATCGGACAGCCGGGCGATCCGGTTCCACGGCCGTCCGATCACGTCACCGTGGGGTGGCCGCTCAGCTCTCCTCGGTGGTGGTCGTGGGCTGGCGGTTCTCCCGCTTCGTCTCCTTGGCCTGCCGGTTGTTCTTGATGGCCTGCCTCTTGGACTTGCCGGACTTGGCCGCGGGTTTCTTCTTCGTGTCAGCCATTGGAGTCCCCCCTTGTACGGACGAGATGCCCCTGATTGGTGCACCAAGCCCCTTAATACCCATCTATCACCGAATCCGACATACCCCCATCTATCTAAGTGGTCGATCGCCTACCGGCCGCGACCCCCACGCCCCACGCCGCGCGGCGGCTAGAGGAGACGGAGCTGCTCCGGCCGCGGCGGTGACGGCGGGCGGGGCGGCGGGACGCGGCGTGCCACGGCCGGGGTGGCGCGGCCCACCCCATGGCGCTCCGCCAGCTCCTTGACCAGGCCCGTCACCCGCTCCTGGTACGCCTTCGGCGCGTACGCCCCCCGCCCGTACAGCTCCAGGTAGCGCGGCACCAGGCGCGGGTGCTCGCGCGCGAGCATGCTCAGCCACCACTGCCTGGCCCCTGGCCGCAGGTGCAGCACGATGGGCACGACGTGGGTCGCCCCCGCCTCGGCGATCTCCCTGACCGTGCGTTCGAGCTGGGCGGGGGAGTCGGTGAGGTAGGGCAGGATCGGGGCCATCAGGACGCCGCAGGCCACGCCGTGGTCGTTGAGCGTCGCGCACGTCTGCAGGCGGCGGCGCGGATGGGGCGCGCCGGGCTCGACGGCCCGCCACACGTCTTCGTCGAGGAAGCCCACCGAGACGTTGGTGCCGACCTCCGTGACGTCGGCGGCCTCGGTGAGCAGGTCGAGATCGCGCAGGATCAGGGTGCCCTTGGTGAGGATCGAGAACGGGTTGGCGGCCTCGCGCAGCGCGGTCAGGATGCCGCGCATCAGCCGGTAGCGGCCCTCGGCGCGCTGGTAGCAGTCGACGTTGGTGCCCATGGCGATGTGGTGGCCGCCCCAGCGCGGCGCGGCGAGCTCCGCGCGGGTCAGCTCGGCGGCGTTGACCTTGACGACGATTTTCGCATCGAAGTCCGCACCGGCATCCAAATCTAGATATTCGTGCGTTTTTCGGGCAAAACAGTAAACGCAGCGATGGCCGCAGCCTCGATAGGGATTGATCGTGTGATCGAACGGGACCCGACTGCCGCCGGGCACCCGGTTGACGATGGATTTGGCCCGGATCTCGTAGAAGGTCATCCCTTTGAACCCGGGCGTGTCGAACGTGCGGGTCACCGCGCCGCGGGCGAAGAGCGGCACGGCCGGATCGGCTTGTGGCAGCCCGGTCAGGCGGAGGTTGTCCCAGCGCATGTCATGATTAGAACAGCAGTTCGAGCTTGATCGCAAACCGAAAGAGGTGGCAATTACATGGTCAGCCGGGGGCTAATGATCTTCAGGGTTGGGCAGGAAGAGGCCACAGAGCTTGCGTTCGGGAGGTGTGCCTATGGCCTGGTCGCAGGACGAGGAGCGGATGCTGGCCCAGATCGAGCAGCACCTCGTCGACGATGATCCGCGACTCGTCGCACGGCTCGAGTCGTTCAACGAGCGGGTCAGTCGCAGCGAGGCGAGGGCCACGGGGGAGCGCGCGCCGAAGCGCCGGCCGCGTCGTACGACGGTCATCATCCTGATCAGTTGGCTGCTCATCGCCACGTTGGTCGCCACATTGCTGATCATGGTTCTCCGCCACGAGGCCGCCGCGGCCATGGCCCTGGCCCTGGCCTTCTGACCCTCCGCCTCGCCCGTCATTTTCCCGCGCCGCACCCTGCCGTCCGCCGGGTGCGTTCCGGCGCGGGAGCTTTCCCATGCCCGGAAGCGATCGTCCGGCGGGGGGCGCGTCAGCCGGCCACGCGCACGGCCGGCTCGTGGCGGACCGGGAAGTTCACCGAGGAGGCGATGAAGCACGACCTGTGGGCGTCGGCGTGCAGCGCGAGCGCGCTCCCGGCCATCTCCGGCGCCGCCACGGTCACCACCGGGCGCAGCACCACCTCGGTGAAGTGGCCGCCGTCGGCGCTCTCGGTCATGGTGCCGGTGGCGGTGTCCGCGTACGCGGTGACGACCACGCCGGCCACGGCGCATTTGTGCAGGTACCACAGCATGTGGCACTGCGACAGCGAGCCGAGGAGAAGCTGCTCGGGGTTCCAGCGTGCCGGGTCGCCCCGGAAGGCGGGGTCGGAGCTGCCCGCGATGACCGGCGGGCCCTCGGCGGCCAGCTCGTGATCACGGCTGAAGTCGCGGTACCCGCTCGTTCCCGTGCCCTGGTTCCCGGTCCAGGTCACGACGGTCTGGTAGCTGTGCTCCCGGCTCATCGGCGGCCATCCCCCTGTGCGTGATCTCGCCGGCGCGCGCTCGCCGCCGCCGCTCCTACCACGTTATCGGCGGCTCACCCGCGGGCGCGCAGCGCATCGAGGAGCAGGTCGGCGAGCGCGTCGAGGTAACCGGCGCCCGCCGGCACACCGCGTACGGTGAGCCGCCAGTAGATCGGCGCGGCGACCAGGTCGAGCGCCAGCTCCACGTCGGTGTCCGGCGGCAGCTCGCCGCGCGCGATCGCCCGCTCGAACATCGGCCGGGTGCGCTCCCGGCGCGGCGTGCCGATCATGGTCAGGTTGACGCGGGCCAGCTCGGGGGTGCGGACCGCCTCGGCCACCAGGTCCGGCAGGATCCGGGAGAAGCGCGGGTGGGTCATCCACTCCATCAGCAGGCCGAGGACCGCGCGCAGATCGCCACGCAGCGAGCCGGTGTCGGGATCGGTGGCGGAGGACACGCTGAACTCGGAGATCACCGACATCGCCATCTCCAGCTTGGACGGCCAGCGGCGATACAGCGCGCTCTTGCCCACCCCCGCCCGCTTGGCCACGGCCTCCATCGACAGCCGCCCGTACCCCTGCTCGGCCCACTCGTCGAGCACGGCCTCGGTGATGGCACTGGTGACGGACGACTGCAGGACGGCTGCGCCGGTCGGCGTGCGACGTGTCATGGGGAGAGTCTAACGACAGGACGGTGCCGTCCCGTCCCGTGCTACTTTGGATGAGACGGCACCGTATCGTCCTGATGTGAGGAGAACCCCTATGACTGACGCACGTGAGCTGGTCGATCGCGCCCTGGACCTGCTGCTCGCCAAGGACATGCGCGCCTTCGCCGGCCTGTGGGCGCGGGACGGCGTGATCGAGTTCCCTTTCGCGCAGCCCGGCTATCCGCGGCGGGTGGAAGGGCGCGCCGCGGTGCTGGAGTACCTGCGGGACTACCCGGACATCTTGGACGTCCGGGAGATCACCGACCGGATCGTGCACCAGAGCGTCGATCCCGAGGTGGTGATAGCCGAGTTCGAGGCCGCGGGGGTCGCGGTCGCCACGGGCCGCCCGTACCGGCTGCGGTACGTCGCCGTGATCACCGTGCGCGACGGAGAGATCCACTCCTACCGCGACTACTGGAGCCCGCAGGCCGCCGCCGAGATCCTGGGCGGCGCGGACGAGCTGAACGACGCCTTCGCCGGCGGTGCCCGATGAGCGAGGTGCTCGTCCTCGGCGCGACCGGCACGACCGGCTCGCGGGTGGCCGCCTTCCTGCGCGCCCGCGGCGTGCCCGTCCGCACGGCGAGTCGCCGGCCGGGCGCGCACGTGCGCTTCGACTGGGCGCGGCGGGCGACGTACGCGCCCGCGCTGAACGGGGTCTCGGCCGTCTACCTGCTGGCCCCCGTCGGGGTGCCCGATCCCGTCCCCTTCGTCGAGCCCTTCCTCGAGGAGGCCGTGCGGCAGGGGGTGCGGCGCGTGGTGCAGCTCGGCTCGTCCGCCGTGCCGGAGGGCGCGGCCGGGCTCGGCGCGGTGCACAGCCTCGTCCGCGCGGCGATGCCCGAGTGGGCGGTGTTGCGGCCGTCCTGGTTCATACAGAACTTCACCGGCGCGTCCCTGGCGCTACGGGAGCTGGACGGCGAGATCCTGTCCGCGACGGGCCGGAGCCGGGTGGCCTTCGTGGACGCCGGGGACATCGCCGCCGTCGCCGGGCACGCGCTGACCGACGCGCGCTCGCACGACACCGAGCATGTCCTGACCGGGCCGGAGGCGCTGAGCTACGACGACGTGGCCGCGCTGGTCACGCGGCGGCACGGCCGTCCGCTGCGCCATCGGTCCGTCACCGTGGCCGAGCTGGCCGCGCACTTCGCGGCACGCGGCCTGCCCGCCGACTACGCCACCGTGCTCGCCGCCCTCGACGACGACCTGCGCGGCGGCTCGGAGGGCCGGGTGACCGACACCGTCGAGCGCGTCACCGGACGCTCGCCGCGCGCCTTCCGTGAGGTCCCCTTGTAGGCGAATACTCGCCGACGTATACTCGCCTACGAGTAATCGAAGAAGGGTGGTGCTCGGACATGGCGCGACGGCGGCCGGTGAGCAACCTGCTGGCGCTGGCCGTGCTCACCGTCGTGGTGCAGCGTCCGATGCATCCGTACGAGATGGCGTCCGTCCTGCGTGCCCGTGGCAAGGACCAGGACATGCCGATCAAGTGGGGCTCCCTCTACACCGTCGTCCGCAACCTGGAGAAGCACGGCCTGCTGGAGGCGGTGGAGAGCGGCCGGCAGGGGGCCAGGCCCGAGCGGACCGTCTACCGCGTCACCGACGTCGGCCGCGACGAGGCCGCGGACTGGACCAGGGAGCTGCTGGCCACGCCGGGCCGGGAGCCGACGTCGTTCGAGGCCGGCCTGTCGGTGATGGCCGGCCTCGCCCCCGGCGAGGTCGTCCCGCTGCTGCGCCGCCGGCTGGAACTGCTGGAGGAGCAGATCGCGGCCGACCGGCGGGCGCTGGACTCGGAGCGCGACGGCGTGCCCCGGCTGTTCCTCGTCGAGTCGGAGTACGCGCTGGCGATGCGGGAGGCCCAGGCCGCCTGGGTGCGCTCGCTGCTGGCCGAACTGGACGCCGGCACGTTCCCGGAGCTGGCGGCCTGGGAGAGCTTTCACCGAACGGGCGAGATCCCGCCCCACGTGGCGGACCTCGCCGAAAGAGGCCGCCCGGCCGACTGACGGCACGGGCCGCCAACCCGCACCCAACCACCAGGGGAGCCACCATGACCACGACCACCGCCACGACCCGGACCGTGACGTCCGCCGACGGCACCACGATCAGCTATCGCGAGGTCGGGCAGGGCCCCGGCCTGGTGATCGTGCACGGAGCCATGCAGACCGGCCACAGCCAGATCGAGCTGGCCCGCGCGTTGTCCACCGGCTTCACCTGCTACCTGCCCGACCGGCGGGGCCGCGGCGGCAGCGGCCCGGCCGGCGCCGCGTACGGGATCGAGCGCGAGGCCGAGGACCTCGACGCGGTCCTGCGCGACACCGGCGCGCGGTTCGCCGCCGGCGTCAGCTCCGGCGCGATCATCACCCTGCACACCGCGCTCACCCGGCCCGCCGCCCTGAGCCGGGCCGTCCTGTTCGAACCGCCGCTGGGCCTCGGTGACACCGACCTGACCGGCTACCTGGCGCGCCTGGACAGGGAGATCGCCGACGGCCGGATCCCCGCGGCGCTCGTCACCGGCATGCGGGCCGCCCGGCTGGGCCCGCCGCTGTTCAACGCCCTGCCCCGGCGGCTTCAGGAGTGGCTCGCCGGCCTGATGCTGAAGAGCCAGGACGGGGCCGCCGGCGACGAGCCCACGTTCCGGCAGCTCGCGCCGACGCTGCGGCAGGACATCCAGCTCGTGGCCGAAGCCGGGGGCGGTCCGGCGGCGTACCGGCCGGTCGCGGTCGAGACGCTGCTGCTCGGCGGCACCAGGAGCCCGGCCCATCTGCGCACCGCCCTCGCCGAACTGGAGCAGGTCCTGACGAGTGCCCGGCGGCTGGCGCTGGCGGGCCTCGACCACAGCGCCACCCAGAACGCCGCCCAGCGCGGGCGGCCCGAACGCGTGGCCGAGGAGATCCGCCGCTTCCTGACCCAGGCGGGATGATCCGCCCCCGCCGATCGTGGCCTTAAACGCTAGAGGCTCTTGAGGAACGTCGCGGCGACCGGGGCGGCCACCTTGCCGCCGCCGCCCCCGCCCTCGACGACCACGGCGAACGCGACATTCCCCTTGAACCCCATGAACCAGGCATGGGAGTCCAGCTCTTCGCCCGTGCCGTACTCGGCCGTCCCGGTCTTGCCGTGCGTGCCCGAGGGCAGCCCCGCCGACTTGGCGGTGCCCTTGGTCACCACGGCCGACATCATCGAGTGCAGCGCCTCCTTCACCCCGTCGGGCAGCGCGCGCTCCTTGGCCTTCTGCTTGATCGAGGACACCAGCGTCGGCGGACGCCACGTGCCGGCGGCGATGGCGGCGGCCACCGAGGCCATCGTCAGCGGGCTGGCCGTGATCCGCGCCTGGCCGAACGACTCGGCGGCCAGTTCGGCGTCCGACTCGGCCTTGGGGAAGCTGGCCTTCGTGGCCGGCACCCCGATGTTCAGCGGCTGGTTGAAGCCCACGTCCTCGGCCGCCTCGAACAGTTTGCCCGCGCCCAGCTTCGACTTCGCCAGCGGCGCGAACGTCGTGTTGCACGAGTGGGCGAAGGAGTCGAGGAACGACAGCGACCCGAACTCCTCCTTGTCGGAGTTGCGGATCTTCAGCCCGCCGACCGTGGCGTACATGGGGCAGGTCACCTGGTCCTGCGGCGACACCCCGGCCGCCAGCAGCCCGATCGCCGTGACCGCCTTGAACGTCGAGCCGGGCGGGTAACGGCCGTCGAGCGCCCGGTTGAAGCCGCCCACGTTGTTCACCACGGCCAGGATCTCGCCCGTCGAGGGCCGGATCGCCACCAGCGAGGTGGGCTTGTCGATCTCCTTGACCGCCGTCACCGCGGCGGCCTGCGCCCGCGGGTCGAGCGTGGTCTGGACGGGCTCGCCCTCGGCGCCCTCGATCGTCTCCAGCGTCTTGTCGCCGAGCTTGATCTCGGTCGCCGGGGTGCCGGCCAGCTTCTCCTGGAACGTCTCCTGCAACCCGCCGCGCCCGACCGCCTGCCCGACCTTGTAGGAGGAGCCCAGCTTGGTGACGTCCTTCTTGGTCGCCTTGTCCAGGTAGCCGACGAGCTGCTGCACCGAGCCGCCGACCGTGCCGGTGTCGATGCGGTCGCCGTCGGCGTCGGTGATCTCGGCGCGCCGCGGCCACGAGGTCTTGAGCGCGAACGACGCCCCTTCGGCCAGCGACGGGTGCAGCGTCGCGGGCTTCCAGTCGACCTTCCACGTGCGGTCGGCCACCACCAGGTCGATCGTGCCCTGGTAGGACCACGAGCCGACGTTCTTCAGGCCGAGCGTGGCGGTGTAGGGGACGCTGGCCCGGCCGTCGCCCTCGCTGACCCGGCCCAGCTTGATCGCGGTCGACTCGACGGCGAGCCCGGTGCGCTGCTGGTCGTAGGCGGTGAGCTGCTTCGGCGCGGCCAACTCGGCCGTCATCGCGTTGCGGTCACCGGACTGCCAGGCCGCCGCGAAGCGTTGCGCGGTCTCGGCCGGCGTGCCCCTGGTGTGCAGTACGTAGTACGCCCCACCGGCCGCGGCCCCCACCACGAGCACGGTGACGCCGGACACGATCGCGATCGTACGACCCCGCGCCACTGATCAGCCCCCCTGGCCATTCGACGACAGGTGTTCGAGCCTAGCGTCCGATTCAGGGCATTCCATGCGAAGCCTTGTAACTGGCCGCGTACATCGGCACGTACTCCTGGCCGGACAGCTTCTGGATGGCCTCCATGATCTCGTCGGTCACCCGCCGCCGGTCACGCGCGCTGGTGTGGTCGCCGTCGAAGCGCATCGGCTCCCCGATGGTGATGCCGATGCGGGCGGGCCTGGGCACCTTCGACCCGAGCGGCAGCACCTTCTCGGTGCCACTCAGCGCCACGGGCAGCACCGGCGCGCCGGTCTTGAGCGTCAGCCAGGCCACCCCGATCTTGCCCCGGTAGAGCCGGCCGTCGGGGGAGCGGGTGCCCTCGGGGTGGATGCCGAACAGCTCGCCCCGCTCCAGCAGCGCGGCGGCGTCGTCCAGCATCGTCTGCGCGGCGTGCGCGCTCTCGCGGTCGATCGGCAGGCTGCCGCCGAGCCGCATGAAGAAACCGGAGACCGGGTTGCCGTCGAAGTACTCGTTCTTGGCGGTGAACGTCACGTGCCGGGGCAGCAGCGCGGGAAGCAGGAAGGAGTCGAGCACCGACAGGTGGTTGGCGGCCAGGATCGCGGGACCGCTCCTCGGCACGTGCGCCGCGCCCGAGATGTGCGGCCGGCACATCGCGTGAGCGAGCGGTGCGGCGGCGAACTTGACCACTTCGTACAGCAACAGGTTCTCCTGATCATCGGGCCGACAGCCACCCCACAATAAGGCAGGCGTCCCGCCGGTGCGGCAGGACGCCTGGGAAAAGCTGTTAGGCCGATGTGGCGGTCGCCTCCTCGGCGAGGTGCACAACACGGCTCCAGCCGAACGGTATTCCGTGAAGGCGGTAATTTGCGGCCCGGGGGACACAGACCACATCGGCAATCTTGAGTTAACCACATGTGCCCGGCATGAAGGTACTCGCGCCCCTCGCAACGCCCCATCTCCTGCCCTGGCAGGCGTCTGCGAGCGGGCAAGCCAGGACAGCCGCGCCGGGGCGAAAGCGCTGCCGGACCAGCGCCGGACCACCGCCGGGCAAAGACCGGGGAGCGCGACCGTCACGAGGGGAAAGTCTTCGCAACCCGCCCCCGGTGCCGCGGGCCGGTCTCAGGGGACGAGAGCTCACGCGGGGTCAGGTTCTGGTCCAGTGCGGCTGGGCCACGTGGAAGACCCGCTGCTCGCGCCCCCGCAGCGCCACCTCCGCGAACTGCCACAGGATGGCCCCCGTCGGCGCGTGGATCACGATGGACGGCCCCAGCGGCATCTGCAGCAACTCGCCCCGCCAGCGCGGCACCCCCGGCGCGAGGAAACGCTCCAGCGGGACCGCGTGCACCGAGGCCACCTCGCGCGGGTCGGGCACCGGCACCTGACGCCCGCCGAAGGCCACCACCGGCGTGATGACGAACCCCGAGTCGGTGACGAAGTCGTCGAGCAGCCCGGCCACCTCGACCCCCGTGACCCCGGTCTCCTCGGCCAGCTCGCGCAGCGCCGCCGCCTCCGGATGCTCCCCGTCGTCGGCCCGCCCGCCCGGCAGCGCCCACTGCCCCGGGTTCCGGCCGCGGGCCGCCCGCCTGATCACGACGACGTAGGGGGCGCCCGCGGCGTCCTCCAGCACGCACACGGTGACCCCGGCCCTGCGCACCCCTCCGGCCGGTGGGACCTGCCTGCGGTCGAAGGCGGTCAGCCGGGTGGTGATCTGGGCGCGCAGCGCGTCGATCGGTGAAAGCATCTCTCCAGGGTCTCACGCCGCCCCGCGCGGCAGCCGGACCTCCACGCGCTCCGCCCTGGGCGGCCCTCACCGTCAGGCGGCCGGCGCGGGGTGGGAGAGCTGCGGCGGCAGCGGCAGGGCGTGCACGACGTCGAGCCGGGAGACGGCCCGGGTGAGGGCGACGTACAGGCGGTTGAGCCCGCGCCGCTCCGCCTCGGCGATGGCGGCCGGCTCGGCCACCACGACGTGGTCGTACTCCAGGCCCTTGCACAGGGAGGCGGGCAGCACGCTGAGCCGGTCGCCGAGGTCGAGGCCGTCGTCCCACAGTGCGGCGGTGATCGACTCGACGTGGCCGTCGGCCGCGATCACCCCGATCGAGCCCTCGAACCCGAGCGCCTCCCGCACCGCCTCGACCACGCCCTTCTCCAGCACGGGCACGCTCACGACCCGCAACCGCCCGTCCGAGCGGTACGAGCGGGTCGCCGGCACCTGCGCCTCCAGCGCCGCGAGCAGCGTGTTGGCCAGCTCCACTACGGCCGCGGGGACGCGGAAGCCGGTCGTCAGCGCGATGACCTGCCCGCCGGGCTTGCCGAGCAGCTCCAGCCGTTCCGGCCAGGACGTGGCCGCCCACGGCGTGGTGCCCTGGGCCAGGTCGCCCAGCACGGTCAGGGAGCCGTGCTCGCTGCGCCTGGCCACGGCCCGGCACTCCATGGGCGACAGGTCCTGGGCCTCGTCCACGATGACGTGGCCGTAGCCGCGCGGGCGCTCGATGAGCGCGGCGATCTCGTCGAGCAGCACCAGGTCGGCCGCCGACCACCGCGCGCTCCTGACGGCGCGCGGGGGCCTGGTCCAGGTCAGGGCCGTGCGTTCGGCGTCGGTGAGCACGCCGCGGGCCGGGTCGCGGTCGTCGCCCGACGGGCCGCGCAGCACCTCGTGGAGCACCTCTTCCGGCTTGACGGCCGGCCAGACCCGGTCGAGCCAGGCGGTCACGCCGCGGCCGATCCTGCGCAGCCAGGGCGCGCCGGCCGCCTGCCCGCGGGCCTCGGCCTGGCGGCGGACGGCCTCGACCACCCGCGCCCTGACGCGTTCGCGGCCCACGGCGTACGGGAGGGACTCGCGCCTGGTGTCGTCCACGAAGCGGCGCAGTTCGTCCTCGTCCACGCGCCAGCGGTAGGAGCCGTCCGGCACCGCGACGGGCTCGACCGGTTTGCTGATCCGCCGGTACAGGGCCCTGCGCAGCACCACCGCCATCCGGGCGTGTGCTTGACCACGGCGGCGGCCTCGTCGTCCACGGCCGTGACGGCGACGGTGGCCAGCAGGCTCTCCAGGGTGGTCTGCTCGACGTCCACCTCGCCGAGGGCGGGCAGGACGGCCGAGACGTAGCCGAGGAAGGCCCGGTTGGGGCCGAGCACCAGCACGCCGGCGCGTTCGAGCCGCCGGCGGTGGGCGTAGAGCAGGTACGCGGCCCGGTGCAGGCCGACGGCCGTCTTGCCGGTGCCGGGCGCTCCCTGCACGCAGATCGTGGTGTCCAGTTCGGCGCGGACGAGGTCGTCCTGCTCGGGCTGGATGGTGGCGACGATGTCGCGCATGGGGCCGACGCGTGGCCGTTCGATCTCGGCGGCCAGGATCCGGCTCTCGCCCTCCTCGCCGCGCGAGAGCCGCTCGTCCTCGAAGCCGGTGAGCGTGTCTCCCGACCAGCCGAAGCGGCGGCGCACGTCGACGCCCTGCGGGTCGCGGGCGCCGGCCCGGTAGAAGGCGCGCGACACCGGCGCGCGCCAGTCGATCACCACGGGCGGGCCGCCGTGCTCGCCGGTGATGTGCCGGCGGCCGATGTGGTACGAGCGCCCGGCGTGCTCGGCCGAGCCGGGGCCGAAGTCGAGCCGGCCGAAGAACGGCGGGCCGTCCGGCTCCTCGCTCAGCTCCTTGGCCAGGCTCTTGAGGTGCCAGCCGAGGCGTTCGGCGCTGTAGCGGTCGCCGGCCACGGTCTCACCGACGATGACGTTGTCCCGCGCGCCCTCCAGCATCCGGCGCAGGCCGGCCCGGCAGCGTCCGACGTGCTCCCGCTCGTCGTCGAGCGTTCCCATCACACCCCCAAAAACGTTAACTCGGTCAATATATTGACCAGGTTAACACTTTGCTAGGATGTCTCCATGACGGGACTGCGGGAGCTGCAGAGACGGCGCGTGCACGAGGCCCTCTCGACGGCCGCCATCACGCTCTTCCTGGAGCGCGGCTTCGAGGAGGTGTCCGTGGCGGAGGTCGCGGCGGCGGCCGGGGTGTCGAAGCCGACGCTGTTCAAGTACTTCCCGGCCAAGGAGGACCTCGTCCTGCACCGGATCGCCGACCACCTGGGCGAGTCGGCCCGGGTGGTGCGGGCGCGGGCGGCCGGGGAGACGCCGCCGGCGGCGCTGCGCCGCCATTTCCTCGACGGGCTGGCCCGGCACGACCCGGTCACCGGGCTCAACGACGACCCCGAGGTGGTCGCCTACCACCGGATGGTGTTCGCCGGCGCGCCCAGCCTGCTCGCCCGGCTGCACCAGCACATGGCACGCGACGAGGAGTCCCTGGGCGAGGCGCTGGCCGAGACGGCCGACGAGCTGACGGCCCGGCTGCTGGCCGCGCAGGCGGTGGCCACGCAGCGGGTGCTCGCCCGGCGCAACTGGCAGGCGCTCGCCGACGGGCGGCCCATGGACGAGGTCGAACTCGAGGCGGTGCGCGCGGCGGAACACGGCTTCGCCATGCTCACCGGCTCATGGCGGCGGCCCTCGCGGCCGGATGTCGCCCCCGGCTTCACACAGCCGCCCGCTTTCACGCCTGGCCGATACCGCGGGGACGGGCGAGTTTAAGCAGGTGAGACGGGTGCAATGGTTATCCTGAACACCTCTTTACCAATTGCATACCTATGCAATCGGCCACAAGACGGATGTCTTCTCTGCGCAGAAGGAGCGAAGATGATCGAACCTTTCACGCCCAGAACCGGTCACCGTACCGACTCGATCGGTGACACCACGTGACCGGCGTCCTCGCCGCCGGCCGGCGCCGGATCCGCGCGGTGCTGCCCGAACGGGCGGGGCTGGCCGCCATGCTGCACAACCCCCGCAACAATCTGCTGGCCGGGCTCACGGTGGCGATCGTCGCGCTGCCGCTGGCGCTCGGGTTCGGCATCTCCTCCGGGCTCGGGGCCGCCTCCGGCCTGGCCACGGCCGTGGTCGCCGGGTCGGTGGCCGCGCTGCTCGGCGGGTCGGCGCTGCAGGTCTCGGGGGCCAGCGGCGCGATGACCGTCGTGCTCATGCCCATCATGAGCGTGCACGGCGCCACCGGGGTGTTCACCGTCGGCCTGATGGCCGGAGTGCTGCTCATCGTGCTCGCCCTCACACGGGCGGGCCGGTACATGGCGCTGGTCCCCGCGCCCGTCGTCGCCGGGTTCACCGTCGGCATGGCGTGGGTGATCGCCCTGCAACAGTTCCCGCAGGCGCTCGGCGTCCCGCCCTACCACAGCGACAAGGTCGCGGTCATCGCCTGGCACGCCGTCCTCGACTTCCTGGCCGGCCCGCACTGGTGGGCCGTGTCGGTCAGCCTCCTGGTGGCCGGGGCCCTGCTGGCCGGCGCGGCCCTGCGGCCCAACGTGCCGTTCGCGCTGCCGGCGGTGGCCGTCGTCACCGTCGTCGCCGAGGTGGCCGGGCTGCCGCTGGCCCGGATCGGCGCGCTGCCGCAGGGGCTGCCGGCGCCGTCGCTGGCGTTCCTGGATCTGGGCGCGCTGCCGTCCCTGCTCGCCCCGGCCATCGCCGTGGCCGCGCTTTCGTCCCTGGAGTCGCTGCTGTCGGCCGCCGTCGCCGACAACATGACCGGACGGCACCGGCACGACCCCGACAGGGAGCTGTTCGGCCAGGGCATCGCCAACCTCGTCGCGCCGCTGTTCGGCGGCATGCCCGGCACCGGGGCCACCGTGCGCACCGCGGTCAACGTGCGCTCGGGGGCCACCTCCCGGCTCGCGGCGCTCGCCCACGCGCTGATCCTGGGCGCGATCGTCTATCTCGCCGCCGGGCTGGTCGCCAAGATCCCGCTCGCGGCGCTGGCCGGGGTGCTGCTGGCCACGTCCGTGCGGATGGTCGAGCGTGACTCCGTACGCGCCATGTGGCGCTCCACCAAGAGCGACGCGGCCGTGCTCGTGCTGACCGCGGTGGCCACGCTGACGCTGGACACCGTCCTGGCCGTCATCGTCGGGCTGGTGGTGGCGGGCGCGCTGGCGTTGCGCGCGATCGCCCGCAACGTGCGCTTCGGCAAGGAGCCGCTGCGCCACGACCTCCAGCCGCAGCACACCGCGCACGAGCACGCGCTGCTCGCCGAGCACATCGTCACCTACCGCCTGGACGGCCCGCTGTTCTTCGCCGCCGCGCACCGCTTCCTGACCGAGCTGTCGGAGCTGACCGGCGCGTCGGTGGTGATACTGCGCCTGCGCCTGGTCACCACCATCGACGCCAGCGGCGCCCTGCTGCTGGGCGACACCATCGAGCGGCTCGAACGCCGGGGCATCAAGGTGTACGTGTCGGGCATCCCCGCCGGGCACCACCAGACCCTGGAGGCGCTCGGCGTGATCGCCGGGCTCGTCCAGGCCGGACAGGTGTTCGCCACCACCGACCAGGCGATCGCCGCCGCCCGCGAACGCCTGCACCGCTCCGGCGTCGTGCCGCGCCTGGCGGGCTGACCGGCCGCCCGCCCTCGGTCCGGACGGTCAGGCGAGCGGGCGGGCGGCCGGGAGGCGCAGGCGATCGACCGCCTCACGGCGGGTGCGCTCGGGCCGGCGGTCGTAGCGGGCCGTGGTGGCCGGGGAGGCGTGCCCCACCAGCGCCTGCGCCGTCGCCAGGTCGACCCCCGCGTCCAGCAGTTCGCCGATGAACGTGCGGCGGAAGTCGTGCGCCGTGCGCCGCGCCGCGCCCGCCTCCCCGAAGCGCCGGGTCAGGATGTCGGCGATGCCCTGCCCGGTCAGCCCCACCGGCAGCCCGTCGCGCGTACGCAGCCGCCCGGCCTTGCTGATCGGGCTGAACAGCGCCCCCGGGCCGGTCCCGCGCACCGCCAGCCACCGTTCCACCAGGCCGATCGCGTCGGTCGTCAGGTAGACCAGGCGCTCTTTGTCCCGCTTGCCGCGCACCCGCAGCGAGCGCGAGCCCGGGTCGTAGTCGGCCAGCGCCAGCCCGCCGAGTTCGGCGCGGCGGCAGCCGGTCGAGTAGAGCACGCCGATCAGCGCCGCGTCGCGCACCCCGGCGGGCGAGTCGTCGCAGGCCGACAGCGCCGCTCCCACCACCTCGGGCGGCACGTGGTGCCCGGCCGGCAGGCGGCTCTGCCGCACCGGGGCCAGGTCGGAGGCGCGGGCGAGATCCTCGGCGCTGGTCTGGCCCAGCCGCCACGACTCCTTCAGCACCCGCCGCAGCGCCACCAGATGCTTGTTCACGTACGCCGCCGACCAGCCCTGGTCGGTGAGCAGCGTCCGGATCCGCACGGTGTGCTCGTAGCGCAGCAGGTGCCACGGCTGCCCCGCTCCCGTCGCGTGCTCGTCGCCGGTCAGCAGGCGGGCCAGCCGGTCGAGGCAGCCGCGCATCGTACGGCGGGACTCGGGGCTGGTCAGCGAGTCGAGATAGACGTGGTACGGGTCGCGCGCCGGCTCGACCGGCAGCGCGCCCGGCGCGGGTACGTCAGGCAGGCTCACCCGGCCGATCTTAGAAGGGCCTGGGCGAGCCCGCCCGGCAGGCCGCTCAGAACGGGCCGGTCAGCTCACCCAGCTTGTCGGTCAGCCCGAGGTTGGCCGAGTAGTCGACCGGCACCGCGATCACCGACACCACGTCGTCGGCCAGCGCCTCGCGCAGCGTCGGCAGCAGTTCGTCGGCCGCCGTGATCCGGTAGCCGCGCGCGCCGAAGCTCTCGGCGTACTTGACGAAGTCGGGGTTGCCGAAGGCCACGTTGGAGTCGCGGCCCAGCTCCAGGTCCATCTTCCACTCGATCAGCCCGTACGCGCCGTCCACCCACACCAGCACCACGAACGGGATCCGCTCCCGCACGGCCGTCTCCAGCTCCTGCGAGTTCATCAGGAACGCCCCGTCACCCGTCGCCGCCAGCACCCGCCGCCGGGGATGGGCGAGCTTGGCCGCCAGCGCGCCCGGCACCGAGAACCCCATGGACGACAGCCCGTTGGAGACCAGCATCGTGTTCGGCTCGTACGTCGGGTACATGCGGGCCATCCACATCTTCACCGCGCCGGTGTCGGCCAGCACGATGTCCTCGCGGCCCATGGCCTGCCGGATGTCGGCCACCACCCGGCGCGGCGACAGCGGGAACCCGTTCTCGGCCCGCCCCTGTTCCAGCTCCTCCGCCAGCAGGCGGCGGATCTTCTCGCCGGTGCCGTTGAGCTCGAAGCGGCGGTGCACGGCGTCCGCCAGCACGTGCAGCGAGCGCGAGATGTCGCCGTGCACGCCGACCGCCACCGGGTAGTGGTCGTCCACCTCGGCGGGGAAGCGGTGAATGTGGATGATCTTCTTGTCCCGCTCCGGGTTGATCTTGACCGGGTCGAACTCCTGCAGCTCGTACCCGACGCTGATCAGCACGTCGGCCTCGTCGAAGCCGAAGTTCACGTAGTCGTGCCGCATGAACCCCACCGCGCCCAGCGCGTGCCGGTGGTCGTCGGGGAAGACGCCCTTGCCGTTGAACGTGGTGGCCACCGGCAGGCCCAGCCGCTCGGAGAAGCGCACCAGCGCCTGCGAGGCCCCCGCCCGGGTCGCGCCGTGCCCGGCCAGCACGATCGGCCGGCGCGCGGTGGCCAGGATGTCGGCGGCGCGGGCGATCTGGGCGGCCGACGGGTCCTGGGGACGCACCACGTTGACCGGCAGCGGGCGCAGGTCCTCGGGGACGGGCGCGGACTCGACGTCCTCGGGGACGGCCAGGTAGACGGCGCCGGGCCGCTCGGTCTGGGCGGTCTTGAACGCCTTGCGGATCAGCTCGGGCAGCGCCTGCGCCGACGGGGCCAGTTCCGACCACTTCGTGATCGGCCGGAACATCGACACCAGGTCCACCACCTGGTGGGACTCCTTGTAGATGCGGTCGAGCCCCACCTGCGCCGTGATCGCCACCACCGGGGTGCTGTTGGTGGTCGCGTCGGCCACGCCGAGCTGCAGGTTGATCGCGCCGGGGCCGAGCGTGGCCGACGCCACGCCCGCCTTGCCGGTCAGCCTGCCGTAGATCTCGGCCATGAACGCCGCGCCCTGCTCGTGACGGACGAGCACGTACCGGATGGAGGAGTCGTTGAGCGCGTCGACGAAGTGGATGTTCTCCTCGCCCGGGATGCCGAAGACGTACTCGACGCCCTCGGCCTCCAGCGCCTGGACGATGAGCCGGGCCGCGGTGGGCTGCGCTGCCATGCGAAACGCCTTCTTTCCTGAACGTCTTTTCCGCTGCAGCGCGAAGCGGGCGGCCGTTCATTCCCGCCGGGGGCAGGCGGTCAGGAGACGGGTTCGATCCAGATGTTGCGGAACCGGGGGTTCTCGCCGGGGTCGCCGTGGTCCTGGAGGCGGATCCCGCCCGAGGCCGCGCTCTCCGCGATGTGGTCGCCCGTGCCGCCGTCCACGGCCACGTCGTCGTGCACCACCTCGCCGTTCCAGACGACCGTGACCCGCGCGTCGTCGGTCTTCACGCCCGTGCTGGTGTGCCGGGCCGCGCGGAAGGTGATGTCGTACGTCTGCCACGTCCCCGGGGCGGTCGCCATGTTGCGGTCGGGCGCGCGCTTGGAGTAGATGGAGCCCGCCCCGTTGGCGGCCGGCGTGGCGTCGCCGGAGGACTCCAGTACCTGGATCTCGTAACGTTCTTGCAGGTAGACGCCGCTGTTGCCGCGCCGCTGGCCGGTCACGTCCGGCGGGTAGTCCGGCTCGTACCACTCGACGTGCAGGGTGAAGTCGCCGAACGTGCGGCGGGTGCGGATGTCGCCGCCGTAGGACTCCATGGAGCCGTCGGCGATCGGCCAGGTCGCCGCGCCGCCGGCCCGTTTCTCCCACGCCGCCAGGTTGGAGCCGTCGAACAGCGTGATGCGCTCGGCCTTCGACACGGTGAGGTGGTCGAGGGCGAACCGTCCCCCGTCGCCGGGGTCGAACCGGTAGGCGATCTTGTTCGCGCCGGGCCGCAGGTCGAGCGGCTCGGTCTGGACCGCCCAGTCGTCCGGGCCGCCGGTGCCGGCCAGCCGCACCTGCCTGACCCTGGTCCCGTTGACGTACACGCTCACCGACGTGCCGGCGTCGGCGGCGTAGCGGATCCCGACGTTGTGCGCGCCGGGCGTGCCGGCCCGTACGGTGAACGTCGCGCTGGCGCCCTCGCCGTCGTAGCCGTCCACGAACCCCTTGCCCGTGTGGCCCGGACGGCCGGTGCCGACCTTCGCGCCGCCGCGCAGCGAGGCGTTCTCCGCCTCCAGCACCGGCCGCGCCGGCACGGTGAGCGCGTCCAGGTTGACGTTGCCCGCGTCGCCGCCGTCGTAGACGTAGGAGATCGTGTTGACGCCCGCCTTCAGCACGAGCGGCTCGACCCGGGTGGCCCACTGGTCCCACGTCACCGTGGACGGCAGCGGCACCTGCCTGACCTTGGCCCCGTTGACGTACACGCTGAGCGACTTGGTGCCCGGCGCGGGGTTCGGGCCGTTGGAGTAGCGCAGGCCCACGGGGTACGTGCCCGCCTCGCCGACCCGCACGGCGAACGCCGTCGCCGCCCCCTCGGCCCGGTAACCGGCCACGAAACCGGAACCCGAGTAACCCAGGTGGTCGGTGGCCAGTCGCGCGCCGCCGCTGTGCGCGGCGCTCTCCGCCTCGTAGGAGGCGTCCGTCACCGGGGCGCCGACCATCGTGTTGAGCGTGTACCAGGCTTCGGTGCTCCACAGTGGCTGCCCGGACGCCGAGCTGAACGGGCGCGGCGAGCGCAGGTGCACCACTCGTCCCGGCTTCAGGCCCGCGATCTTGAGCGCGACCTTCCTGCCGCCGGCGGTCAGCCGCGCGGAGGTGACGGTCAGCGGCTCCTCGTCCACCTTGGGGCCGCCGTAGGTGGACGCCGGGACGTAGCGCCACTGGGTGAGCTGGTACCGCTCCGCCAGCGAGGCGGCCGTCTCCTGCGACAGCGGCTGGGTGTACTCCAGCTCGAAGCCGCCCTCGATCGCGCGCATCTTCAGGATGTCGAACGCCGTGGAGTCGCCCGGGGTCAGCTTCTGCAGGCCGTAGGTGAGCTTGCCGGGCTGGCCCCAGTTCCCGCCGGCGCCCAGGCCGCCCGCGTAGATCGCGCCGTCGGGCCCCAGGCTGATCCGGTTGACGCCGGCCTCCAGCCCCTGGGTGAAGCGGAAGACCGCGCCCTGGTACTCGCCGCCCACCTTCTCCAGGTAGGCACGCTGGAGTCCGCCGTAGGTGACGTCACCGAAGATCATCTGTCCCGCGAACCGGCCGCGCCGCAGCAGTAGCGGCGTGCTGGGGGAGTTGGCGATCTCGTTGTGCGGCAGCCACAACACCGGCGGGCTCACCGCGTGGGCGTCGAACGGGCCGTCGGGGTTGGTGTAGTGGTTGAAGAAGCGGTCCTTCTTGACGTGCACCAGCTTCGAGGCGGGCAGCCAGCCGCCCTGGTTGTCGGTGACGAACAGGTCGTCGCCCGGCCCCCAGCCGATCCCGTTGGGCGTGCGCAGCCCGCCGGCGATGTACTCGACCTCGCCGGTGGCCTTGTCGACCTTGATGGTCGTGCCCCGGTTCGGCGCCGGCTGCGGGTCGGTGGTGGCGCCGCCGTAGTTGATGGCGACGGACAGGTTCAGGTAGAAGTGGCCGTCGCGGTAGAGCAGCCCGAACGCGAACTCGTGGAAGTTGCCGCCGAACGGCCAGGTGGCCACGGTCCTGAGGTCGTCGGCGACCTCGTCCCCGTCGGTGTCGTTCAGCTCCACCAGCCGGTACTTCTCCGAGACGTAGAGCTTGCCGTCCACGTACTTGATGCCCATGGGCTCCTGCAGCCCCTCGGCGATCTTCTTGGCGGTCACCCGTTCGGGCGAGGTCGCGCCCGTGACGTTGCCGAGCAGGTAGACCTCGCCGAGCTTGGTGTCCGAGCCGCCCCACGTGGTGATCGCCAGCCGGTCGTCCGGCAGCCAGTCCATCGCGGTCACCTGCGGCTGGAAACCGGCCGGGCGCAGGTCGGTGAGGGTGAGGTCGGGGTGCACCGACTGCAGCGGCAGGCCGTCGCCGGGGGAGTCCGCGCCGGCCTCGCACTCCTTGCGGCCCGGGGAGGTGACGCGCACCACGCCGGCGTCCGTGCTCAGCACGGTGTTCGGCACGAGGGTGAACGCGGAACTGCCCGGCGGCTTCCACTCCAGCTTGAGCCGCTGGCCGTACAGGTGCTCGAAGTGGTCGACGCGCAGCGCGTGGTAGCCGGCGGTCAAGGTGATCATGCCGTCCAGCGCGATCGGGCCGTGCCGGCCGTCGTTGGTGATCACGACGGTGTCGTCGATGCTCAGCCGGGCGCCGTCGTCGCTGGTGAGGCGGAACTCGTACGAGCCGGCGGCCGGGATGGAGATGTTGCCGAGGGCCTCGGTGACGAACATGTCGGTCAGGCCGAAGTCGGCGTCGGAGGTCCAGTCGATCGTGGGCATCAGCTTGTCCACGTTGGGCGTCTGGCCGGGCTTGAGCGTGCAGAGCTTGGACAGCTCGACCTGGACGTCGTAGGTCCGCAGGGTGATGCCCGGCTCCTGCGGTGGAACGTCCGCGCGCGCGTGGGCGGGCGCGGCCAGGAAGGAGAGCGCGAGGAGCAGTAAGACGGATAACAGGGTTGATTTCCGCATGGACCTGTCCCATCTCGGCGAGGGTGCCGCGTTCGGCGTGGGTGGGGGTGGGCATCGCCGGAAGGGCTGCTATCCATCGGCGGATGCCGGGTGTCATTCGCTGGAACGTGAATGGGATAACGCTGCTCTGCGCCGTAATATAAAGCGAGATATCCGACTTGCCCATAGTCTTTCGCCGAAAATCGAAGAAAGACATGCTCGCCGAGGTCAGAAGGTCGGCGGCGAGGCCCTGCGCGGCACGCCGGGCCGCTCGGGCAGGATCCGGTACTCCTGCGCCGGCGATGTCGGGAACATCCCGGGGCCGTCGGAGGCGGGAACCCACGTTGAGCGCGGGCCTCGATCATCGCGGCGATCGAGGCCCCGGCTTCCTGTTCACCGCGCCCCGGGGGGCCGGACGAGATCCGCGATGTCGTGGTCAGCTCGGAGCGGATGATCGTCGAGAGCCTGGGCCTGGGCGATGTCCCCTCGATCGACGTGGACGGCGAGCGGCTCGGCCAGGTCGCCATGGACCAGCTCATGACCCTGCTCGGGGAGCGCAGGGAGCCGTCGCCCGCCAGACGCGGCCTCACCGTCGCGATCAGCTAGACCGGGGGGCGGTGTGTGATGAATCACCACTTTTAATAGGAAATAGTGGTTTCGTGGGGTTGTGGGAGGAAAGGACCACTCATCACGTGCTTTTTGATCTCTGGAGATGTGATGGTGCCGCCCGCCGTGCCCAACCCCGTCGAGCCGCACCTCACCTCGGCACCCCGGAGAACGACGGGCCGGGGGCGCGGAGCGCGGGGCTACTGCTCGGGGGACCCGCACGACCTGGCGGGCGACGCCCACCTCTGGAGCGAGTTCGGCGAGAACGACCAGGGCACGCTGTACCGCTGCGACGTCTGCGGGGTGACCGACGAACTCGTCAGGAGCGGGCCGGCCCCCCGCTGATCACGCTCGTCACCGGAGAGCCGGCAGCAGACGTTCCCAGGAGCGCGGATCGAATCCCGGCGGCACGATGCCGATGCGCTCGGCCAGCCCCGTCGCGTCGGCGAGCGCGTTGACCGTGCGCACGTAGTTGAGGACGTTGAGCAGGATCGCCCGGTCCTTGGCGGTCAGCGGCTCGCGCGCGTCGAGCCGCTGCAGCGCCTCCGAGGCGGCGGACGTGGGAAGCGGGGACGGGCTCAGCGCGTCGACCAGCAGGTACGAACCGGACGCGGGGAAGATGACGTTCCCGTTGCCGACCAGGTCCATGATCTCGCCCGTGGCGCGGGTGTAGGCGATCGCGTTGCCGGCGAACGCCCGGACGGCCGCCCGGAGCGCGGGATCCTCCGCCGTCCGGACCAGCAGCCTGCTGACCGAGTCGTTGCGTTGCATGGTGACGAACAGCTCGTGATCGAAGCCGGGCGGGCCGGTGAGCTGCAGCCATTTCCGGTTGGCGGCCACGTGCGCGTCGGTGTCGGGGTTCTCCGCCATCTCGGCGTAACCGGTGGAGAGGTCGGGATTGTCCAACCCGTCGAAGCCGGGGATCCGGCGCTGCGTGGAGACCAGGGTGGGCAGCACGTAGCCGCGCTCAGCGTCCAGCGCCGGTCCGCCCTGGACGAACTCGTTGACGATCCGGCCCGGCCACCGCCGCTCCAGCACGTGGACGTGCTCCGCGAGCACCTGGGACGGCCCGTGAAAGGTCACCAGGACGGCGCCCCGGCGGATCCGGTTCCCGGCCACCTTCTCGAGCGCGCCCGTCGCCTCGGCGGCCACGACCCGCTCAGGGGCCCAGCCGTCCGACGCCCAGCCGACCGCCCGGCCCGTGGCGCTGTAGTTGACCTTCACGACACCGGCGTCATAGGCGTAGACCAGGCTCTCGCCGCCTTTGCTGAGGTAGAGCGGCTCTCCCGGGAAGAACCCGCCGGTGAACTGACGCTCGCCCACCCGCAGGACGTGCGGCGACGCGAGCGGCGGCCGGTTCACCAGGGCGGTGTCCAGGGCGGCGGCGAACTGGGTCCGGTCGGCCAGGGTGCCGCTCTCGACCTGGTCACGCAGCCGGGCCGCACCGGACGGGTCGAACTCCTCCAGCCTCTTCACGGGGTAGGCGTAGCGCGGGTCGTCCGCCAGGTCCTGCCACCGGATGTCGGCCGTGCGGGGGAGCGGACCGTCCCCCACGGGCGCGGCGAACCCGCCGTCTCCGCGGGCGGAGCCGGCGACCGGCGCGGGTGCGTCCGGGACCTGCCGGTTGACCAGATCGACGAGCCGGCCGGGCCGCGCGCGGTTGACGGGCCCCTGGTCGGCGACCCGCTCCGGAGCCGGGTGGTCACGAGGACCCGGGACACCGCCTTCCCCCGGGACACGGCCGTGGTCCGGCCCGTGAGCGGCCGGTGTGGCGGACGGCCGGTCATGGGGCGCGGCCTGCGAGCCGTCAGGAACCGGGTGGACCCGTTCGGGGTCGGCCGCCTGGGCGAGCGCGGTGCGGGGGGC
>NZ_SSXE01000010.1 GCF_021699195.1 Nonomuraea sp. MG754425 | reverse complement strand
CCCGGCATCCGCAGGTCCATGAGCACCACGTCGGGACGCAGAAGGGGCACGACCGCCACCGCCTCGCCGCCGGACCCGGCCTCCCCGACCACCTCGATGTCCGGCTCGCGCTCCAGCATGCCGCGCAGCCCCTCGCGCACCACCGGATGGTCGTCCACGATCAGCACCCTGAGCACGGCACCTCCACCGCGACCGTGGTGCCCAGCCCCGGCGACCCGGCGACCCGGACGGTGCCGCCGAGCCGCCCCACCCGGCTGCGCATCGCGCGCAGACCGTACCCCTCGGGCGCGGTCGCCGGGTCGAAGCCGCACCCGTCGTCGCTGATCGACAACCGCACGGCCGAGCCGCGCACGTGCTCCAGCGTCAGCCGCGCGGACCCGGCGCGGGCGTGCTTGCGCACGTTGGCCAGCCCTTCCTGGGCGGCCCGCACCAGCGCCTCCTCGGCGGCCCGCACGCAGCTCGGCGGCCCCGCCGCCACCACCTCCACCGGCAGCGCGAACCCGCCGGCCAGGCGGCGCAGCGCCTCCTCCAGCGAGGCGCCGTCGAGCGCGGGCGGGGCGAGCGCGGCGATCAGGGCGCGGGTCTCGGCCAGGTTCTCCTCGGCGGTGCGCACCGCCCGCGCCACGTGCCGGTCCGCCTCGGCGTCGGCGGCGCGCAGCAGCATGATGATGCCGGTGAAGCCCTGCGCGAGGGTGTCGTGGATGTCACCGGCCAGCCGCTCCCGCTCGGCCAGTATCCCGGCCTCCTTGCTGACCTCGGCCAGTTCTGCCCGCGTACGGTCGAGCTCCTCGATCAGCCGGGCCCGCTCGGTGTTCTGCCGGCCGAGCCGCCCGATGAACACCCCCATCAGCGAGCTGCCCGACAACCCCACCACGATCGTCACCGCCATCGCCACCGGGTCCGCGCCGAGCGTGGTCATGAGCTGGATCGCGGGCCCCACGAACAGCGCGACCAGCGCGACCACGGCTCTGGCCGTCCGCAGCGCCATGAACGCCATCGGGACCAGCGCGGACAGCGCGATGCCCGACTGCGGGGCCAGCAGGTCGGCCGGGAGGAACAGCACGACCATGACGCCCACGTGCCACCAGCCCTCCCTGACGGGCCCGACCGGGGCGCGCACCGCCGCGCGGCCCCACAGCACGTACGAGACGGCGATCAGGAGCAGCAGCGCGAGGGAGACCGCCGGACCGCGATCGGCGACGAAGACGACCACGGTCGCGACCAGCACGACCGCGAAATACGCGTCCCAGAACGGATAGGAACGCGACCACACGTTCTCCGCCCGAGCATCGACGGGGCTGGCGCCGCCCATGGCCCAGCATCCTATGGGGGACATGTCCACCGATCAGTGGATACCCCGGCAACGCCGGTCACGAGATCGTGAAGCCATGAACCAGAAGCCCTACGTACGCGTGATGCTCGGCCTGACGATGCTCTTCGCCGTGGTGCTGGCCGTGTTCTCCATCCTCGGGGGCGAGGGCATCGGCATCGTGGCCACCATCGGCGGGATCCTGCTCGGCTTCGGCTGGGCGCTCACGGGCAGGCTGCGCGCCAGGCGCGACCGGCCCTCCTGACCGGCGGCCAGGATGCCGCTCTGCCTTCGCTGGTGATCGATCGCTCGCATGGCGCTGTTCAGATGCGCGTTCGATTCTCACTCAGGGGAAGCTGTAGACCGTTAACAGACTGTGACCAGGGACCTCAGGGGAATCACCTCGGCTGGAGCCGCAGCGAGCGGCGGCGGACCGGCCAGGGAGACGGGGGACCGATGTCTGCGGGCGGAGGAGGCGCAAGGGGCGTAGGCAGCTTCGCAGGCGGCGCTGCGCTCCGGCGTCGTGAGCGGGACCGGCTCACCGTGCCGCAGGGCGTGGCGGCACTGTCGCTGGACGCGCTGTCGTCGGTGGCCTACGGGCCGGAGGCGATCGTGATCGTGCTGGCGGCGGCCGGGAGCTACGGGCTGGGGTTCACCCTGCCGGTCACGGCGGCCATCGTGCTGCTGCTCGCCGCGCTGACCTTGTCCTACCGGCAGGTGATCGCCGCCTTTCCGGACGGCGGCGGCGCCTACGCCGTGGCCGGGCGGCATCTGGGGCGGCGGGTCAGCCTGGTCGCCGCCGCCTCACTGATCATCGACTACGTGCTCAACGTCGCGGTGGCGGTCTCCGCCGGTGTCGCCGCCTTCACCTCGGCCTTTCCCGCCATGCACGGCGAGCGGGTGCTGCTGTGCGTGCTCGTGCTGGCGCTGATCACCGCCACCAATCTGTACGGCGTCGCGGAGTCGGCAAAGGTGATGATCGCTCCGACGGTGGTGTTCGTCGCGGCGATCGCCGCCGTCGTGGTGGCCGGGCTGCTGCGCGATCATCCCGTCACCGAGCCTGCCCACCCGAGCGGCCCGGCCACCGCCACGGTCGGGGCGATGTTGTTGCTGCGCGCCTTCGCCAACGGCTGCTCGGCCCTGACCGGCGTGGAGGCCATCGCCAACGCTGTCCCGACCTTCCGCACCCCCCGCATCCAGCGGGCCCAGCGCACCGAGGTCACCCTCGGCGTGCTGCTGGGGCTGATGCTGATCGGCCTGTCGGTGCTGATCGGCAAGTTCCGCATCGCCCCCAGCCCCACCAAGACGGTGCTGGCGCAGCTCGCCGACGCCGCGCTCGGCCACAACGTCGCCTTCTACATCGTGCAGTTCGCCACCATGGTGCTGCTCGCCCTGGCCGCCAACACCTCTTTCGGGGGCCTGCCCGTCCTGGCCTCGCGCCTGGCCCGCGACCACCATCTGCCGCATGTGTTCGCCCTGCGCGCCGACCGGCAGGTCTACCGTTACGGCGTCACGGTGCTCGCCGTCCTCGCCCTGGTCCTGCTCCTGGTGTCCGAGGGGAACACCCAGGCGCTGGTGCCGGTCTTCGCCATCGGCGTGTTCATCGGCTTCACCCTCTCCCAGATCGGCATGGTCCGGCACTGGCGCCTGGAGCGCGGCCGAGGCCGGCACGGGCATGCCGCCTTGAACGGGCTGGGAGCGCTGCTGACGGCCGTGGCGCTGGTCGTGGAGCTGGTGGCCAAATGGCACGAGGGCGGCTGGCTGGTGCTCGTGGCCGTCACCGTTCTTGTCGTCGCGTTCGAGGCGGTGCACCGTACCTACCGGCGCATCGGCGCGGCCCTGCGCGTCGGGCAGGTGCCCGATCGTCCCGTGCCCTGCCGTTGCCTGGTCATCGTCCCGGTCGGCGCGGTCAACCTGCTGACCCAGGAAGCCCTCAGCGCCGCGCTGTCGTTGGGCGATGAGGTCCGGGCGCTCACCGTCGTCCACCCCGAAGATCCCGATGCCGGATCAGCCGACGCGGTGCGCCGGGCATGGCACGCCTGGCGGCCCGACGTCCCTCTCGTCGTCCTGCACAGCCGGACCCGCTCACTGACCCGGCCGATCGTCGACTACCTGCGCGCCGTGTCCGCCGGAAAGAGCTACGAGCGGATCGTCGTCCTCATCCCCGAGATGCACCTGCCCAGGCCCTGGCAGCGGCTGCTGCAGAACCAGCGCGGCGCCGTCCTGGACCGGGCGATCCGCCACAACACCGACGCCGTGATCTGCCGTCTGCGCCTGCCGATCCCCCTTCCCCCCGCCACCTGAAGGGCGATGTCCGGCGCCGGGGTGCAGCGAGATCCCCGGTGGTGGCAGCCCTCAGCTCGAGAACCGCTCACCCATCCGACCCTCGACGTGCCGGAGTTCACCGCCGGCTCTGCATGGACAGGGCCTGCCGCCAGTGCTCGGCCGCCTGGCCCATGTCGTGGCCGAGGAGTTCGAAGAACTGGGTGGTGGTACGGAGCCGGTCGCCGGTGGGTGTGTCGGCGCCGAAGATCCCGACGCCGTGTCGCGTGGTGTCGGCCCAGATCGCTATCGACCTGGCGCTGGCCGCCCACGTGTGGTACCAGACGTCCACGTCGACGAAGTAGCGCACCCGGCGCGCCGCACGCTCCCGGGCGACCATCTGTCTCTGCCCCAGCCACTTGACGGCGTTGGAGATCGTCGCCGGACTGACATGGAGTTGCCGGGCGAGCTCCGTGGCGGTCAGGCTGCCACCCTCGCTGAGGAACAGCGCGGCGAACACCTTGGCTGTCATGGGTGCCATCCCGCCCTCGATCATCATGGCGACGAACTGTTCCTCGAACTCCCGGGCTGTGCGGACGTCACGGTTGTCGGTGGTGTGCGGAACGCCGGGGTGGGGAGCGCGCTTGCGGCGGCGGGCGCGCCAGTTCGTCGCATGTTGGGCGCGCGCCGCCCGGTAGTCGTGCGCGCCGCCGTTCCTGGCGATCTCGCGGGTGACGGTGGACCTGGACCGCCCCAGCCGGCGGGCGATCTCCGCGTAGGTCAGGTCGGCCGCCAGTCCTTCGGCGATGCGGCGACGATCCTCCGCCGTCAGCCGGCCTCCCGGCATGTCACCCTCCCCGGTCGAGCCCTCGGCGCTGCAAGACGGTTGCACTCAGCTACAAGTTCATTGCACCAATACATGGCCTCTGACCTGCACATATGACTTCTTCGAGTTGTCCCATCCCAGAACACGACCTTAGCGTTTACCCCAGGCCGAAAAGTGAGGTTTCACCATGAAAAAGGTCGTACTCGTCACCGGCGCCTCCGCCGGCATCGGCAAGGCCACCGCACTCGAACTCATCCGCGCCGGCCACATCGTCTACGGCGCCGCGCGGCGCGTACCCAAGATGGACGACATCCGCGACGCCGGCGGACACGTGCTGGAGCTGGACGCACGCCGGCCGGAAGACCTGGAACGCGTCATCGGCGCCATCGTCGCCGAACAGGGCCGCATCGACGTCCTGATCAACAATGCCGGCACCGTCCTGCACGGCGCGGCCGAGGACATCCCCATCGACCTGGCACGCGACCAGTTCGAGGTCAACGTCTTCGCCCCGGCCCGGCTGACCCAGCTCGCCCTGCCGTACATGCGCGAACAGGGATCCGGCACGATCGTCAACGTCTCCTCCATCGGCGGCGAGATCGCCCTGCCGCTCGGCTGCTGGTACTACGCGACCAAGCACGCGCTGGAGGCCTACTCCGACAGCCTGCGCATGGAGGTGGAGCCGTTCGGCGTCGACGTCGTGATCATCCAGCCCGGCATCATCAAGACCGAGTTCGAAGACCACACGGCACAGGACCTCCGTGAGATCTCCGGCACGACCGCGTACGGGCAGATGGCCGAAGCCCTGGCCGAACGCGCCGAGACCCAGCTCGGCGAGAACACCCCGGCCAGCGACCCACGCGTGGTCGCCACCACCATCCGGCAGGCCATCGAGGCCGGCAAGCCCGAGACGCGCTACGCGGTCGGCTACCTGGCCGAAAAGCTCCTCGAGCTCAACAGGACGTTGCCGGACCGCGAATTCGACAAGCTCCTCACGAACTCCGCGAAGTAGTCCGCCACGATGTCGCACCCACCCCGCTCACGCGGATGGTGGGCGCTCACAGCGCTCGTGCTCACGCCGTCGGCCGTGGGCTTCGACGTGACCATCCCGAACCTGGCGCTGCCGAGCATGACCGAGGAGTTGCACCCCGGCAACGCGCGGTTGCCGGGGTTCGTCACCGTCTGCACGCTGGTACTCGCCGCCGGCATGATCCCGGCGGGAATGGTGGGCGACCGCTTCGGCCGCAAGAGGACACTCCTGGCCGCGCTGGTCATCTTCGGGGCCGGTTCCCTGGCCGCCTGGGTCACTGAGGCCGTACACGGTGCCCAGTCACCGGCACGTAGGGCAAGTAGCCGCGGGCATTAGGGTGGGCCTCATGATGGAAGACTTGCGGGACGCCGAGCGCCGGCTCCAGGCCGCGCAGCTCGCTGGAGATGTCGAGGCGCTGGATCGGCTGCTGGATGATCGGCTGATCTTTACCTTCGGTGCGAACGTCCAGACCAAGGCGGACGACCTGGAGGTGCACCGCACTCGGGCACAGGTGGTGACGAAGGTGGCCGAGGAGGAGTTGACCGTGCTCGCCGAGGGGCGCACCGGGGTGACGTGGTTTCTCGGCACCATCGAAGGGACCGTCTCCGGGGCGCCGTTCGCGGCCAGGATGCGCTACACCCGTACTTGGCTGTACGACGATACGCACGGCTGGCGCATCATCGCCGTGCACGCCGGCACGGCCGATTGACATAGCCGACACGTTGTACGGCGACCGGCCAGCCGGATGGTCGCCGGCGAGGTTCGACCGAAAGGAGTTCGCGCAGTAGCGGGCGCAGGCTCGCACGCCGCCGCTACCCGCGACCGCCCCGGGCAAGGTCCTCGGCCCGCGCGATGTGTGCCCCGGCACCGGGATGGCCCGCCTGTCCTACGGCCAGGCCCGCGCCCTGCTGGACACGCAGACCACCACGGGGCCGGCCCGGGACACGGCTGGGACCTGCGCGAGTATCGCCACCCGGCCCTGACCCACCTGGGCGACGGGCTTGAGCCGGTTCACGCGCCCAGATTCGGGTGCGGGTCACGATGTCCCGTGTAGGCGCGAAGAGGACGACCTACCAGGCGAGTGCGTCCAGATGGCTATGGCCGGAAAGCAGGCGAGCGATGCGGTCCTGCGCCGCTTCGCGTATGCCGGGCTGGGGGTGGTGTGCGTAGAGCGCGAGCTCCCCGTACATGTCGTAGAACTGCAACCGCTCGCGCAGATGCTCGCGCTCGAACAGCTCCGGATACGCGCCGTGCAGCCATCCGGGGACCTTTGTGAGTGTGGCCTCGTCGAGCCCTCGTTCATCGGGTGTGGGTGGGAACTCCCGCGCCTTCGCGCACCAGCGCAGGATGGTATCGAGCTCGACATCCGCCGGCTGAGCCAACGCCTCCGCGAAGTCGATGAGACCGGTGACGCGTCCTTGGTCGACGATCATGTTGGATCCGTGGAGATCACCATGGACGAGGACGGGTTCGTCGGCGGCGAACAACGCCAGCCGCTCCTGGAGCCAATCGGTGGCGTCCGCGAGCAGGCGCGAGTCATGGCCGGGCAGTCGCCGGGCGGCCTCGACCTGCTGGAGCGCCGCACTTACCACGGGTGGGTGGAACGCGGGCCACGGCTTGCCGGCGAGCGCGTCGGCCAGCCAGGGCGGCAGCAGGTCGGCCGGGACAGCAACGCGGTGAAGTGCGCGCAACGCGAGGCCGAGGCTTTCGATCATTTCTTGGCGCGTGTGCGAGTCCGCCGCCGGCCATACCTCGTACATGGTTCGGCCGGGCAGGCGTTCGGAGACACACCACGGCCCGTCCGGGCCGTCGCCGTGGGCGAGAATCCGGGCGTGTGGGACCTCGCTGCCGGCGAGCAGGTTGACGACTGCGGCCTCGTGGCGATAAGCGTCGCGGAACCGTCCGCCGTTGCTCAGCCGTACGACGTGTTCGTCGCCGACCCACGCGCGGCTGACCCAGCCGGCCTTGGGAAGGAAGCGCCCGGTTGCCGGCAGACCAGCGGCGGCCAGCGTCCTCAGCAGCGCCGGATCGGTAGCCGGCTCGTCGACGAACACGGACGGGAAGCTACCTGTGCGGCAAGCGACCCGCCACTGGGTTTTCCGGAAAGCGCCGCCCCGGTCCTCGTGTCGCCTTGGCGGCAGACGGCCCGCGTGCGTCTTGCTGACGGGGGGAGGCAGGAGCGCCGCAGTCCGCTCAGGATGGGCTGCCGACTCCGATCAACCGAGGCGTCTGCGGCCAGACCAAGTACGAGAGAAAGGGGCAGTGGCCCTCCCTCGCGGAGAAGTTGCTGGTCAGTGGGTACGGCGGCGGGGCGCCAGGACCTCGGTGACCTTGGCGATGGATTCGGCGCCAGGTATGACATAGCGCATGGCGGTGCGCGGCCGCTGGTCGGCGAGCGGGGGCCGGGCAGCGTTCGGACAAGAACAGCGGGCCGTGCGTGCGGGTGCTGCCGTCGGGCTGTCAAAGGAGCCGGGGCAGCAGGTGGGCGGTGCCACTGTCCCAATACACCCATTCGATGGTGCCATCCTTGGAGCGGACGCGGGCGCGGCGGTGCTCCAGGCCGAGGTCCTCGCGACACCTGCGGTGATGTACCGGATAACGTGCCGGAGTCGCGCACCGCCCCGGCGGAGGCTTGTCGCAGTGGGACCGGTTACCCAGCCAAGGGTGCGTGAGGACCCACTGGCTCGTGCAGATTTTGGAGCCGATGATCGCATTGTCGGAGAGAGTGGCCTGGTTGTCGACGGGGTGCCGCTGGATCCAGTCTCCAAAAATGTCCTCGTTCAAGGGCGAGGCCCCCCTCGACCCAGCCCTCGAAGCCCTCATTCATTCGCGCGTCGCAGACTTGCTATGCAAGCGCATAGTATCCTCTCTATTCGAGCAACTTACTATGCGAACGGATAGGAGGCATGAGCGGTGACGACATCAGGCCCCGACCCTGAGGACCTGACCGCTCGCGCGCGGATCAGAGACGCGGCCCTGTGGCATTTCGGGGAGTATGGCTTCGAGAAGGCGACAACCCGAGCGATCACCGAGAGCGCGGGCGTCTCTCCGGGACTGCTGCGCCATCACTTCGGGTCCAAGCAGGCGTTGCGTGAGGCGTGCGACGCCCACCTGGTCAAGCTGATCAGCAGGATCAACGAGCAGGCCGGCGCCGACACGGCCGCCGGCGGCGTAAGCGGTGTGAACCACGTCGCGGCCTCCATGGCGGCCCTTGGGCCTTACCAGCGATACCTGGCGCGTGCCCTGACCGAGGGATGGGCCGAGCCGGTGTTCGACGCGATGGTCCAGATGAGCGAGCAGTGGCTCGCAGGGCTCGACGAGCGCCGCTCCGATCCCCCCTTCGCCGACCGCAAGGCCAGGGCGACGGTGGGCACGGCGATGGCCCTGGCCGTCGGAATCCTCCACAAGCACGTGTCCCGAGGGCTGGGTGTCGACGTGTCCGGGCAGGAAGGCGCCCACCTACTCGCCCTGACTGTGCTCGACCTCTACTCCCACCCCTGGCTCAGCCCGGAAGAGGCCGCCGCGTACCGCGACGCCCTGGACAAGACCGCGACAGACACCGGAGCCACACTCCGTTCGGCCGAGGAGCACCCTGATGAGTGACGCGATATCCGTAACAGGGTTAGTCAAGACGTTCGGCGCCACCCGCGCACTGGACGGCCTCGACCTCGTCGTGGGCACCGGAGAGGTGCACGGCTTCCTGGGGCCGAACGGCGCGGGCAAGAGCACCACGATCCGGATCCTGCTCGGCATGCTTCGCGCCGACGCGGGCGCCGCTCGGCTGCTCAGCGGCGATCCATGGGCCGACGCGACGGAGCTCCATCGCAGGCTGGCCTACGTACCCGGCGATGTCACGCTGTGGCCCAACCTGTCCGGCGGCGAGGTGATCGACCTGCTCGGACGGCTGCGCGGCGGGTTCAGCCCGCGGCGCCGCGCCGAGCTGCTGGAGCGCTTCGACCTGGACCCACGCAAGAAGTGCCGCGCCTACTCCAAGGGCAACCGGCAGAAGGTCGCCCTGATCGCCGCGCTGGCCTGCGACGCCGAGCTGCTCATCCTCGACGAGCCCACCACCGGGCTGGACCCCTTGATGGAGGAGGTCTTCCGCGAGGCGGTACGCCAAGAGCAGCGCCGCGGGGATCGGACCGTGCTGCTGTCCAGCCACATCTTGGCCGAGGTCGAAGTGCTGTGCGACCGCGTGACCATCATCAAGGACGGGCGCACGGTCGAAAGCGGCACTCTGGCCGGCCTGCGCCATCTCACCCGCACCTCCATCCAGGCCGACCTGGCGGCGCCACCGGACGGGCTGGCCGGCCTGCCCGGGGTGCACGACCTGCGCGCCGAGGGCGACCGAGTGTGGTTCGACGTCGACACCACCGCCCTGGACGCCGTACTGCGGCACCTCACCGACGTCGGCGTACACGGCCTCGTCAGCCGGCCCCCCACCCTGGAGGAGTTGTTCCTACGGCACTACGACCGCACCGGCAGGAGCGACGGGCGCCACGTAGGCGCGGCACGATGAACTCTCTCACCGGCACCGGCCACCTGGTCCGCCTGGCCCTGCGCCGCGAACGGGCCATCGCCCCCTGGTGGATCCTGCTGATCGTGACCATGGCCCTGACGATGGTCGCCTACATCAACAGGAACATGGGCACCTACGAGCTGAAACTCGCATACATCGACATCATCCGCAGCAACGCCTTCCTCCAAGGGCTCGGCGGCGGGTTCGCCGAACCGCGGTTGGAGGTGCTCGCCACGTGGCGCAGCGGCGGGTTCCTCTATGTGGTGAGCGCGTTCGCGGCCGTCATGTCCGTCGTCCGGCACACGCGCGGGGAGGAGGACGCCGGCCGCAGCGAGCTGGTTCGCTCGGCCGTGGTCAGCCGCCACGCTCAGCTGACCGCCGCCATGCTGGTGGCGGTGGGGAACAGTCTGCTCGGCGGGCTGGTGACGGCCGTCGCGCTGATCGGGATCGGTCTCGAACCGATCGGATCGCTCGCCTACGGGGCCGCCGTCACGGTGGCGGGCTGGGTGTTCGCAGGCATCGCCGCCGTCGCCGCCCAACTGGCGCGCGACGCCCGTACGGCCACCGCGATCGGCCTGTCCCTACTCGCCATCTCCTTTGTGATGCGCTATGCCGGTGATGCGAGCGCGCAGTACTGGCTGAAGTACCTGTCCCCGATCGGCTGGAGCCATCTGGTGCAGGCCTACCAGGACGAGCGGTGGTGGATGCTCGGGGTCTCGATCCTGGCCGGCGCCGTCCTGTCCGCCGTCGCGTACCAACTGCTCGGCCACCGCGACCTCGGCGCCGGGCTGTTGCCCGAACGCCTCGGGCGCGCGACGGCACCGGAGCTGCGCGGCCCGATCAGCCTGGCCTGGCGGCTGCACCGCGGCCTGCTGGTGAAATGGACGGCCGGGATCGCGTTCTTCGCGGCGGCGGCCGCCGGGCTGAGCCCGTTGGGCCGGGATCTGCTGTCGCGACCGAGCATCGTGGTCGACAACATCAGGAACACCCTCGGCGTACAACCCGCAGATGCGATGCTCGGCGCCTACTCCTGGTACATGATCCTGATCCTCGCGTACGCGATCGCCCTCTACCCGGTGCTCATGACACTGCGGCTGCGCTCGGAGGAGACCTCAGGCCGCGCGGAGGCCGTCCAGGCCACCGCAGTGACCCGGCTCCGGTGGGCGGCCGGGCACCTGGTCGTGACCGGGGTCGGCACCACGGCGCTGATGGTCGTCGCCGGGCTGGTGTTCGGCACGCTGTACTCGGTGCTCGTCGGCGACCTCACCACCGACATGCCCCGATTCCTGGCCGGGGCGCTGGGCGGCGTACCGGCCGCCTGGTGCGTCGGCGCGGTGTGCCTGCTCGCCTACGCAATGCTGCCGCGGGCGAGCGCGGCGATCTCCTGGACCGTCTGGATCCTGACCGCCGCACTCGGGCAGGTCGCCGGCCCCCTCTACGGGCAGTGGGGCGGCAGCCCGCTGGAACCGTTCCACTACATCCCCAACCCCTTCGCCACAGCACCCATGGACACCAGACCGATTCTGGCCCTGCTCGCCGTCACGGCGGTCCTGCTCGGCGGCGGACTGCTCGCCCTCCGCCGCCGCGACTTCAGGTAAAGCAGCGCGGCTGCCTCTGTGCCGGCGGCGTCCCGGGCCGTTCGTCGTGCAGGTGGTCGGCCGGCGCCTGGCGGACGTCGCGGCCGGGAACACGGTCCGACCGATGCGGCCCTTTGCCGGCTCTGGGGCGCAGGCTCAGGTCAGGAGCAGGCCGACGCCGATCAGCAGGGCGGTACCGGACAGGGCCGCGATGACCAGGACGGTACGCCTGCTTGCACCGCTGATACGGAGCGCGAGGGCCGGCGGGCCGATCGGAGCAGTCTTGTTATCCATGTCTGTCTCCTTGATGATCTGGGTGGTCTTGGCTTGTGTGCATTCGGTTGTTCAGGGGGCGTCCTGCCGCAGGGCATCCCGCAGGCGCAGGAGTTCGCGACGGCGACGCCGCGCGCGTACCAGGGCGAGCATCGCGGCGGCGGTGAAGACGACCCCGCCCGCGGCGGTGGCCACCAGGTCGGCGGTGCCGCCACGGGCTGCTGCCAGCGCCACCCCGCCCGCGGCGGTCACCACGGTCGCCGCCAGAGCGATCCGGGCGGACAACACCCGGTCCCGAGCGAAAAGCGGTCGACGCCTGCTCAACACCCAGCCGGCGAAGACGGCCCAGGCCAGCCCGATGGCGATCAATCCGACGAAGACAGCCTGAGTACGCGTCGGCAGAGGGTTCGGCTCGGTCACCCACAGCACCGTGATCAAGGCCGCGCCGCATCCTCCGGCCAGGCCCACTGCCACGTGGCCCAGCCGGGAGCGCAGGGACACCTCCGTGGCCAGCACGCGCTCCAGTTGCTCGGGCACCGCCCGCTGCGCTGGGCGGTTCTGCTCGCTCATGCCTCGTATCCCTTCTCGGCAAGGTGGTTTCGCAGCATGCGCCGGGCGCGGTGCAACCTGCTCTTGACCGTGCCGGTCTGTACGCCGAGCACCTCCGCACAAGTGGCCAGCGGAAGATCCTCCAGATGGAAGAGGATGAGCACCTCGCGCTCCAGGGGCGGCAGAGCGGCAAGACCTGCCTCGATCTGCATCGTGGTGAGCACGCTGCTGAGCTCGTCGTCGGCGACGACAGTCGTGGTTTCCTCCATGGCCGTCTCCGGCGCCCTGTACGCCTGTCGCAGATGGTCAGTGACCGTGCGCCGGGCGATGGTGTACAGCCACGGGGCGAACCGCTCCGGTTGCCGCAACCGCGGCAGACCGCGCACCACAGCGACCCACGCCTCCTGAGCAAGATCGTCTGCGAGGTGCTGCGAGCCGACCATGCCCCGGACGTAGCGCCACAGTGGGGTGTGCCAGATGGCCACCAGTTCGCGGAACGCCTCTCGCTCCCCAAGCTGGCAGCGCACCACCAGCAACCCTTCGTTGCCCACCACACCTCCCTGCTCTGCATCGTCCGTCACGCAGACAGTCGGCATTCCGCGCGGAAAGGTTCACGGAATCCTGAGGATCCATCGGCAGGGGCGCGGTCACCCGTTTCGCTGTCAGGTCGGCGGTGCGGCGGCGTACCACCGGGTCGCCGTCGCTCCACACGTACAGGCTCGGCACGCCCACCGGGCCGATCGCCACGTCCGCGGGATCCTTGGCGGCGAACCAGCCTTCCCGCAGATCTATCGAAAGGTGGACGACTGGCGACGTGCCTCTCGGCCAGGCTGAGGTGCCATGAAGAAGACGATCATCGCCGCGCTCGGCGCCCTGCTGATCCCCATGGCAGCGGGCACGCCGGCGACGGCGGATACCGGGCTGTCCTGGGAGGACTGCGGGGACGGTCTGCGATGCGGCCGGATCTCCGTGCCCGCCGACTGGGACGCCCCCACGGGCGAGCAGATCACGCTGGGGCTCGCCAAGCTGCCCGCCGAGGATCCGGCCACCCGGAAGGGAACGCTCGTCGTCAACATGGGCGGCCCCGGGCCGCAGATCTCGGCCCTGCGCCAGGTCAAGGGCGCCTTCGCCGACCTGACTCAATGGTTCGACGTGGTGGTCTTCGACCCGCGCGGATTCGAGGCGAGCAGCGGGGTACGCTGCCCCGGCCGGGCGCCGTGGGCCACGAACGCGGAGTGGGTGTTCCCCGACCGCGCCACCTACGCCCGATACACGGAGCAGAACCGCCGCTTCGGCCTCGGCTGCGCCGATGCCGCCGGCCCGCTCGCGGGCAACCTGGACTCCGAGCAGGGAGCCCACGACCTGGAGGCCGTCCGAGTGGCGCTGGGCGAGCAGAAACTCAGCTATTTCGGCAACTCCTACGGCACCGTCCTCGGCGTGACCTACGCCGACATGTTCCCCTCCCACGTCGGCCGCATGTACCTGGACAGCCCGATCGACCACACCAACCCATCGTGGACCGACTGGCTCCTGCCCAAAGCGAAGGTCAAGGAGGACAACCTGGGCCGTTTCGCCGAGTGGTGCGCCACCGACCAGAGCTGCGCGCTCCATGGGCGCGACGTGCTCAAGGTGTGGGACGAGGTCATGGCCCGCGCCGCCAAGCGGCCGATCCCCGCGCCCGGCGCCGGCACAGCGGTCCGTGCGTCCCTGATCGCTTCCCGCGCGAGCGTCACGTGGGAGGCGACATGGCCCGACCTGGCCAAGTCCCTGGCCGAGGCGCACGCGGGCGATGCCACCCGGTTCGCCAAGCCGCCCGTCGTAACGGTCGATCCGGACTTCAGCCGGATCGCGTGGTGCTCCGACTTCCCGTCCCCGACCACATATCGCGACGTCAAGGCCATCGAAAAGCGGCTCAAGAGCGTCGCGCCGCGCATCGGCTGGACCGCGGCGTGGCCGCAGGCCAACCTCTGCGCAGGGCTCCCGCGAAAGACGCCCTTCCTGCCCCACCCGGTGCGCCCTCGTGGCCTGCCACCGATCCTGATCGCGAGCGGCGAGTACGACGACGCGGCACCGCCCGCGAACGCCCGCCGGACCGCCGCCCAACTCGACGGCTCGCGGTACGTGCCGGCCAAGGGCGGTCACGCGCTTTACCTGTACGGCAATCCCTGCGTCCGGGACCACGTGCACCGCTACCTGACCACCGGGCAACTCCCGCCCGCGGGCACGACCTGCGGTCCGGCATCATCGTGACATGCCCTGGCTGAGGGAACTCCTGCTCGTCGCCGGCGCCGCGACCGTCGCGGCGCTGCTGACGGTGCTGGAAGGGAGCGTTCCGATCGACGTCCCGCTCCTGATCGTCTTCAGTGCCGGTGTCAGCCTCCCTCTGCTCCTGCGGCGGGCGGTGCCGTTGACCGCCGCGCTGACGTCCGCGGTGATCGCTCTGGCCGGGATGGCTCAGTTACACCGGTGGGAGGGGATGCTGGTCACGATGGGCCTGTTCTGCGCGGCCGTCTACCACCGGCCACGGCGTCCCGGACTGGTGCTGGCGGTCTCCACGTGCTGGGTGGCGGGTACGGGCACGGTGATCGGCGGAGACGTGCCGGCGCTCGCCAACATGGTGATCATGAGTGTCGCCCCCGTGGCCACCGGCTACGCGCTGCGGCTGCACCGGGACCGTGCCGAGCAGGCGCTGCGACTGCGGCGGGCCGAGGCGGAGCGCGTCCTGGCCGAAGAGCGCACCTGGCTGGCCAGGAACGTGCACGACAGCGTGGGACACCACCTGACCGCGATCCGGCTGCAGGCCGCGGCGGCCCGGCGAGCACGCAGCCACGTCTCGGCGACGAAAGCCCTCACCGTGATCTCGGACCTGTCGCTGTCGGCGTTGACGGAGGTACGCGACCTGCTGCGGACACTCAGCGAGCACCCGGCCGCCCTCCAGCCCGGCACCGCCGACCTGGAACGGCTGGCCGGGCAACTCGCCTCAGCCGACCGCACGATCACCATGCGCCGTACGGGGACGGAGGGCGTCCTGCCTCCGGCCGTCGACCACACCGCCTACCGGGTGGTCCAGGAGGCGCTGACGAACGTCGTACGTCATTCGACCGCGACCGCGGTCTCGGTCCACCTGCGGCAGGACGACCGCGGCCTGCGCATCGAGGTTCTCGACAACGGCGCCACCGCCCATCCGCCTGAGGTCGAGGGCCAGGGCATCCGCGGCATGCGGGAACGGGTGCGCCTGCTCGACGGCACCCTGTCGGCGGGACCGACGGCGACGGGCGGCTGGCGGGTCCGCGCCGACCTGCCCAGGGAAAGGAACGTGTGGTGACGATCCGGGTGCTGGTCGCCGACGATCAGGAGGCGGCGCGGGAGGCGCTGCGGCTCATCCTCGACGGCGAACCCGACATCGACGTGATCGCCACGGCCGCCGACGGCGCCGAGGCGGTGCACCGGGCGCTGTTGCGCCGGCCGGACGTGGTGGTGATGGACCTGCGAATGCCGGGCATGGACGGCATCGCCGCCATCGGCCGCCTCGCCGCCGCCGAATCCGCCCCCCGCGTGCTCGCCCTGACCACGTTCGACCTCGACGAGTACCTGTTCGGCGCGCTACGCGCGGGAGCGGCCGGTTTCCTGCTGAAGGACAGCGACCCCGACGTGCTCATCGCGGCGATCCGCGAGCTGCATCAGGGCCGGGGGTTGATCGACCCACAGGTCACCGGCCGCCTGATCAGCCGCTTCGCCGCACTGTCCCCGCGCCCCGCCACCTCCGAACTCGACCTCCTGACCCCACGCGAACACCACGTGCTACGCCTCCTGGCCCGGGGACTGAGCAACGGCGAGATCGCCACCGCGTGCACCATCGAGGAAGGCACGGTCAAAACCCACGTCAACCGGATCCTCACCAAACTCGGCCTCCGGACCCGCGTGCACGCGGCGATCTACGCACACGAACACGGGATCGTCACCCGCGAAATGCCCTGACCGTCGGCCGGTCGCAAACCGAGCACCCGTGCGACCCCGCCATCGCGACATCAACACCACGATGGACCACCGGTGGACGAGGACGGCGTCCAAACCCTTGACGGTCTTCGCCGGGCCGGCCGGATCTCGAGTCGGTCGTGGCGGTCGGCACGACCGCCACGCCTCCAAGGGTCTCAGGTGCGGGTCCACCGCTGGTTGGCGCCGCCGTTGCAGGACCAGAGCACCAGCTTGATGCCGTTGGCGGTGGCGTTGTCCGGCACGTCGAGGCACCGGCCCGACTGCACCCCGGTGATGGTGCCGTCGGCATTGAGGCGCCACTGCTGGTTGGCCTGTCCGTTGCAGTCCCAGATGATCACTTGGGTGCCGTCGGCGGTGCCCTGGTCGTAGGCGTCCAGGCACTTGTTGCCGTACACCCGTAACTCACCGCTCGCGGTGGGCGTCCACTGCTGGTTGGGCTGGCCGCCGCAGTCCCAGATCTGCGCCTGCGCACCGTTGGCCTGCGAGGCGCCGGTGACGTCCAGGCACTTGCCCGAGCCGGCCCCTCTGAGCGCGACCGCGGGGACGATGCCTCCTCCGGTGACGGTGTACATGACTGCCCCGTGCCCGGCCACCGACGCGCTGATCGTCCCGGACGAGGAGGACGTCGTGTGCGCCCACAGGTCGCGCACCGAATAGGAGGACGCCGAGCCCAGGCCCAGGGCCGAGGCGGTGGTGGAGACGGTCGAGGCAGAGGTGCCCCGGTTGAGCAGGACGACCGCGACCGAGCCGTTGGACATCGGTTTGCGCCACACCTCCAGGTTCCCGTTGTCGCTGATCTTGTGGCCCTGTCTGCCGCCCCAGTCCTGGTTGACCGCGATGACCTCGGTGTTCGTCAGGATGGAGCGGGTCTCCGCGCTCATCGACCGCAGGTCGTTGCCCGCGATGAGCGGCGCGTTCAGCAGCGACCACAGGCTGAAGTGCGCCCGTCCCTCGGTCGCCGTGAGCGCGCCGACGCCGACCTCCAGCATGTCGGGGTCGTTCCAGCCGCCGGGCCCCGAGTACGCCTCGAGCCCGACCTGCTGGTCCAGGATGCCCATGATGGAGTTCCAGTTCGCCGCGATGTCGCCGGTCGTGCGCCAGGAATTGCCCACCGGCATCCCCCAGGTCCACACGTTCTCCTGGCCCCAGTTGCACAGGCTGTAGACGATCGGGCGGCCGGTGGCGGCCAGTGCGTCGCGCATGGCGGTGTAGCGCTGCTGTCCCGTTCTGCCCTGGTGGTCGCCGCAGTTGTCGTACTTCAGGTAGTCGATCCCCCAGGACGCCCACAGTGCGGCGTCGCGCTGCTCGTAGCCGAGGCTGGCCGGGTAGCCCGCGCACGTGGTCGTGCCCGCCGAGGAGTAGATGCCGAGCTTGAGCCCCTTGGTGTGGACGTAGTCCGCCAGGGCCTTCATACCGCTGGGGAACTTCTGCGGGTCCGCCACCAGGTTGCCACCGGCGTCGCGGCTCCTGGTGGACCAGCAGTCGTCGATGTTGACGTACGTGTAGCCCGCCGCCGCCATGCCACTGGAGACCATGATGTCCGCGGTCTGCCGGATGAGGCTCTCGTTGACGTTGCAGGAGAAGGTGTTCCAGTCGTTCCAGCCCATCTGGGGGGTACGGGCGAGCCCGTTGTCCAGCGCGAAGGCGGGCGAGGCGCCGCTGCCGGTCGCGACCAGCGAACCGGCGGCCAGCACCGCCGCCAGGAACCATCTCATGACCCTGATCACGTGACTCCGATCTCGGTGCGGATTCCGATACGTTCCATGGAGCTACTCGAACGAGGCGTCGTCGATCGAGAAGCACTCGGTGCCTGCGGTCGTCTCGACGTAGAAGGTGGCGCCGGTCAGCGTTCCGCTCCACGAGACGGTCGCCGTGCCGGTGAGCCGCGTCCAGCCGCCGGAGCTCACCGGCGTGGCGGGCGTGAGCCGGAGCTGGCTCGTCGTGCCCCCGGCGCTCACCGCGAGGTCGCCTTCGCGCTGGGGGTGCCGCTCTCCATGTCGTCGTTGGCCGGCAGGTTCCCGCCGGTGCCGCCGGTGAACTGCCACCAGTTCACGTTGAACAGATTGCCGCTGCCGCCGGTGTACCTGAAGTACAGGTCATGGGTGCCCGTCGCGCCGTTCACCGGGCAGGTGACCGTCGTCCACGTCTGCCAGCCGCCGGTGCCCGGCACGGTGCACGTCCCCACCTGCGTGCCGTTGACCCCGTCCAGGCGCAGTTCGATTCGGCCGCCACTGGTCGCCGAGGCCACCCGCGTGCTGAAGGACGTCGCACCGGAGCCGAAGTCGACGCCCTTGACCTTGGTGTAGTCGCCGTTCTCGATCCACCCGACGTTCATGCCGCCCTCGCCGGCGGGCTCGGTCTCCACGCCGGACTCCCAGGCGATCGTCTCGGCCTCCTGGCGGACGTAGGGGTCCAGCGTGCCCACCTGGGGCGCTCCCGTTGTGGTCATGTTGATCGTGGGGATGGTGCCGCCGGCGTTGTAGGTGAACTTCTCCACGGCCACGGAGCGGGTGAAGCCGCCGCCGCCCGGCAGGGCGCCGTTGTGGTAGAAGAAGTACGATCCGCCGTTGAAGTCGATGACGCCGGGATGGTTGGTGAAGCTGCTGCCCTGTGTGGGCATGACCGTCCCGCGGTAGGTCCAGGGTCCGGTGGGGCCCGGGGCCGTCGAGTAGGCGATGAACTCCGAGCAGCATTTCGCCGCGAAGACGTTGTAGTAGAGGCCGTTGCGCTTGTAGACCCAGGGGGCCTCTTCGTACAGGGTGGGGCGGCTGGTGTCGCCCGTACGGGTGCCGAAGCCCGCGGTGGTGAGCGGGATCTGGGTGGGGCTGCCGGAGTACGAGATCATGTCGGCGTTGAGCCTGACGTACCAGAGGTTGGGGTTGCCCCAGTACAGATAGGCCTGCCTGTCGTCGTCGATGAAGACTGTGGGGTCGATCTCGCCGTTCCTGACGAGGGGGCGACCGATGGCGTCGGTGAAGGGCCCGGTGGGGCTGGTGGAGACTCCGACGCCGATGGCCATCTGACCGCTCGCCCGGTCCTTCACCGGTACGTACCAGTAGAACTTGCCGTTCCTGTACACGGTCTGGCCGGCCCACGCGTCCGCGCTCGCCCAGTTGAAGGTGGCCACGCTCATCGGCGAGCCATGGTCGGTCCAGTTCACCAGGTCCGCGGACGACCAGACCCGCCACTCCTTCATGGTGAAGTACGTCGAGCCGTCCTCGTCGTGTCCTGTGTAGAGGTAGACGCGGCCGTTGTGCACCAAGGGGGCGGGGTCGGCGGTGTAGATCGTCTGGACGATCGGGTTGTCGGCCCTGGCCGTGCCCGGAATCGCCGTCACGACGCTGAGCAATGCCATGAGCACCAGCCCACGTTTCATGATCACCCTCCACCTGTCAGGTACGGGTCCATCGCTGGTTGGCGCCGCCGTGGCAGGTGTAGAGCTGGAGCCGGGTGCCGTTGGCGGTGCCCTGGCCGACGGCGTCCAGGCACAGCCCGGACTGCACGCCGGTGATCGTGCCGTCGGCGTTCAGCCGCCACCGCTGGTTGGCGCCGCCGTGGCAGGAATAGATCTGGATGACGGCGCCGTTGCCGGTGCCTCCGGCGTCCAGGCACTTGTTGCCGTAGACCCGCAGTTCGCCGGCCGAGGTGGCGGCCCACCGCTGGTTGGCCTGGCCGTTGCAGTCCCACAACTGCACCGCGGTGCCGTCGGCGTTGGCGGCGTTCGGCACGTCCAGGCAGCGCCCGGAGGCAACGCTCTTGATCGGCCCGCCGGGCGTGGGAGTGGACGAACCTCCGTCCAGGCCGAAGAAGCGGATGGCGTAGGCGGCCATCCCGGCGTGCGGGAGGTTGTGGCCGGCTCCGACGATGGTGTACGCCTCGACCTGCCCGGATCCGAAGACCCGGCGGGTCCAGCCGGATTGCGGGCTGTCGGTGGAGGCGGGGGTCTGGCTCAGCCCGTGAACGTCGGTCCATTGGTCGACCTCTTCCTGCAGCATCGTGTACGGCAGGACGGAGTCGGCGGTGCCGTGCCAGGCCATCACGCGCGGGCGCGGTCCGGTGTAGCCGGGATACGCGTTCCTGGCCAGGTCACCCCACTGTTGCGGGGTCTTGTCACCGCACCCGGCGGGGCCGAGGCACCCGTAGGGGACGCCCGCGAACGGCGCGCCGGCCTTGAACACGTCCGGGTACGTGGCGAGCAGGTTGAGGGTCTCCATGGCGCCGGAGGAGAAGCCGGTGGCGAACACCCGCTGCGGGTCGCCGTTGTAGCGTTGCAGCACGTAGTTCGCCATGGACACGATGGACACCGGGTCGCTGCCGCCACCGTGCCGCAGGGCTTCGTTCGACCACACGTCGAAGCAGTTGGACATGCCGTTGGCGCTCTTGTTGGCCTGCGGGTAGATGACGATGAAGCCGTACTGGTCGGCCAGCGAGGCGAACTCGGTGCCCTGGTGGAAGCCAGGCGCCCAGCCGTTGCAACCGTGCATCGCCACCAGGACGCCCGGCTGGGACGCCAGTCTGTCGGGCACGTAGAGGTACATCCGCAGACCGCCGGGGTTGGTGCCGAAGTTCGTCACCTCGGTCAGGGCCGCCGCCGACGCCTGCGGCGCGGCCGTGAGGAACACGGACAGTGCGGTGACCACCGCCGTGATCAGAGCCGCCAGGGCGACTCCGATGCCCGCGTACCCGCTGGTACGCGGTTCGCTTCGCTTCATTGTTCCGCCTCCCGCTGTTAGCGCTAACAACCGTTGGCCGGTCATGGCGTGGCGGAACGGAGCACATACGAGAGTGAAACGTACTGTCAAGAGCGCCTTAGCTTGCGGCGAGTTCAGGGAGACAGCAGCCGAACGCGCTCACCTCCGGTTTCCCCTCCTTGCCAGGCTCGACCAGGGGGTGCGTCGCCATGAAACTTTCATCTCCCACCCACCCGGTGACAGCAGCCGAAAGTTTCAGGAGCGACAACCCCCACAGTGCGCAGCACAATCGGACCAGCAGAGGTCAGACTGGCCCGAAAGTTTTCAGTTCTTTCTTGACAATTTTCGGCACGCTTTCCACACTGAGTGCCCGAGGTGATCTCCCCCACCGGCTCGGTGGCGCTCAACAGGGGGACTGCCGTCTGTGGTGGTCTTCCCCACCGAGCCTTTCCCCCCGTGATTCGCCAATGGAGGCTCAAGCATGCGTGTCAACGCCATGTCCCCACCCCCCGCCCGACGGCCGCTCGGCGCGCACCGCCGGGCGCTGATCACCGCCGCCCTCGGCACGCTCGGCTTGGTGACGGCGCTGGCGACGGCGCTCCCCGCCGGCGCCGCGGAGAGTACGCTCGGCGCGGCCGCCGCGCAGAGCGGCCGCTACTTCGGCACCGCCATCGCCCAGGGCAAGCTCGGCGACTCGGCCTACACCACGATCGCCAACCGCGAGTTCAACATGGTGACCGCCGAGAACGAGATGAAGATCGACGCCACCGAGCCCAACCAGGGGCAGTTCAACTTCACCGCCGGAGACCGGGTCTACAACTGGGCGGTTCAGAACGGCAAGCGGGTGCGCGGGCACACGCTCGCCTGGCACAGCCAGCAGCCGGGCTGGATGCAGTCGATGTCCGGCAACTCGCTCCGCCAGGCCATGATCAACCACATCAACGGCGTCATGGGCCACTACAAGGGCAAGATCTACGCCTGGGACGTGGTCAACGAGGCCTACGCCGACAGCGGCGGCGGCCGGCGCGACTCCAACCTCCAGCGCACCGGCAACGACTGGATCGAGGTGGCCTTCCGTACCGCCCGCGCCGCCGACCCGGCTGCCAAGCTCTGCTACAACGACTACAACATCGACAACTGGACCTGGGCCAAGACGCAGGGCGTCTACAACATGGTGCGGGACTTCAAGGCGCGCGGCGTGCCGATCGACTGCGTCGGCCTGCAGTCGCACTTCAACGGCAACAGCCCCTACAACGCCAACTACCGCACCACGATCTCCAGCTTCGCCGCCCTGGGGGTCGACGTGCAGATCACCGAGCTGGACATCCAGGGCGGCTCGGCCACCACGTACGCCAACGTCGTCAACGACTGCCTGGCGGTGCCGCGCTGCACCGGGATCACGACGTGGGGGGTACGCGACTCCGACTCCTGGCTCGGCTCCGGGGCCGCCCCGCTGCTCTTCGACGGCAACGGCAACAAGAAGGCCGCCTACACCGCGGTACTCAACGCCCTCAACGGCGGCAGCACCACCCCGCCGCCCGGCGGAGGCGACGCGGGGCAGCTCAAGGGTGTGGCCTCCGGCCGCTGCGTGGACATCCCCAACGGCAACACCACCGACGGCACCGCGGTGCAGTTGTGGGACTGCAACAGCCAGTCCAACCAGCAGTGGACGCAGAGCTCGTCCGGGGAGCTGAGGTCCAGCGGCAAGTGCCTGGACGCCGGGGGCACAGGCAACGGCGCCAGGATCCAGATCTACTCCTGCTGGGGCGGCGACAATCAGAAGTGGCGCGTCAACTCCGACGGCACGATCGTGGGCGTGCAGTCCGGGCTGTGCCTGGACGCGGTCAGCGCCGGCACCGCCAACGGCACCGGGCTGCAGCTCTACAACTGCCACGGAGGCAACAACCAGAAGTGGACCTACAACCCGAGCAGCGCGTGAGCTGCTGACCGCTTCCCTGGTGCGGCCCTTCCTCGGCCCCGGCGGGGAGGTTGAGGGAGGGTGGGCCACATCCCGGAGTGGACGATCACGAACGTGCAACACCGGTGGGCCATGCCGCCGGAACTGCTGACGCTGCCGCCGTCGACGACGGCCCGAGCCGGCGCGAGACCCGGCCACTGCCTCCATGCCGCCTGAGCCGCCGTCGAGCGAGATCGTGGCCCCGTCCGGGCTGGAGCGGGTCGCCCGCCGCGGGCTGCCGAACGTCGCGGAGAACGTGATCGAGCGCGGCCGGCCGGCTGTCAGGCGGACGGCGATCACCTGCACCGCGTGGTCACGGCCCGTAGACGCTCTACCGCGGCAGATAGGAGCTGAAGTGATCGGCCACGATGTCCGCCACGGCCTCCGCATCGTCGAGCCCATCAACCTCAAGGACCCGTATGCCCAGGTGACGAGCGGAGCGGGCGGCCTCGTCGGCGACGAGACGGTCTCGGGCGAGTCGGTTGCGCTGTGCTCGATCAGGGTCGCTGACCGCGCGATCGACGGAGGCGGCACGGGGCAGTTCGCGGAGCTGACGCTCACGGAATTCCTCGCTCGGCACCATCACGATCATTCGCCGGGGTGAGTCGATGACGGCGGCGACCAGTTCGGGACGCAGTCCCCAGCCCTCGGCGATGATGGGGCGCCCCGATACCAGGCCGCGCAGGTCGTCCAAAGCCCACTCGAACCGCGTGGGGAAGCCGGCCAGGGTCTCGTCGGCCATCTCTTGAGGACTGGTGTTCACCCAGACGCTGTCCGGGTCGGGGTCCGCGATGGGTTCGCCAAGTCGCGCTCGACGTGCGATCCGACGGTCATTGTGCGCACGCGCGTCGTGATAGTCGTAGTGGTACGCGGTCAGCCCGTACCGGATGGCCAGCAGCCTGGCGACGGTGGATTTGCCGGCCCATTGGCCACCTCCGATCCACAGGACGCCGCGCAAAGTGCCGAACGGATCCCAGACCTCACTACCTGTAGGGTTCACGGTTACAGCCTGGCAGCTATACGGACCAGCGAAACAGTCCTGTCCTGCCTGCCTGGCCGGTGGTCGCGGCGCTGCGAGTGCTGCGAGAACCAGGCCGGATCGAGTCCCAGCAGCGCAAGGGACGTTTCGTGCGCGGCCGTCCCGCGATGGCAGCGGTGGAGCCCAACCGTCCCGGACACGAGCAGATCACCTCCCGCATGCCCACCCTCCAAGAGGCCAAGCAACTCGCCATTCGCCGATGGCGCGGATGCGAGCGTGGGGAACTCTCATCCCACGCGTGTCCTGCCGAAATGGTCGGTGAACCAGTTTCGTGTCAGGTCGGCGACGGATTCCAGGGCCCCGGGCTCTTCAAACAGGCGTGTGGCATCGGGGATGATCTCGAGCCCGTTCTCACAGGTCAGCCCCTCTTGTGCTGCCTGGTTGAGCTCCATCACCAGTTCGTCGCAGCCCCCCACGATCAGCAGCGTCGCCGCCCGCACCGCCGCCAGTCGCGCTCCAGCCAGATCTGGCCGTCCGCCTCGTGAGACGACAGCGGCCACCCTGCTGCCCGGCTCTGCGGCGGCCCACAGCGCGGCCGCCGCCCCGGTGCCGGCCCCGAAATAGCCAACCGGCAGCACCGCGGCCCACGGCTGATCACTCAGCCAGTTCGTCACCTGCGCGAGCCTTCCGGCCAGCAACTCGATGTCGAACACAGTGCCACGCTCGTACTCTTCCTCGGCCGTAAGCAAGTCGAGAAGCAAAGTACCCAGACCCGCACGGTTGAGCACCGAGGCCATGTACCGGTTACGCGGGCTGTGCCGGCTACTACCGCTACCGTGCACGAAGATCACTATTCCGTCAGCCTGCTCCGGAACGACGAGTTGCCCCAGCAGCCGGACAGGACCAACGTCCACCGCCACCTCGTCGGCAGGCTCCGGCGGATCAGATCTTTTCACCGTGCGCTCTTCCCGAGGCACTGCGCCCCCGGCGGCTGGCGGTGCGGCCCGCTGGAGCAGTTCGACCACCCGTTCGTCGGCGATCTGGGTGAAATCGACGTACCAGGTGCCGATGCCCCAAAGAACGGTGGGTGTCTCCAAACAGATCACCTCGTCGGCGTCCTGACGCAGGCTCGCAATCGCGTCCGGCGTACCGACAGGGATCGCCAAGATCACTCTCGCGGCCCCGCGCGCACGAGCCACCTGGCAAGCGGCGCGAGCGGTGCTGCCTGTGGCGATCCCGTCGTCCACCACGACGGCCGTACGACCCGCAAGATCGACCGGTGCGCGATCGCCACGAAAGCGACGAACACGGCGCAGTACCTCGGCCCGCTCACGCTCCTCCACCTCGGACATCTCCTCGCGCGTCACATCCACCAACCGGACGACATCCGCATTGATCACATGTACGTCACCCTCTCCGAGGGCACCGAATCCCAGCTCGGGCTGGAACGGCACTCCCAGTTTCCGAACCACGATCACATCAAGCGGCGCATCCAGCGCCTGAGCCACCTCGAATCCCACAGGTACACCCCCTCTGGGCAGCCCGAGGACGACCACATCCGCACCGGTGACGAGTCCAGCCAGACGTCGGCCCAGCCGAGCACCCGCATCATGACGATCAACGAACATGACGCCTCACGCCTCCTCAAGCCCTCCTGCAAGGTGAAGGACACCCCTCACCACCATCTGGGGTAAGAGACTGCAGAAGCAGGACCTGAGGTCCTGCTTTATGAACCCGTGCCGAGTCTTTATGGACCCGCGCTGAGTCATGGCCGCCACAACCTGCCCGCTTGGACGGCTGCGGCTCCCATCGCCCTCGCCGCCGACGGCTTGTTGTCAGTCGGCGCGAAACACATGGGATGGGTGGCGTGCCTGAACGACGCCGTAAGCCCTGTACCGACGACGCGTCCCGAGCTGGGATGAGGGCAGGGATGTCTTGAGGGGATGAGCGGCCATGCGAGTCAAAGTTCAGGACATCATGACCACCGAAGTCGTCTCGGTCAACGGCAGCACGCCGTTCAAGGACATCGCCGAAGTGCTCATGGTGCACGGCGTGAACGCCGTGCCGGTGGTTGATGTTGAGAACCGTTTTCTAAGTGTGACGTCTGAGGCGGATCTGCTGCGCAAGGAGGAGTGCCACGGAGCTTGCCACACCGAGGGCCACGAACCACCGCTGCGCGCCCGCCTGCCCGACGAAGGACCCGACCGCCAGCGCAAGGCCGTTGGGACCGCGGTCGAGCAGCGGATGACCGCGCCCGCCGTGGCCGTGAGGCCGCCCGGCTCGCCCACGAACTGCTGCTTGCTGTCGGCTTCACCAGAAGGGACGTGAAACGGCATGAGCGATCGACACACCTCCATAACGCTTGACCCCCGCGAGGTGCAGGTGGAAACACGCGACGCCATTCCTCCCGGCGCGGTCGACTATGCCCGCGAGGTGGTAGCGGCAGCGACGTCGTTCGCTAACGAGCCGGTGCTCTCTGCCCGGGTCAAGCTCAGCGCCACGGCCGATCCAGTCGTGTACTGTCCGTGCACCGCACAGGCGAACATCAACGTCAGCGGGCAGTTGGTCCGCGCTCAGGCGGTCGCCCAGTCCATGGACCAAGCCCTCCGGCTGCTCGGCGACCGGCTCCGGGTCCGGCTGCGCCACACTGGCAGGGACGCGGAGAACCTTCGTGGCCGACGTCCAGAGGACGTCGACCACGAATGGCGGCGCTCCAGTCCGCACCGTCGCCCGCTGCCCTACTCCCCCCGAGCCGGAGGAGAACGAGAGATCGTCCGGCACAAGGCCTACGAGCTGACTTTGGCAACGCCCGATGAGGCGGCCTTCGACATGGAACAGTTCGACTACGACTTCTACCTGTTCACCGAGGCGGGGACCGGCCAGGACAGCGTCATCTATCACAGCCGGGACGGTTACCGGCTCGCACAGATCGCTCCCATGCCCCACAAACTCGGCCCGGTGGCGATCCCACTCACGGTCAGCTCTGTTCCGGCACCCGTCCTCACCGTCAGTGAAGCGGTCGAGCGTCTGGAAACCACCGGTATGCCGTTCGTCTTCTTCGCCGACGCCGGCACTGGGCGGGGCAGCCTCGCCTACCACCGTTACAGCGGCCACTACGGCCTCATCATTCCCAGCGGGTGATCAGCCAGGGGCTTTGTCCAGGTCGTCAGAGTCTTCGAGAACAGCGGTGTCAGCGGCTCAGCAGGGGCATGCCAAAGACGGTCTTGAACGCGCGGCTGAACGAGGCAGCGTCCGGGAATCCCCAGCGCGCCGCGATTTGTGCGACCGTCTGGCCGCTCAGCAGCGGGTCGGCCAGATCAACGCGGCAGCGCTCCAGCCTCTGCCCGCGGATCTACTGGCCGATGCTCTGCCCCCGGTCCGAAAGAGGAGGTGCAAAGAGCGTACGGAGATGTGATGCACGGTGCGGGCCTGCAGGAGGCTTTCCATGAGGCCGGGCGAGCAGCGCCCCTGCGCCGTGTGCCGACGACATCGCTCGTGCCACGTGGCCGTGCAGCGAACAGTCGGACAGGAGAACGGCCTGTCGGGGTATCCGGAGCGTGATGCTACGGGCTGAGGGCCTGCTGGCAAAGGCTTCGGTCGCTGCAACCGGGCCGGGACGGTCTGGGCGAGCCGTCCTTGGATGATCTGCCGTGAACTGGACCGGGTCTCTACCGCTCCATCCTCAGCGCCGTCGGCCGCCCGGACCACCTGGCCGCCACTCGCCAGTGGCACGACCTCTGACCGAGGTCAGCGAGCTTCGAGCCGGCCGTGCGCCTCGATCGAGAGGTCCTGCCAGTCGGCCCAGGTCTTGAGCCGGTCAGCGTAGGCCTGCTGGATCAGTGGGTGGAAGCCCTTGCCGAACAGCACCCGCACCGGCGGGTTGGCGGAGTCGACGAGCTTCAGAAGTGCCTGCGCCGCGGCGGCCGGGTCTCCTGCCGGCATCTTCCCTGTCATCGCGCCGAGGCGCCGACGGAGACCGTCGTAGGCCGGGTCGGTCTTGGCCATGTGGCCGTTGGCGAGCGGGTCGGGGTTGTTGCCGTCCCGGGTGGCGAAGCCGCCGGGCTCGATGATGGTCACCTTGACGCCGAACTCGGCGACCTCGCCGGCGAGCGCCTCGTTCAGGCCCTCCAGAGCCCATTTGGAGGCATGGTAGGCGCCGCCGAGCGGCATGGCGATGACCCCGGCGGCCGAGGACATCTGGATGATGTGCCCCGAGCGCTGCTCGCGCAGGTACGGCAGCGCGGCCTGGACCACCCACACCGCGCCGAACAGGTTGGTCTCGAGCTGGGCGCGCAGTTCCTGCTCGGTCAGCTCCTCGACCGCGCCGACCTGGGCGTAGCCGGCGTTGTTCACGATGACGTCGAGCCGGCCGAAGTGCTCCTTGGCGCGCTTCACGCTCTCGAAGACGGCGGCCCTGTCGGTCACATCCATCTCCAGCGGGAGCACCGCGTCGCCATAGGTGTCGACCAGCTCCTTCAGACCTGCGGTGCTCCGGGCGGTGGCGGCGACCTTGTCACCGCGCGACAGGGCGGCCTCCACGAAGTTGCGACCCAGGCCGCGGGACGAGCCGGTGACGAACCAGACCTTCTGCATGGTGTGCTCCTTGTTGCCGGTTTCAGCCGTTACAACCCCCTGGACGAGACAGCCCGGCACGGATGTGAGCTCGGCCGAGTGTGACCTGCGACACCTTGTCAGTTTTGTTCGGTTATGGTGATACCAATGGTCGGCGTGACCCGCATTGAGGAGTTCCAGGAGCTACGGCCGCTGCTGTTCGCGATCGCCTACCGGATCCTGGGCAGTGTGAGCGAGGCCGAGGACGCCGTCCAGGAGGCCTGGCTGCGCTACGAGGGCTCCGCGACCCAGCCCGAGTCGCCCAAGGCCTTCCTGTCGGCCACGGTGACCCGGATCTCGATCGACGTGCTGCGCTCGGCCCGCGTCCGGCGCGAGGCCTACGTCGGGCCATGGTTCCCCGAACCGCTGCTCACCGACCCCTACCAGGACCCGGAGCGGTCCGCGGAACTGGCCGACTCGGTGTCGATGGCGGCGCTGATCCTGCTGGAGCGGCTCAGCCCGCTCGAGCGTGCGGTCTTCGTGCTACGCGAGGTTTTCGCCTTCAGCTACCGGGAGATCGCCTCCGCCGTGGAGCGGTCGGAGGCGGCCTGCCGCCAGCTCGCGGTGCAGGCGCGCCGCCACATGGACGCGGGCCGGCCCCGCTTCGAGGCGGATCGCCGGTCGCGCGACCAGCTTGCCGAGCGGTTCTTCGACGCGCTCAGTGAGGGGGACGTCGAAGGGCTGCAGAAACTGCTGGCCGCCGATGTCCAGCTGGTCAACGACGGCGCCGGCAAGATCGGGAGTACGCTCCCCATCTTCGGCGTCGCGAAGGTCGCCCGGGTGCTGTCCGTCACCATCCCGCCGTTCGCCCAGATCGGCGCGGTGCTGGAGGCGCACGAGGTGAACGGCCAGCCGGGCGCGATCATCCGCGACCGCGATGGCCGGATCGTCAGCACCTGGACGCTCGACATCCTGGACGGACGTCTCCAGACCATCCGCTCGATCGTCAATCCCGACAAGCTCGGGCACCTCGGCCCCGTCGCCGACACCCATGCGGTCATCCGCGAGAAGAAGCAGACTCGCCGCGGGCAGCAGACGTCATGACGCGGCGCATGTCGAAGACCGCACGCATGGTTCCGCGCAGGGTGCCGGCCCCCTTGGACCGCCCCTTCCTGAGCAGGTAATCAACCTTGGTCTCGGCAATGCGCCAGCCGCCGGCCACGGCACGTAGCACCATCCCCAGTGGGTAACCGAAGCGGCGGTCGGCCGGGCGGAGGTCCAGCAAGGCGGTAGGGCGGGGGCGCAACCAGCTCGGCCATCACCCCCTGTGCTTCACCCTCCAGCACCACTGGCGCTCACGCGCGCGGACGTGTAGGCAGACAACCACGGGCTCCTGGTCGCCGAGTTGCGTAGGCAACACCTCAGCTATCGGCAGCCCGCTGCTTCCGCAGGCGAACCACTCGGCAGCGGCACTTACCAGGTCATCCTTGGTCGCGGCCGCACCGACCAAATCCTTCGTCAGCAGGCTCTGAGGGGGCCGGCCCCCATGACGTGAACGACCAGCCGAACGGGGCGGGGCATTCCCGCCTCGTTCGTCGTTACGGGAGTACAGGGCGTTGGCGGTGACGGTGAGGTCGCGCCGGTCGTTGTGGAAGCTGCAGGTGGCGTAGCCGGGACGTGGCCCTTGTGTCCCCAGACCTGGGTGCCGTACGGAAGGGTGAGCTTTCATCAGGCCGTAGTCCAGGCCGGGGCCGGGCACGGTCTGCTTCATCTGTGCCAGCAGGGAGGCGGGAACGACTTCGTTGCGGGTGAGGAAGTAATAGAAACGGTTGAGGTCGGCGGCGGTGGAGACGATGCCGCCGGCTGCCCAGCGCACCACGGTAGGACAGATCGGTGCGGATCTGGTCGGCCTCGGCCATGGTGCGGGCGAATCCTGCTTGCCATCTCCTGATGTCAGTCGGCTCGGTCGGCCGCTGTGGTCCCGCTACATCTGGTCGAACATGTCGGTGACCTTGCCGAGGACCCGGATCGCTGCCTGGAGGTCCTCCGACGGCACGTCCGACATCGCCTCCTGCCATCGCCGCCGCCAGCGTTCGCGCGCCTCCGCGACCATCTCGCGGCCCTGATCCGTCAGCACGATCTGTATGGCGCGCCGGTCGGTGAGGCTGCGCTCGCGTCTGATCACCCCCCTGTTCTCGAGGGCGTCCAGCATGCCGGTCATAGTCGCCGGGGTGACGTCGGCATAGTCGGCCAATTGCCGGGCGGTGGCCCGCCCCGCGTCGGCCAGACCGTCGAGCGCGCGCAACTGAGTTCCGGACAGGCCGCCGCCACTCTGCTGTTCGCGGCCGCGCTTGCGCCGGAACGCGGCAAACATCGCGGCGACCGCCTGCTCCACCTCGACCTCGGTGCTCATATTCGGATCCTAACCGTCAGGTTCCTAATGATACGAACTCATAGATGTATGGTTCCATAATATATGGAACCTAACTATCGAGCCATGGAGATCTCCTCATGACCGAATCCCTTGCCCCACCGGCGCCCGCGCCGCGGCTCGGCCGCGGTGCCGTGACCGCGGTGGCGGCGGCGCTGATGCTCGGCCTGCTGCTGGGAGCGCTCGACCAGATGATCGTCGCCGCGGTGATGCGGACCGTCGCCGACCAACTCAACGGCCTGACCCTGCAGGCTTGGGCGACGACCGCGTACCTGATCGCCGGGGTGGTGTCCACTCCGCTGTACGGCCGGCTGTCGGATATCTACGGCCGCAAGCCCCTCTACCTGGTCTCGATCTCGCTGTTCCTGCTCGGCTCGCTGCTGTGCGCGGCGGCGCAGTCGATGTACGAACTGGCCGCCTTCCGCGCGGTGCAGGGGCTCGGCGCCGGTGGCCTGATGGCGCTGGCGTTCGCGATCCTGGCCGACATGCTCCCGCCGGAGCGGCGCAGCAAGTACCAGGCATGGTTCGGGGCGGTGTTCGGAATCGCCAGCGTCGCCGGCCCCGTACTCGGCGGCCTGTTCGCCGGCATGGGCAGCTTCCTGGGCATGGCCGGCTGGCGCTGGGCGTTCCTGGTCAACCTGCCGATCGGGCTCGTCGCCCTCGTGCTCGTGGTCACGCTCTACCGGCTGCCGCACACCCGCACCGATCACCGCATCGACTACGGCGGCGCCGTGACGCTGCTGATCGGACTGGTGCCCCTGCTGGTGGTGGCCGAGCAGGGCTCCGGCTGGGGCTGGGAATCGCCGCGCACGCTTGCCCTGATCGGTGTGGGCGTCGCCGGGCTGCTGGGGTTCGTCCTGACCGAACGGCGGATGGGCGATGCGGCGCTGCTGCCGCCGCGGCTGTTCGCCAGCCCGCTGTTCACCATGAGCAACGCGGTAAACGTCGTCGTCGGCATGGGCGTGTTCGGCGGTCTCAGCGTCCTGCCGCTCTACCTGCAGATCGTCAAGGGCCTGTCCCCGACCACGGCGGGACTGATGCTGTTGCCGCAGACCCTGGGAATCGTCGCGGCGGGCCGGCTATGCGGCCCCTTCGTCACCCGTACGGGCCGCTACAAGGGCCTCCTGGTCCTCGGGCTGGCCGTCATGACCGTCTGCGCCCTAGCCTTCGCGCGGTTGACTCCCGGCACGTCCTTGTGGCTTACCGGCCTCATCACCACCGCCATGGGCCTGGGCATCGGCCTGTGCTTCCAAGTCATGCTGATCGCCATCCAGGCGTCCGCTCCCGCGGGCGCCATGGGCGCGGCCAGCGCTTCGTACACCTTCTTCCGCCAAATCGGAGGCACCGCCGGCACCACGCTGTACCTGTCGATCCTGTTCGCGCTGGCCGAGGACCGCATCGCCGCCGCTCTCCGCCGAACGGAAAGCACCCCCGCATTCCAGTCCGCACTGCACGACCCTGCGGTGACCAGCGATCCCGGCGCACAGCACCTGATAGCGAGCCTGCACGGCGGACCGGGCATCGACCTCAACGACACCTCCTACCTCGACCACCTCGACGCCCGCCTGGCCCACCCCGTGCTGGACGGCATGGCCAGCGCGATGAACACCGTCTTCGTCGTGGTCGGCTGCGTTATGGCCGCCGGTCTGGTCCTCGCTCTCTTCCTCAAGGAGAAGACCCGTGATTGACGTGGAGATCTGGTCGGACGTGATGTGTCCCTGGTGCTACATCGGCAAGAAGCGCCTGGATCGAACCCTCGCTCACCTCGATCAAGTTCGCGTCACCTGGCGCAGCTTCGAACTTCGTCCCAGCCAGCCATCAACCCCCGGCGCCACCTTGACCGAGATGATGGCGCAACGCTTCGACCTGGGCACACCGGACCTCACCGCGATGTTTCAGCGGATCCGGCGGCTGGGAGCAGCCGAGGGGCTGGACCTGAACCCCGCCACCGCCCGTCCAGTCAACTCCTTCGACGCCCACCGCCTGATCCACCTGGCCGCCGACCATGACCTGGCCGACATCGTGGTCGAACGCCTCTTCCACGCCCACCTCACCGACAACGTCAACGTCGCCGACCCCGAGATCCTCCAAACCCTCGCCACGCGGGCCGGCCTGCCCGCTCCCGTGACCCGTGCAGTCCTCGACACCGACGCCTACGCCGCCGACGTACGAGCCGACGAGGAACGCGCGACCCGACTCCGCGTCCACCAGGTCCCCACGCTCGTCATCAACGGCACACCCGCCATCTCCGGAACCCCAGAGGTCATCGAACTCCAGACCCTCCTGGCGACCCAGAAACCGGGCCCCGGCACCTTCCGCCCCATCGCGTGAGCGAGTTGGATTCCAACGCTGTTCACCGGAATCCATGGTGGCGGGTCGGCGGCGAGGCGAATGATGATCTCATCGCGGAGGGTGAGCAGTTCGCGGGTGAACAGCCCGAAGATGAGTCCTCCGCCGATGTGCGCTGACATCAGCGTCTGGGATCCGATCCGATCCGGGGCGGTGGCGTCGGGCCTGGGACACCCCAACATCTCCAAGAAAGTCGGAGCGGTTCAAAACCGCCTTCCCCAGACCAACCGGTCGCTCGACCCGAACGGGCGCGCGCGCACAAGATCAGCCGGCATCCGCCACTTGAGGAGAACTTCCAGGGCAGGAGTCGAAAGCAAAGCCTGGTCGCCATTCAACTTGGTCACGATTTCGGTCTGACGGCTCTCCACCGCGGTTTTGATCACGGTCGCCAGTCCGAGCGCAACTCCCGCGATGACCGCGGTGATGATCACCCACTCCACGGCCGACACGCCCCGGCTCGGAGTGAAGCGGGCATGCCGAATTCGCATGCCCAGAAATGCCTGCAACGGATCATCCAGGGACGCTTCATACCCTGCCAACACTTGACGAAGTTGACTGATTACTTAAAGTTAGCCTCCCCGATTCGCGCAAACCAGCGAGACAGGAGAACGGATGGTAGTACGAACCTGGGCGCTTGCCGCCAGGCTGGCAGGCGCTCTGACGCCGGGGCCGACGGCGTACGCCTGGACCGGTGCAGGCTGGCACTGAGGGGCCACGGAGATTCCGGACAGCCGTCTTATGGGCGTAGCCTATGCGGCTGCTTGGGACGAAAGGGACTCGTTGAGCACTTCAAGGGGCGGCCGGTAGCCGAGCGCCGAGTGCAGGCGCCGCCGGTTGTAGAACCCTTCGATGTAGCGGATGACCTGCCGTTTCGCCTTGGCTCGGGTGGTGAAGACGAAGCGGTGCAACCACTCGTTCTTGATCGCGCTGAAGAACGATTCGGCCATCGAATTGTCGTAACAGACCCCGGTGCGGCCGACCGAGCGCCGGATGCCCAGACCGGCCAGGAAGCGGCCAAACTCCTCTGAGGTGTAGTTCGAGCCGCGGTCGGAGTGGAACACCGCATCGGGCTGGAGCAGGCCGGTGCCGGCCGCCATCCGGACCGCGTCCTTGATCAGCTCGGTGCGGTAGTGGTCGGCCATGGCCCAGCCGATGACCGCCTTGCTGTGGCAGTCGATGACGGTCGCCAAGTAGAGGAATCCCTCCCAGGTGGAGATGTAGGTGATGTCGCCGACCAGCTTGGTGCCCGGTTGCTCGGCGGTGAAGTCGCGCCTGCTCAGGTCGGGGATGCCGCGAAAATCGCCCTGCACGGTGGTGACCGGCCGGAAAGCCCGCACCTGAGCCGGGACCAGGCCCTGCTCGCGCATTAACGCCCGGACCAACTCGGCCGAGCAGCGCTCGCCACCGCGCAGCAGGGCGGCGTGCACCCGCCGGTAGCCGTAGGTCTCGTGCGCGTTGGCGAACACCTCGGCCACCAGCCCGGCCAGGAACACGCGGCGTTGCGCGGTGGCCGAGGCCGGCCGCTCACGCCACTCGTAGTAGCCCGAGCGGGACACGTCCAGCCAGACACACATCCGAGCGATCGCATGGTGGGCCTTCTCCGCATCGATCAGCTCGTACTTGGCGAGCGTCATCGTCGGGCGAGAACTGCCTGCGACGCCTCGTCACGTACCTACCTCTTCCAGACTTCTGTCAGCTTATGTAGCCGACTGTCCGGAATCTGCTGGGCACCTCAACCACATCCGCCGCCACGGCGTGGCGCAGGACGGCCGACTCTTCCGCACGGAACGCGGCGGCACCCTCTACAAGTCCGGCTACGTACGGACCTGGAAAACCGCCCGCGCGCTGGCTCTAACGCCTGCGTTGGCCGCTTCCCAACTTGCCAAGCGGCCTTACGATCTCCGTCACGCTGGCGTATCACTACGTCTGAATGCAGGTGTCCCTGCGACCCAAGTGGCTCAATGGGCGGGTCACAGTGTGGAGGTGTTGTTGAAGATCTACGCAAAGTGTATCCACGGGCAAGACCATGTCTGGCGCACCATGCTGGATGGCGCGCTCGGAGAGAGTTCTGGCTTGGAGGTCGACGACGATCGGTAAAGCCCTCCTCGGCCTCTGCGCCATCGAAGCTGACCGCTATTCAGGATGAGAAGCTTATTGACCAGACGCAGACCAGCCATTTGACTGGTCTGCGCCTGGTAGGTACTGCCTTCAGAGGGGCACGGCTTCGGTTGAGGGCGACGGCATCCATGTCTTGCGAGGAAACGGAGACATCCGTGCGGGGTTACTTGTCATCCTTCAGCGCTGTGCCAGACTACTTTGCGTTGCTGCCTGCGACGTGGATGGGACGCAGTTAATGGCTGACATCTTTATCAATTTCCGATCGGATGATACGGCGGCTGCGGCAGCGTTGCTGGACAGTGAGCTATCGAGACGATTCGGGTCAGCTCAGATTTTTTTGGCTAAGAGATCGATCAAGCCAGGCAGGAAATTCTCTGAAGCACTCCTTGGGGCCGTCAGGAACTGCAGCGTACTACTGGCACTTATCGGGCCAAATTGGCTAGCAGGGACGACCACAAAGGGGCAAAGGTTGATTGATGATGAGTCCGATTGGGTTCGCCGGGAAATTATCGAGGCCCTCACCAATGAGGTGCATATAGTGCCCGTTGTTATCGGTCGGCGGACACCATCGTTACGGACACGCGATCTACCTGACGCTCTCACAGCTCTGGCGGCATTGCAAAACCGTCGTATCGACCTAGACGACCCAACTCCCGGCCTGACCCGCCTCGGAGATGATCTAGCCGAACTGATCCCACATCTTGTCGACCAGGGCCGCCCTGAAATAAGACCAGGTCGCGATAGTCCAACCATAGGCACGATTATCTATGGCGCAAACGGGCCGATTCACACTGGCAGTGGGGATCAACACATACGCTACGAAGGTTATCCGCCGGATGGGGGCAGGTGACGATTGTGGGTGAGGCTATCGGCACGATAGTAACTAGGCCGAGTGGCACTACGCATACCGGTAGCGGCAATCAATATGTATACAACGGACCGACTTACATCTCCGATCCACAGTCGCAGCGTCCGGTTCGGTCACCTCGCGCTGCTATCCGCAAAGATCTGAACTGGCTCGATGACCGATTCATTGAACCGGAGAAATATCTAGAGGCAGCTATAAGCTTGCGCGAGTGGAATGTTGTCCTGGTGGCAGGCCAGTCCGGAAGCGGTAGGCGCAGCACAGCCCAGATGCTGCTGCATAACTTGCCAGGCGTGGAGGGTCCATATAGAGAAATACCCTTAGATCCAGCGGAGGACGACAGGGGTCTCGAGGTGCAGTCCGGGGACAGAGTCCTGATCGATGTCTCCTCCGTAAAGGATGAAATGTATCCAGCTCTTTATGACAGATTAGCCGCACGTCAAGCTAACGTCTGTGATGTCGGCGCCTACATGGCAGTCGCCGTTCCGGACGATATCAGCGCTGTGATACACGGTGACCTAGGTCGTCGAATTATCCATATCGAAAAGCCTGCGGCGCAGGTGGTACTCCATCGTTATCTGGCTTGCGATGGTATCGATGTTACGCTCGCCGATCTGGATCATCCAGCACTTCACTCCAAGCCCATGAGGGCCATAGATAGACTCGCGCAGTCGATAGGTGATGCGAAGAATAAGGGTGTCGGAGACATTCGCGACTGGGTTGAGAGCGCTCTTAAGGCTGCTTCGGAACACGCCAAGAATGTTGCTGACCGAGCCGCGAAGATGAAGGGATCGGAGCGCGTACTGTTCCTGGCTGCAGGGGTGTTGAACGACGCGCACGCCGATGCGGTTTACGATGCCGCTCGATCACTTCATGAGCACGTAGATTTGGCTGGCGACGATACGCCACTGTTGGAGCAGGAAGGACTTATACAGCAGCTGGATGGATTTGACGTAACTGTCGACGATACGAGCGGCTGCATCTCCTTTGCAGACTTTGATTACGATGCCATGATTCGTACGTACTTCTGGTCTAACTATCCGGGTCTGCGCATGCAGTTCCGGCAGTGGATCGGGGACGTTGTCAGCCAATCGACGTTGAGTGGCGGCGATCGTGACAGAGTCATCACACGTTTTGCGGAGCAGGCACTGAGGACCGGACGGCCAACGGATCTCACCTCCTTGGCGGAAGGCTGGTCCGCCAAGGGAGCTTCGGCAGCACGCTGGCCGGACGCAGTCAGGGTCCTGCAGTTGGGACTGGAAGATCCACGCCATAGCAGCGTGATCCGCAGGAAGATCAGACAATGGGCGATCCAACAGGACCTCCCGGCCGAGCGAGGCCAAGTGCTGGTAGAGGTCTGCGCGGACGTGCTTGCGCGGAACGACCCGATGAGCGCCGCCATACGCCTACGCCATCTCGCCCGGCAGGCGGACCGAAGAATCTCTGACGCCGCGAGAGAGGCAATCAGTACACTCTGCCGCCAGGATCGCTGGTTCTGCCGGGAGTTTATGCACCTGCTAATCACGCGGATGGATTCCGCGCGGGTCGTCTCGCCGGCCGACATTGAGATTTTTCTGCACGTCACGGATCCGGACGAGTGCGCGGCGATCGTTTCGTCTCCTGGCCTCCGACTGTTGCTGACTCATGGATGGCATTTGGCCATGACCCAAAGCGAGCATCCTACTTGGCGCCAGAACGTCCAGAAATGGCTTGGGGCAGTCAGCGACGCGCGCCTTGATGAAGGCACCCTGGACATTCTCCTCGATGCGGCTGCACGGAAAGATGATGCCTTGAGCCGCCTCTACGCCACAACTGTTCGGTGGCGCCAGGGCCAGGTTACGCACCTACGAGAGCGTATGGCGGTCGCCAACCACTTCTGTCGGCAGATCAATGAACTGCAAGGCCTGTAACGGAGGCCCATGAACGTTAGAAACGTCACGTTGACGAGCATTGCTGTAGTTGCCGCCCTGCTGTTGGTTTTTGCACAGATCGGAGCATGGTCCGTCTGGCTTCGATTACTTCTCATGGTGACGCTCGCCCTCTGCGCTGTCGCGATATGGTTCCTCGTTCCCCGGAGCGAACCGCGAACGCGGGACGATCGGCCGAGCGTTACTACGGTGTTCCATGAGGTGCAAGTCAGTGAAGTCGCTCTACCAAGCTCGCTGCGCGATTACACTTTCAAGTTCTCGGCCACCGTACGATGGCGGAGGCTCCGAAACAGTGCTCATGCAAACCCTGCCGCGCTGGCGATCGAGAACATCACCCAGCGGGCTCGAACCATCGTCTCAGCGGAGATGCCAGAAACAGTTTCTGTCCTTTCGCAACAACTGAATGTGACCCTCGGCGTGCCGAGACCCGATCGTTCAGGTGAGGTCGAGGCAATGGCAAGCGAAGTCTCTCTAAGGCTGCCTTCAGAGGATGTGCAGCGCCTCGAGAAGATGGCCGAGATTCGCAAGCAAGAGGCTCTCTGGGCGGAGCAACGGCGTTACGAGAAGAATCGGCGCGAGTACTTGGGCGAGGACGTACTGAAATCCCCCGGAAGCGCAGTTGTCTGGTGGCTGGCAACGAAAGAAGAAGGGGTGGACCAAGCTGCTGCTCTGATCGATACCCTTGCGCGACTATCGGCTGCTGCGAACGACGATGAATCAATTCGCGGTGAATTTATCCGCAAGGCGAACGGAGGCGGTCACGTCGATACGGACTTAACAGCCGCCGACTGCCTCGAGAACTTGATGGCCCGAATGAACCTGGCTGCGGACAGCGACGAGGGGATCACTTTTGTGGACCGGGTGGCCAACTACATGGAGAAGGCAGACCGAAGCGAGCACGCGGAGGAGATTCGCCGTAAGTTCGGAATCCATACTCCATGGGAGGAACTCGAGGGCGTCGACGAGGAATCTATGCAGGAGGAGAACGATCCAGACTCGCAGTGAGAGAGACATCCTGCGCCCTGAGCCGGCTGTATACCGCATCGAAAGTCAAACCTGACACGAATCCGATCGGGAGAATGAAGAAGAGGAGTCGGCGAGACCCTTCTGCGGTAAGAATGTCTGGGGTCGTGGTCAGTTGGGCAGCGAGGAAGAGGAGGGCGGTGATGGCTCCGGCGGCTGAGCCCAGTACGGCGGTACGTACCCAATTCTTGACGACATCGAAGGCGTTGCGCATGATCGCGCCACAGCCTGCTGCGAGAAGAGGGGCACCTACCAGCGCGGTGATCCCGAGAGCAGTTCCCGGTGGTTGAGAGTAGGACAGCGGGATCGCGGCCAATGCCAGCAGTAGGAACAGCACTCCCACCGCGAGACTTACCGTTGCGCGCCACCCTGCACGTTGTTGTTCGGCCTCGGCTTCTTGGAGCCGTGATGTGCGGAGATCGCACTGACGGCTGAGCGACGCTACAAGCCGGGTGGGGGACTGAGCCTGCCAAGCTTCGGCCATGGCATAGGCGTCTTCGTCGCTGACAAGATCGTGTGCTTCAGCGAAGCGTCGCCAAACGCGCTGGGCGGCGCCTCCCAGTGAGGCTGCCGCGACGATGGGAATCCCGCGGGAAATGGCGATCAAACCCGCTGTGAATGCCGAACGGCCTCCTCCGATGATCAGCACGCCGTCAGCAGACAGCAGTGCTCGATAGTAACCAACCTCCCAGTCGTCGCCTGGGTCCGGTCGTACATCGAAGCAGTCTCGGAAGGCGATGATCTCGGCGAAATCTGCTTCCTTCCCGAAGCGGCTGTGAACCTCAATGGATCGCAGCTCTGCGGAGCCCGAGCCGATATAGCCCTTGACCACGCTAGATTCGATGAAATCGGGGTGGCTAGAGAAGACAGCGATCCTGAAACTGTTGATCGCCAGCTCGCGCCCCAGGGACTCGGCAGCCGAGATCATCTGGGCAACGTCTGCTAGCGGTGGCTCATAGCTGCGTTGCGGCGACGCGCTGCCAACTACGGCAATCAGTGGGCCCATGAGCCCTGATTTTCGGTGCCGATGAGGGGACTCGCAAGGCGGAGCAGGTGGCCGTTCTTCGTGTACCTGGCACTCCTTGCCTCCGTCGTCGCCTACGTCTTGGTGTTCAAGGTCCCCGAGTGGGGGAACGAGGAGTTGATCAACTGGAGGAGCGGGCCAGCGTGCTCCTGCTCCCACCCGACGCGGACCACGATCTACGAGCTGTGCAAGGCACGGTGGGCCTGCAGCCGGGCAACAGTAATCATTGCGACTATCTCTGGTCCGCATGTCCCTTCTCATCGAGCTGCCCGACGCCGAGATCACGCACTACACGAGTCCGCCGCGATCGAGGGCGTGGAAGGTGGCAAGATCGCCGGCACCGGATACGTCAATCCGAACGGATCATGGCGGGACGGGTTTAGGGATGTCATCCTGGAGTACTTCGCGGGCCTCACGAACGCGAGTTCGACATGCGCTGCCACCGAGTGGGACATGATCGGTTGCTGTCTAGTGCGGATGCTTGCTCAGACTCACTGTCCCGACTCATTGAGCTTGGCGCGCAAACGAAGCCACGACCCATGATCGGTACGTGTCTGGTACGTGATCATGGGCAAATGCTTGCCATCGGCGGCATCGGTTGGCACCCCCCGGAACGCAGAAGGACCTGCGTTTCCGCAGGTCCTTGCCCATCTTACGATGTAGATCGCGAGTGCCCCCTGTAGGATTCGAACCTACGCACCCGGCTCCGGAGGCCGGTGCTCTATCCCCTGAGCTAAGGGGGCTCGACGAGTGTTAAGGCTACCAGCTCCTGAGGACCGCTCGGCACCAGATAAAGCTCCTTGAACACTTCCAGCGAAAACCCCTCGTGACCGGCTCGCTACGAGTTAACTTTGCGGCCGTGGGCGACGTTCTTGGGAAAGTACTGGTCGTAGACGATGACGAGGTCATCCGGCAGCTCATCGCGGTCAACCTGAACCTGGAAGGGTTCGAGGTCACGACCGCCACCGACGGGCAGGACTGCCTCGATCGGGTGCTCGACGTCATGCCCGATGTCATCACGCTTGACGTGATGATGCCGTTCCTGGACGGGTGGACGACGGCGCAGATGCTGAGGGACGGGGAGGCTACGCGGCACATCAAGGTCGTGCTGATCACGGCCAGGGCGCAGGACGACGACAAGGCACGGGGGCGGCGGATCGGGGTGGACGCGTATCTCACCAAACCGTTCGATCCGGCTGAGCTGATTCAGGTCGTGCGGGATCTGGCTGCGGGGATCCCGCGGGTGGACTGAGGCCGCACGTTCTGGGTGTGATGGGCCGGGCGGGCCCGATCTGGTCTCAGGACGAGCGGGGCGGGTCGCGTTCGGGCGGTGTCTGCGGTGCGCATTGCGGGTGGGGAGCGCTCCGGTAGGGCCTGGTCCGGGGGACGGTGCGGGCTGCGGGCTGTCTCGGTGGGCCTGGTGTGACAGCGGCAGGCTGTCGAAGTCGTTCGGGAACGCTGATCCGTGTGCCGGGCAGGTTGACCGGGTCCGTCCCGTTCGCGTCGCGGAACGTGGCCGGGCGAGGCCGCAGCCAGTGGGCTACGGCCTTCAGGCGGGTGAGGCGACGCCAGGTTCGCATGTCGCGTGCGGTAACCGGGCCGGAGGTGGCCAGGTTCCGCGTGATCGTGGTGTCGATCGGTCCGTCGGTACGATCCGCGATCCCAGCGGCACGTGGACGGGCCGGTCGCCGCGTAGCGGAAGGTCGCACGACCGGCAAGAGGTCGCCGCACCGCGTCGGCGAGGTCGCCGGGTCGCGGTCCGGCCCATCGCACGGGTCATCGCCGGGCCGGCAGCCGGCCGAGTTCTCCGCTGGATGCGGGAGTTGCTGGTCGAGCGGTTCCCGTCCTGCCGGCCGTCATCTCGTCGGCGTCCCGTCCGTGTATCGATCGGGCCGCGCGTGTGGTCGGTGAACAGCTCGCGGTTCAGCACCGGCCGCACGTACGGGTGCAGCTTCTCCCGCAACCGGCGCCGGACCTGGTGCTCGATGGACGTCTGCGGGAACCGCGCCAAAGCCAGCGCCTCACACTCCCGCAAGACCACCGCACGCCCTTGATCGCGGGCCAACGCGCGCGGCGGCGCAGGCGCGCGGGGGGCGCAAGAGCAGGCCGGCGCAGGGCAGCGCCAGCGCGGGGCGCGCAGGCGGATGGCCCAGGCGCGGGAGCGCGGGAGCGCGGGAGCGCGCAGGCGGCCCAGGCTCAGGCCAGCGCAAGCGCAAGCGCGGATGGCCCAGGCGCGGGAGCGCAAGCGCAGGCTGGCGCAAGGCAGCGCCAGCGCGGGAGCGCGGGAGCGCGGGAGCGCGGGAGCGCGGGAGCGCGGGAGCGCGGGAGCGCGGGAGCGCGGGAGCGCGGGGCGCACGCGGATGGCCCAGGCGCGAGGGAGCAGGCGCGAGGGCCCAGGCGCGAGGGAGCAGGCGCGAGGGAGCAGGCGCGAGGGCCCAGGCGCGAGGGAGCAGGCGCGAGGGAGCAGGCGCAGCACGGGGGCGCAGTGGCGCGCAGGGGGATGGCGCGGGCGTGGCGGCGCAGGCGCAGTGGCGTTCCAGTGGCCGTCCCGCATGCGCCCCCGCCACCCATCAGAACCAACACCCCATCAGCCGGCTCACCACCGTCCGGCCCCGGGGTCAACGCCCTACCGCCCCGTTCGCCGCTGTCCGACGCGGAGGACGTTCAGGTAACAGCGTGACGCCCGGTCGCCCATCCGTGTCCGGATCCGCTCGGCGATGGCGTCGAGCAGGGGCTCGCGGACGTCGCTGTCGAGGCGTCGATACAGCGACATCGAGCGAAGGTGATCGGCGAAGCCGGCCCCGTCGAACCATTGGACGGTCGGGTACCAGCGCACGATCACCGGGCCGAACAGGTCCCCGGGGCCGTCGGCCAGGCCCCAGCCGTCGTCCTCCAGCCGTACTTCGTCCTCCAGCGGCGGATGGCCCCAGCCGGGGTTCCCGGGGCAGAAGCGCTCGTGGAGATCGGCGGTCTCGGCGTAGACCTCCGGCTCCCCCGGCCTGCGGATGACGATGTTCCCGAGCAGCGCCATCCAGCCCCCGGGCCGGAGGACGTGGTGCGCGCGCGGCCAGCCGATCGACGGGTCGACCCAGTGCCACGACGACGCGGCCACGAGGGCGTCGAAGCGCCGGCCGCGGTCGTCCCACTCCTCGAACGTGGACAGCTCGATCTCGACGTCAGGGAAGTCGGCGAGCCGCCGCCGGGCGAGTGCGGCCAGGTCCGCGCCCGGCTCGACGGCGGTCACCGAGCAGCCGAGCGCCGCCAGGGGCCGCGTCGCCTGACCGGTGCCGCAGCCCACCTCCAGCACCGACGACCCTTCGTCCAGGCCGGTGATGGCGTGGAGGTCCGCGAAGAGTTCGTCGGGGTAGCCGGGACGGACCCGGTCGTAGATCTCCGGCACCTCGTTGAACACGCGGCCGATGTCCTGGCGATTCTGGCGTGTCTTCGGATCGTCTGTCACGAACGCACAAGCTACGAGGCCCGTCCGCGCGAACGCCACCGGTTTAGCGGCACAGGCCACCGAATTCCCGGAGGGCGCGGCGCGCGGCGTCGATGCCGACCTCGGCGAGCAGTCCAGGCGCGGCGGACTGGTCCGTGGCCACGGCGAGGGTGCCCTCGCGGCTGACGGCGGGGCGGTCGCGCCAGGTCGTCCCGGGCAGGTCGAGGGCCCCGGTGCAGTCGGTACGCACGGCGCTGCGGTACCACCGCACCGCGTCGCGCCAGCCGGGCCAGGACGCGTCGAGCAGGCTTCGCACGCGGCGTTCGGCGTCGGCCTTTCGCTCGTCCGGGGCGCAGGCCGCGGCGATCTGGACGAGTTCGTGCCCGGGCGGGGCCAGGGTGGGGTCGGCGAGGCTGTAGCGGGCGGCGTAGATGCGCTCGTCGAGGTCCATGATCCGGAACCAGCCGGGGGCGCGGTCGGCCCGCAGGCCCAGGTCGACCGTCGCCAGGCGGGCGCTCGGCCACGTGAGCGTGCTGTCGCCGGTGAGCCGGCGGGCGGTGGCCAGGCTGGTGGCCAGGATCGTCGGGCCATCCGGCGGGGCGGGCACCCTGGTCCGGGTGTGTATCCGCACGCCGAGGGCGGCGGCTCGCGCGGCCAGCAGGTCGACCAGGGTGGACCAGCCGCCGGTCACGTACCGGGCGCCGCCGGCCAGCGCCCGGCGCAGCCGCTCGTGGGCGAACGCGGCCGAGAGCCGTCCGGGGTCGTGGTCGAAGGTGAAGATGAACGTCAGTCCGATGACGGCCTCCGCCGTCCTGGCGTCGACGTGCCGGAGCAGCCAGGCGCGGAACGGCTCCCCTGCCGGGGCCTCGGCGGGCAGTGCGGCGATGGCCCGGCCGAGGTCGTCCGGCCATGGTCCGAGCCGGCCTCCGGTCCGAACGAGGCCGGCCCGGGGCGGCGCCGCCACGATCGGCGGGGTCAGGCCGCGGCGCTCCAGCCACGCCCACCACGGCCCGTCCACGTAGATCGCGTGCGCGCCGAGGTTGGCCCGGTAGGGAGCCGCGGACGTGCGCGCTCGCCCGCCCGGCCGGGTGTGCGCCTCGGCGACGGTCACCCGCCGGCCGCGTTCGGCCGCCTCGATGGCGGCGGTGAGCCCGGTCAGGCCGGCCCCGACGATGTGCAGGTCTGGTTTCACGAGACAGTCCTCTCTGCGTGATGTCCTCCTGGTGGGAAAGTGGCGGAGATCCCGCGAAAGGTTCCGGCCGATGTTCTTGTAACCTTCCTGGCGTGGATCCCGAGGACGTCGCCGCCGCTCAGCAGGGGGACGCGCTCGCGCTGGACCGGCTGCTCGACGACCTCGCCCCGTACGTCCGCCGGCTGTGCGCACGGATCGCCCCGGCGGCGGCCGACGACGCGACGCAGGAGGCCCTGCTGGCGATCTTCCGGGGCCTGCCGTCGCTGCGTGCCCCTGAGGCGATCATGACGTGGGTGCGGTCGGTCACGGTCCGGACGGCGGTCAGGCTCGCCCGGCGGCACGACCTGGAGGTCCCCGCGGAGGAGACGCTCGTGGACCGTCCCGCCGCCGCGCTGGAAGGGCTGGTGGACATCGACGACGCCCTGGCGCGGCTGCCGGTCCCCCAGCGCGTCGTGCTGGTCCTGCGCACCAGGGAGGGTCTCAGCGAACCGGAGATCGCCGACACGCTGGGGATCCCGCTGGGAACCGTGAAGTCCCGGCTGCATCGGGCCAGGGCCGCGTTCCGGGAGGTTTGGGAGTCATGACCGATCCTGTGGCGTACCCCGCCATCGACCCGATCGACCGCCTGGCCGTGCTCTCGGCCGGACTGCCGGGCTCCGTCGTGGGGCGGCGCCGCATCGCCGCGCCCTTCGAGGCGGTGTGGCAGGTCGTCGCGGACCTGGAGAACGCCACTCCCCGCTACGAGCCCGGCGTCGCCCACGTGCGCGTCGTCGAGCAGCGCGGCGAGTCTCTGCGCCTGCTGGTGCGGGACGTCTCCGGCCACGAGGACACGATGGAGGCCAGGCTGCGGCCGGGCTGGTGCGTGATGCAGTCGGCCACGATCGTCGTGGCCTTCGCCGCCCGCGATCTGGGCGGTGAGACCCTGCTGGCGCATCTCGAACACCGGCGTGGGCAGACCCTGGAACCCGGCGAGCCGGACCGCCGCGCCGCCCTCGCGAAGATCGACCGGGAACTCCGGACCATCGAAGGGCTCGTCACCCACGACGGGCGCTGAGCTCCAGGGCACGCGTTCCGGGCTACGCCGGCGTTCCAGGCGGCGCGTCGGCCAGGGTGACCTCGGTGGTTCTGACGCTGCCGTCGGGCCTGCGGTAGGTGACGGGGACGGTGGCTCCCCCGCGTACCGCCATGCGGGCGGCCCGCTGCTCGCGCGCGTTGGTGACGGTCTTGCCGTTGAAGGAGACGATGACGTCGCCGGCCCGGATTCCCGCCTGGTCCGCCGGGCCGCCCGGCGTGACGGCGGACACCAGCGCGCCGCTGTTGTCGGGGGTGTCGGCGCGGACGATGCCGAACAGCCCCGGCCGGCCCTCGGTGATGATCACGTCGAGGGGTTGCCGCTCGCCGTCTACAGTCAGGCTGCCGCTGTAGCGGGCGCGGGGCACGGGGGCGTTGAGGCCGGCCTGGAGCCAGACGCGTACGGGCAGGCTCCACCGCCAGCGCCCCGGCGGCGTGCGGACGGTCGCGGTGGAGCCGTCGGTGGCGATGGCCTCCGCGCAGGGTGGGCGGCAGTTCATCTCCAGGCGGGTGATGCGGGTGTGGCGCGGGGCGGTGAAGACGTACGTGCCCGGGGAGGGGCGGGTGCGGCGGTCCGGCGGGAAGGTGACCGGCTGCTCCGCGCCCGGGGCGTCGAGTTCCGGCACCTCCTGCTGCGGTTCGACCGCCGCCGCGGCGGTCGTATACGTGGACGCGGCCTGGGCGACGCCGGGCGGCGCCGGCGCGATCAGCGCCATGGCCCCCAGGCAGGCGATGACGGGTCTCATCGCCGGCCGGAGCACGGGTCGTCGGTCATGTGGGTCCGCCGTTTCGTGAGATGTCCGAGATGCTGCGTCGTCGTGAATCGGGCCGACCGCGTTCGCGCCCCATGACTCGTGCGCGAACGCGGCAGGACGGCCGGCGCCCTGGTGTCAGGTGGCGGGGATGCGGCGGCAGTTCTGGCCGTTGAGCCACAGGCTGCCTTCGGCCCAGCCGGTCGCGCAGTGGAAGGCGGCCCTGGAGTGGCGGTGGATGACGACGAAGTTGGCCACCGGGCCCCAGTGGGTGGTGTCGCAGTCGCGGGCGAAGACGTTGGGCAGTTCCGCCGCCACCTCCCCGCAGACGAAGACCTCGCCTGCCCGCGCCGCCGCCGACGTCTGCGTGGTGGCGGCTGCCGGGGTGGCGGCGAGGGCGGCGGCGAACGCGCCGATCGTCAGGGCTGCGCCCACCGCCCGGCGTGCCTGCCGTGTTGCACTCATGGGTGTTCTCCTCTCGGATGACCGGATTCCAGAGGGAGCCTATGCGATGAGTAGTTGCCCAACTACTGTCCGTGAGGTGACGGTTGTGCCCGCGCCCCTCGGGCCGAGCGCGGGCCGACGGTCAGCGCGTCGCGTTGTGCGGGGCTCAGGCGGTCCGGCCTCGGGGTGACGGCGAACGCGCCGCGCCCGGCCCGCTCCACGGCGAGCGGGTCGGAGAGGGCCGGATGGAGCATGAGCGCGTCGAGGGCGGCGGCGGTCCGCCGGACCGGCCAGTCCAGTGCCGTGGCGAGTTCGGCCACGGCGAGCGGCCGGGCGGCGTGCACCAGCGCGGCCAGCACGGTCAGCGCGTCGTGGACGGCGGCGTCGGCCAGGCCGCTGCCGTTCATCTGCTCGCTGATCCAGGTGAAGAACTCCGCCAGCCGGCGCAGCCGGGCGCCTGCGGGCGTGCCCGCGCCGAAGAGCTCGATCCCTTGCCACGCGGCCGCCGCGACCTCGGTGTGCGCCCCGGTGTCGGCCTTGAACGCGCGGAGCCAGACGTCGTCGTCGATGACGTACCGCTCGCGGCGGCCGGCCTCCCGTGCGCGCCTGACCAGCTCGATCGCCTCCAGGTAGGCGATCGCCTTGGACACCGACGCCGGGCTGACCCGGAGCAGGACGACGAGGTCGGCGGAGCGCAGGCCCTCGGAGCCGGAGGTGAGCAGGCAGGCGAGCACGCGGGCGGGCATCCGGGGCAGGCCGGTCGCGGCCAGCAGCGTCGCGAACCGGGCCACGAAGGCGCGTACGGACGCGGCCGGACCTCCGCCGGCCGGTGGCTCCGCGACCTGAGCCGGTCGGGGACGGCGGGCGCGCTGCCCGGCGGCCCGCTGGGCGCGGTCGGCGAGGTAGCCGCCGGGCACGCCGTTGCGGGCTACCTCGCGGCTGATCGTGGAGGTGGGCCGGCCCAGCCGCCTGGCGATCTCGGCGTAGCCCAGCCCTTCGGCCAGCCAGCTCGCGATCTGGTGGCGATCGTCGTGGGTCAGCCTGTCTCCGGGCATCGGCTCGCCCTCTGTCGGTTCGGGTGCGTTCACCAACAGTACATTGCAACGCCCGGTCGGCGCGTGTTGCATTGATCCACACCATCGTTGCAACGATCGACACGAAAGCCCAGCAAACAGCCATATTTTCGTTGACGAGACTTGAAATGCAACGTAGCTTTTTCTCACTTGGAAAGATAAGGGCAGGACGAGGAGCTCCTTGTGACAAGAGCGTTGAACGTGAATCGGATGCGAGCGCGCGTCGCCGAGTTGCTCGCGGAGTACCGGATCCCGAGCGCCGCGATCGGCGTCCTGCACGACGGGGAGATCACCGACTTCGCCGTCGGCGTCAGGGACGTCGCCACGCGGGAGCCCGCGACGACCGGCACCGTCTACCAGTGCGGCTCGGTGTCCAAGACGTGGACCGCCCTCGCCTTCATGCGGCTCGTGGACGAGGGGAAGATCGCCCTCGACGAGCCGGTGCGCAGCTACCTGCCCGGATTCCGGGTCGCCGACCCCGTCGTCAGCGCCGAGGTCACCCCCCGCCATCTCCTCAACCACACCAGCGGCATCGAGGAGAGCTACGGAGATCCGGGCGAGGACGACGACGTCTACGAGCGCATGGTGGCGAACATCGCCGACGCGCGGCAGGTCCACCCCTTGGGCCACACCCACGGCTACAGCGCGGCCCTCGGCTACGCGATCCTCGCCCGCGTCATGGAGGTGACCGACGGCAGACGGTGGGACGACATCATGACGGACCGCCTGTTCGGCCCCCTGGGGCTGACCTCGACGAGCAGCCGGCGCGAGCACGTGGACCGCGGCCGGGCCGCGACCGGCTACCTGGTCCGATCCCTCGAAGAAGGGCCCGTGCTCACACCGCTGGACCACCTGCCGCGCTCCTTCGGCCCCGGAGGGAACGTCAGCACGACGGCCCGGGAACTGCTCACGATGGCGCACGTCTTCCTCGACGACGGAAGGGCGCCGAACGGGACCCGGATCGTCTCGCCCGGCATCGTCCGCGAGATGACGGAGTCGCGGGTCCCCGTTCCCGACCCGTACCTGTTCGGGCCGGAATGGGCGCTCGGTCTCATCGTGTGCGACTGGCACGGCCAGACCGTCTACGCCCACGACGGCAGCACGGTCAGCCAGAGCGCCCGCCTGCGCATCCTCCCCGAATCGGGCATCGCCGTCGCGATGCTGGCCAACGCAGGGCCGCGCGACAGCTTCTACCGGAAGGTGTTCAACGAGATCCTGGCCGACCTCGGCGCGGTCACGATCCCCGCCCTGCCGGAGCCCGACCCGGCCCTGGCCCTCGATCCGGCCAGGTACGAGGGCTCCTACGGACGTCCCGGCACCCGCTACGAAGTGGCCGCCGAACAGGGCAAGCTGCATCTCAGGTTCACCCTGAACCCCATGGAGGCGCAGCTCCTCGACAAACCGGAACAGCTCGACTACGAGCTGGCCCCGATCAGCGAGACCCATTTCCTGATGACGTCCGACGACCCGATCGAGGACCCGCAGACCGTCGCGATCTACGAATTCGAGAACGGCTCCGCGCGGTACCTGCACACCAACTGCCGGGTGCATCCGCGAATCGACGAGGAGAGTGCCACGGTGCACGTCATGGCCGTTTCCACGATTTCCGACCACGACGGTTTCTGGGACTCCATCAAGCAGGCGTACGGCCGGCTTCCCGAGGGGGCCCGGTGGACGGTGGCGGTGGCGAGCGCCGACGGGACCAGGGCGGTGAACGTCATCGTCCATGACTCGGTCGACGGGGTGCGGAGCTTCTTCGAGGAGCACGCCGGCCGCCACGCCACGACCGACTACTTCGAGGCCGACGCCGCCAACGCGGTCGGCCTCCCGACGCTCTAACAGGTCACGCCGAGCGGGCGCGGCCGGCGTACAGGGCCGCGTGGCCGGCCACGAAGTCCCGGACGCTCGTGGCCGGTCGTGCGGTGACCTTCTCGACGTCGTGGGTGAGGCGGGCGTACCGGCCGCGGGCGTGCAGCCGGGCCATGGTGGCGATGTGCTCGGCCAGGTGGTCCGGCAGCCGCGCCTGGTTCAGGTCCTCCTTCAGCCACCGCTCCATGGGCACGTCCACGTACCGGATGGGCCGTCCCAGGGCTTCGGAGTACTCGGCGGCCACGGCGTTCATGTCCTCCGAGCGCGGCCCGGTCAGCTCGTACGCCTTCCCGAGGTGCGCGGCCGGATCGGCCAGGACGGTCGCGACCACGTCGGCGACGTCGCCGGCCGCGACGGGCGAGGTCCGCGCCGCCCCGAACGGCAGGCGGATCTCGTCCCCGACGGCGATGGAGGCGGCGGCGAAGCGGGTGAAGAAGGGATGCTCCAGGAAGACCGTGGGCCGGACGAGCACCAGCGGCAGCCCCGACCACGTGAGCGCCTGCTCGGCCAGCCAGTGCAGCCGCTGCTGGCGCGACTCCTCGGTGCTCGTGGTGCTCATCCCGGACACGGTGAGCTGCGAGAGGTTGACGAACGCCTCGATGCCGGGGCTCTCGCGGGCCACCGTCGCCATCACCACGGCGGCCTCCAGGTAGGACGGCGAGACGCTCATGGTGAAGAACACCCGGCCCACGCCTCGCATGGCGGGGACGACCTCGGCGGCGCGGGTCAGGTCGGCGACGACGACCTCCGCGCCGGTGGCCCGCAGCGCCTCGGCCCGCGCGTCCTCGCGATGGACCAGCGCCCGGACCGGCAGTTCCCGGCGCCGCAACGTCTCCACGACGGTCCGGCCGACGGCTCCGACACTGCCGGCGGCCCCCGTCACGAGAATCGGTCTGACCTGCGACATCGCCCACCTCCAGCCGCCCTCTACCACGAGAGCCGGCCGCTAATCGCGGGCCCCGGCAGGTCAGTCGGCCGAGTAGACCTCCGTTCCGCCGATGAAGGTCCTGCGGACGGTCACGTCCCGCAGTTCGCCGGTCGGGATCGCCAGCAGGTCCCGGTCGAGGACGGCGAAGTCGGCCAGTTTCCCGGCCGAGATGGAGCCCCGGACGTGGTCCTGGTTGATCGCGTGGGCGCTGTCGATCGTGTAGCTGCGCAGCGCCTCGTACGGGGTGATCGCCTCGCTCGTGCCGTACTTGGTGCCGAACACCGCCTCGCGCTCGACGCTGGTCCACATACCGAGGAACGGGTTGCTCGACTCCGGCTGCGAGCCGGTCAGGTCGGAGGATCCCGGGATGGTCAGCCCCTGGTCGATCATCGAGCGCAGTCTCAGCGCGAGCGGAAGCTTCTCGTCACCGAGCAGTTCGGCGTAGAAGTCGCCCATCGAGTAGAGGTGCGGCGCCTGCGGGACGCCGACGCTGCCCGAGTCGCGCAGCCGGGCGATGCGCTCGTCCGTCAGGTACGGGTGCGACACGTGCTCGACGCGGAAGCGGTGGTCGTCCCAGCCGACCGCCGGGATCTCGCCCTCGTAGGCGTCGAGGACGAAGTCGAAGGAGCGGTCGCCGGCGGCGTGCGTCACGAGCTGGATGCGGTTCGCCAGGCAGGCCCGTACGATCGCGCGGAACTCCGCCTCCTCGTAACCGAGCCCGCCCCGTTCCTCGGTGCCCCGGTACGGCTCGTGCATCGCGCCCTGTTTCGCGGAGACGCCGCCGTCCGCGAACACCTTCAGGCCCGCGAAGTAGAGGGAGTCGTCGCCGAGTCCGCTGCTCGTCGAGAAGTCCAGGACGCTGTCGAACCGGACGGCGTCCGGGACGACCGGGTAGTAGCCGATGCGCAGGGGAAGGAGGCCGCGGGCCTTGAGGTCCTGGAAGGCGCGGACCTGCCAGGCGTCCGAGACGATGTCGCCGATCGCGGTGATGCCGAAGCGCAGGAAGTAGTGGCGTGCCGCCTGGGCGATCGCCTCGACCCGTTCCTGCTGGTCGAACGCCGGCAGGGTCAGGACGTGGTGCGCGTCCAGGAACACGCCGTCGAGGCTGCCGTCCGCCTCGCGGCCGATGTGGCCCTGGGGCGGCGCCACCACGTCGTCCGGGATGTTCATCCGCTCGATGGCCAGCGAGTTGAGCACGTGGACATGGCCCGCCAGCCGGAGCAGGATCGGGTGGTCGGTCGAGACGGTGTCCAGCTCGCGCCGGGTCGGGTACCGGCGCTCGGCCAGGCGCTGTTCGTGCATCAGGTTGCCCATGCCCAGGATCCATTCGCCGGCCGCCTTGCCCGCGGCGGCTTCGCGGAGCCGGCCGAGCAGGCTGGGGATGTCCCCGTAGGGCGGCACGTGGATCCCGGTCCAGAAGTTGAGCGAGTCCGAGGCCCAGGCGAGGTGGGTGTGCGCGTCGGTCAGGCCGGGGATCACGGTCTGCCCCGCGAGATCGACCACGGCGGACGGTGCGGCGAGGCCGTGCAGGTCGCTCGCCGCGCCGACGGCGGTGATCCGGCCGTCGCGTACGGCGAAGGCGTCGGCCTCGGGTTGTGCGGGGTCCATCGTGTGGACGACGGCATTGACGTAGACGGCGTCGGCTTCGTAGGGGTGAGACATCTGACCTCCTGGTGGGACGGACAGGAACGGACGGCGCGGCGGCGTCACCGCGTCTGGGGCGGCTCGGTGGCCACGTGGCACGAGACCCGCTGGGTCGGGGAGACGCTCAGCAGTTCGGGGGCGGTCGTGGCGCAGGTGTCGGTCGCCAGCCAGCAGCGGGTCCGGAAGGGGCAGCCGGTCGGCGGATTGGCGGGGTTGGGCGTGTCACCGGCGAGCACCCGCCGCCGCCGTACGCCGCGCAGGGCGGGGTTGTCGATCGGGACGGCCGACAGCAGCGCCTGCGTGTAGGGATGTTTCGGGGCGAGCAGCACGTCGTCCCGTGCGCCCTCCTCGACGATCCGGCCCAGGTACATGACGGCGATCCGGTCCGCGATCTGACGGACGACGCCGAGATCGTGCGAGATGAACAGGTACGACATGGACAGTTCGCGGCGCAGCTCCACCAGGAGGTTGATGATCTGCGCCTGGATGGAGACGTCGAGCGCCGACACGGGCTCGTCGAGGACCACGAGTTTCGGGTCCACGGACAGCGCCCTCGCGATGGCGATCCGCTGCCGCTGGCCTCCCGAGAACTCATGGGGGTAGCGGGAGCCGTAGCCGGGGTTGAGGCCGACGAGTTCCAGCATCTCGGCGACGCGTCGTCTGCGTTCGGCCGGTCGCATCCCCTGGACGCGCAGCGGCTCCTCCACGATGGCGGCCACTTCGGCGCGCGGGTTCAACGAGCCGACCGGGTCCTGGAACACCATCTGCATGTTCCGGCGGATCGGGGTCATCCGCCGCAGCGAATGCTCCGTGATGTCGGCTCCGTCGAGCACGATCCGGCCGGCTGTCGGCTCGTACAGTTTGAGTACGGTTCTGGCCAGCGTGGTCTTGCCCGATCCGGACTCTCCGACGATCGCGAGCGTCTCGCCGACCTCGAGGTCAAGGTCGACGCCGTCCACGGACTTCACCATCGTCCGCGGCCGCCACGGCAGGGTGTTGCGCGATCGGTGCGGGAAGTGCTTCTTGAGGCCGGTGACCTCCAGGATCCTAGGCACGCTCGCCGCCCTCCTCGATCTGGTCGGAGCTTCGGGAGAACGCCTTCTCCACCTCCGCCGGGAAGTGGCAGGCGCTCTGCTGTCCGCCGTCCAGGTGGACGAGTTCCGGGGCGCGGGTGTGGCACTCCGTCCGGCCGTCGGCGAGCGGGCATCGGGGGTTGAACCGGCAGCCCTGCGGCAGCGCGAGCAGGTCGGGCGGCGCGCCGGGGATGGTCCGCATGGTGGTGACCGCGCCGCTCAGCTTCGGCATGCTCGCCAGGAGACTCGCGGTGTAGGGGTGACGGGGCGCGTCGAAGATCGGCTGGACGGCCGCTTCCTCGACCTTGCCGCCGGCGTACATGACCATCACCCGGTCCGCGATCTCGGCGATGACGCCGAGGTCGTGCGTGATGAGGATGATCGCCGACCCGATGCGCTCCTTCATGTCCTGCAGCAGTTCGAGAATCTGCGCCTGCACGGTGACGTCGAGCGCGGTGGTGGGCTCGTCCGCGATGATCACGGCCGGTTCGTTGGCCGCGGCCATCGCGATCATGACGCGCTGCCGCATCCCGCCGGAGAACTCGTGCGGGTAGGCGTTCATCCGCTCGCCGGCGTCGGTGATCCCCACGAGTTCGAGCAGTTCCACCGCGCGGGCCCGCAGGCCCTTGCGGCCGAGCCCGCGGTGATGGACGCGAACCGCCTCCATGACCTGGTCGCCCACGCGCATCACGGGGTTCAGCGCGCTCATCGGATCCTGGAAGACCATGGACACGACGCCGCCGCGCATGCTGTTCAGGCGCTTCGGCGAGACCGAGAGGAGGTCGGTGCCGCCCAGGAAGGCGGTGCCCGAGGTGACCCGCGCGGCGCCCGCCGGCAGCAGGCCCATGAGCGCCATCATCGACACCGACTTCCCCGACCCCGACTCGCCGACCAGGCCGAGGACCTCGCCGCCGCGCAGCGTGAACGAGAGCCGGTCCACGGGGGTGATGGTGCCGCGCTTGGTCCGGATCTCGACCGTGAGGTCGCGTACCTCGAGGACGGGCGCGCCGCGTTCCTGCTGTTGTCGAATGGCCATGTCAGCGGATCCTCGGGTCGAGTTCGTCGCGGAGGGCGTCGCCGAACAGGTTGATCCCCAGGGTCGCGATCACGAGGGCCGCTCCCGGGACGGCCGCGACCCACCACGCGGACGACAGGCTGTCGCGCCCCTCGGCGATCATGCTGCCCCAGCCCACGTCGGGAGGCTGGATGCCCAGGCCGAGGAAGCTCAGCGCGGCCTCAGCGATGATCATTTGGGACACCTGGAGGGTGGCGACGACGATGACCGACGCCGCGACGTTCGGCAGGATCTCCGCCCGCATCGTCCGGATCGGCCGCGCGCCGGCGACGCGGGAGGCCAGGACGAAGTCACGTTCCCGGATGGACAACGTCTGCGCCCGGACGATCCGCGCGAACGTCACCCAGCCGACCGCCCCCAGGACCAGGACGGTGCTCCACAACCCGGGACCGAGCACGACGGCCAGCGCCATGGCCAGCACGAGGAAGGGCACGGCGAGCCAGACGTCCGCCAGTCGCATGATCACGGCGTCCAGGGCGCCCCGCCAGTAGCCCGCGAGCAGGCCGAGGGTCACGCCCACCAGCACCTGCATCAGGACGGCGGCCACGCCCACGATCGTCGAGACCCGCGCGCCCTGGATCACCCGGCTGGCCAGGTCGCGGCCCAACTGGTCGGTGCCCAGCAGGTGCGCCGTGCTCCCGCCGTCCATCCAGAAGGGCGGCAGGTGCCGGGTCTCCAGGGACTGCGCCGACGGGTCGTACGGGGCCAGCGCGGGGCCCGCGATCGCGGCGATGAGGATGAGGGCGATCACGAGGGCGCCGAAGAGCCCTCCGGGATCACGAAGCACGCCGCGGACCCGGCTCCACGTTCTCATGACTGCCTCACCTCGAACCGGATGCGCGGATCGACGAGCCCGTACACGATGTCCAGCACCACGTTCAGGAAGACGACGATCGCCGCGACGATGAGCACGAACGCCTGGATCACCAGGAAGTCGCGGTTGGCGATCGACTGCACGGCGAGCAGGCCCATCCCCGGGTAGGAGAAGACGGTCTCGGTGATCACCGCTCCGCCGAGCAACGTCCCGACCTGCAGCGACAGGACGGTGATCACGGGGATGACGGCGTTCCGCATCGCGTGCCGGACCATCACGCCCGCCCGGCTGACGCCTTTCGCGCGGGCGGTCCGCACGTAGTCCTCGTGCAGGACCTCCAGCAGGTTGGAGCGCAGCAGCCGCATCGTCTCCGCCGTGGCGTACAGCCCCAGGGTCAGCGCCGGAAGGACCAGCCCCCGCGCGGTCGGGCTGCCGATCGCGGGCAGCCAGCCGAGCCGTACGGTGAAGACGATCAGCAGCACGATCCCGACGAAGAAGTGCGGCAGGGACTGGCCGAGCATGGCCACGGCGCCCACGAGGCGGTCGATGACCGAGCCGCGCCGCAGCGCCGCGACCGTCGCCAGCGGGATCGCGATGAGCAGCGCGACCACCATGGCCGCGAGCGTCAGTTGCAGGGTCGGGATCGTCCGTTCGAGCACCATCCCGAGTGCGTCGTCACCGTGGAAGTACGAGACGCCGAAGTCGAGCGTCAGCGCGCCGACCAGGAAGTCCCAGTACTGGACGAACACCGGCTGGTCGAAGCCCATCTCCTGGCGGAACTCCGCGATCTGGGCGGGGGTCGCCTCGGCGGGCAGCATCAGCGCCGCGGGATCCCCGGACAGGAACGACAGCAGGAAGACGACCACCGAGACGGCCAGCAGCACCAGTGCGCCCTGGGCGGTCCGGCCGGCTATGAACAGGGCCACGACCGCCTCCAGCCCGTCCGCGGGGTGGTCGGGGGGATGCGGATCATGAACCCGACACCGAGATCGTCTTCTCGTCGATGCGCTGGTCCAGGCCGACCTTGAAGCCCTGGACGGAAGCGCTCACACCGTGCAGATCGACCATGTCCCACAGGAAGATCCACGGGGCCTGCTGCTCGACGAGTTCCTTCGTGATCTTGCGTAGCCGTTCGGTGCGGGCCTCCGGATCGGTCTCGGCGCGCTGGGCCTTGATCTCGGCGTCGGTCTCGGGCGTCGAGAAGTAGCCGCGGCCCAGCGAGGAGAGGTAGGTCGTCAGGTAGTACTCGGCGTCCCAGACGGAGTTCCCCAGGGAGAGCACCCAGAGCCCCGGCTGGTCACCGGCCTGCGTCTTCGGCCAGTACGTGTTCCATTCGGTCAGATCGACCTTGGCGTTGACCCCGGCCTTCTTCAGCATCTCGGCCATGGCCTCGACCAGTGCCGCGTCGTTGGGGTAGCGGGCCCGCGGCCCGGCGAAGGTGATGTCGATCCCGTTGGGGTAGCCGGCCTCGGCGAGCAGGGCCTTGGCCTTCTCCGGGTCGTACGGGTAGCCGGTCACGTCCGGGTCGAACCCCGTGATGCTCTCGCCGAACATCAGCGACTTGCCGTCGCCGTGGAGCTTCACGTTGCCGGACATGATGGTCCGGCTCAGGGTCTCCTTGTCGATCGCGTAGTTGAGCGCCTGCCGGACCTTGGGCTTGTTCAGCGGCTCCTGGTTGGTGTTCATCCCGATGAAGAACACGCGGTTGGTCGGCGTGGTCGCGACCTTGCAGCAGTCGGCCGACTCGAGCTGGGCCGTGGTCTCCTTGGGCAGGTTCAGCGCCACGTCGATCTCGCCGCTGGTCAGCGCGGACATCCGGGCCGACGCCTCGGGAAGGACGCGGTAGGTGATGCCCTTCGCGACCGGCTTCTGGCCCCAGTAGCCGGCGAACGCGGTGGCGCGCAGCTCGGAGTCACGCGTCCAGGACGTGAACGTGAACGGGCCGGTGCCGACGGGGCTGCGGGCGAACTGCTGGTCGCCGACCTTCTCGACCACGTGCTTCGGCACGATCCGGATGCCCGCGACACGCGGCAGGAAGGTCCCCAGCGGGTCGATCGACGAGACCTTCACGGTGAGGTCGTCCACGGCCTCGGCGGAGGCGAAGTACGGCTCGGTGTTCACCGTGTCCTGGTAGTCGCCCTTGATCAGCCGCTCGATGCTGAAGACGACGTCTTCGGCGGTCAGCTTCGCACCGTCGTGGAAGGTGACGCCGGGCCGCAGGGTGAACTCGTAGGTGCGCTTGTCGAGTTGCTTCCATTCGGTGGCCAGCACCGGCTTCATCTCGCCGCTCTCGGTACGCTCCAGCAGCGTCTCGTAGAACAGGTACTTGCGCGCGTATCCCGAGACGCTCGTGTCGTCGGCCGGATCCAGGCTGACGGCCTCGGCCGGGTCTCCGATCACCACGATCCCGTCGTCCGCGCTCTTGCCGCCGGCGCCGTCGCCGCCGCCGCAGGCGGTCAGGAACAGCGTCGCCACCACCGTGATCGCACCGAACGTGGCCAGCCGAGAACGCCTGCCGGCGGTGAGTCTCCTCGTCATGATTTCTCCTTCAGAACCGGCCTCGGATCGCTGCTTCCGCCGGGGTCGCGGTATCCGTCCGCCCCTTTGCGGACTACTGGAACCTGTGGTGGCCATAGGTCTTTCTCCGAATTTCAGTAACTGGGCGGGGCGATCGCCCAGAGCACGCGGGCGGGTCGTTCTCCCACGGCGGTGACCTTGTGAGGACTCCGGCTGGAATAGGTGATGGAGTCGAGCGCGGAGAGCCGGTGAGTGACCCCGTCGATGACGGTTTCGATCTCGCCTTCCAGGACGAGCAGGAGCTCTTCGGAGTCCCCGTGGCTGTAGGGGGCGTCGCCCGTCGATCCGCCGGGTTCGAACTCGCCGAGAAACGCCTCGAGAAATTGGTGGGAGGTCGGGGTCAGTCGCAGTTTCCGGGCGTTGACGCCGAAGGCGTACCCGCGGGCCGCGCTCGCGTGGAGGACCGCCGGCGCCTCGTCCGTCGTCTCGACGAACAACTCGCCGACGTTCAGGCCGAGCGCCTTCGTCAGCTTCTGCAGGCTGGCGATGCTGCCGGTCACGCGACCTCGCTCGAGTTGGGAGATGTATCCCTCCGACAGACCGGTGAGCTGAGCGACCTCGCGCAAGGTCATCCGCTTCGCCCGCCTGCGCCGCCGCAGCCGAGACCCGATCGAGTCGCTGCCGTCGCCGCTCGGCTTCCCGGGCGATGCCGGCAATTCGCGATCCATCGGACGAAAGACCTCCTATTGGTGAGATGACAGTACAGAGAGCTGTACCTATAGGCAATACCTCTGCTGTATTAGCAAAGTCGTCTTAACAAAGCTGCGCGATTACCGCTGGATCGGTGGCCTCACCAGGCGTTTTGCCGACGGGCAGCCGGAAATGCTGCTGAAGCAGAGGTGAAGGGCAGGCGCTCGAAACGGCGGTCAGGTGCGCACGGTCACGTAGACCTTCCGGATGGTCTCGTGCACCCGCCATTCCCCGCGCCAGCCGTCCGGCAGGACCAGCGTGCTGCCGGGGCCGATCTCGATCGGCGTGCCGCCCTCCTCCACGACCGTCGCGCGGCCCACCAGAATCTGGCAGATCTCATGGTGTCCGTCGCGGACGGCCGTGAAGGTGCCGGGCGTGCATTCCCACACGCCGGTGGCGGCCGCGTCGTCATGGGCCGTCCAGACCTTCAGGACCGCTTCCACCTGGTCGCCGGCGATCGAGGTGGGCTTCGGCCCGGACGAGCCGAGGTCGGCGGTCAATGCGTCGGGCAGAAAAATACTCATGTATGCCTTTCTCTCGTTCAGCATGGGTCAGTTGCGGCGCGCGACGAGATCCGCCGCCCGGGCAATGAGGGAGGTCGCCGGCCGGCCGCGCGCTATCTCGACGCGATCGGCCACGCGGTAGGCGGCGTACATGGCACGCACGCCGATCCAGCGCAGCGGCTCCGGCTCCCACCTGCGTACCTCGCGGCCGACCCAGGGCAGCTCCGTCAACTCGGTGTCAGCGCCGAGGACCAGGTCGCGCAGGGTACGGCCGGCCAGGTTGGTGGTCGCCACCCCGTGCCCCACGTACCCGCCGGCCCAGCCCAGCCCGGTCCGCTGATCGACCACGGCGGTGGAGCACCAGTCGCGGGGCACGCCGAGCACGCCGCACCACGAGTGCTCGATCGCGACGTCCCGCAGCATGGGGAAGAGCCGGACCAGGGCCTGGCGCAGCGCGCGCACCGTCGCGGCGTGCGTGCGCCCGTCCACGTCCGTACGGGAGCCGAACAGGTAGGGGACGCCGCGCCCGCCGATCGCGATCCGGTCGTCGGCGGTCCGCTGCGCGTAGATGTAGGTGTGCGACAGGTCGCCGAGCAGTTCCCTGCCCTCCCAGCCGATCTCGTCCCAGACCGCCTCCGGCAGCCGTTCCGTGACGATCAGCGACGAGTTCATCGGCAGCCACGTCCGGCGTTCGCCGTTCAGACCGGCGGTGAAGCCTTCCGTCGCGCGCAGCACGTACTTCGCCCGTACCGTGCCGGACGGCGTACGCGCCTCGTGCGGCACGATCTCGGTGACGGGTGTGGACTCGTAGATCCGCACCCCCAGTTCCTCCACCACCCTCGCCAGCCCCTGGACGAGCTTGGCCGGCTGGATCCGGGCACAGTGCGGGTTGAACGAGGCGCCCAGGGCCGCGGGGATGCCGATGCGCTTCCTGGTCTGCGCGGCGTCGAGCAGTTCGACGTCCTCGTCGCCCCACGCGCGGGCGCTGTCCACGCCCTCCCGCAGCCTGGGCACCTGGGAGGGAACGTGCGCGACGCGGAGAATCCCGCCCTTGACGATGTCGGCGTCGATCCCCTCGGCCGCGGCGACCCCGATCACCTCGTCGATGGTCGCGTTCATGGCCTGCTGGAGCGCCTGTACGCCCGGCCTGCCGTGGGTCTCGGCGAACCGGCGCGGCGATCCCGCCAGCGCGGCGGTCAGCCAGCCGCCGTTGCGGCCCGACGCGCCGAACCCGGCGAACCGCCGCTCGACCACCGCGATGTCCAGCCCGGGATCGGCCTTCTTCAGGTAGTAGGCGGTCCACAGCCCGGTGAAGCCGGCGCCCACGATGCACACATCGGCCTCGACGGAGCCGGCGAGCGCGGGACGGGGCGTCGGCAGCCCCGGCTCCCGGTACCAGAAGGACACGTCGCCGTTGACTGTCACATGGACTCCCTGTCGGTTTGGCGGCGGACGCCGCGGATGATCGTTGCTGCGCAGCACCGGTGACGTGTGCGGGCCCGCCTCACGCTGTCTCACCTCGCCAGACCGGGTTGCCGGCCAGCCAGGTCTGCTCGACGCGGATGGCGCCGTCCGTCAACTGCTCGGGAGAGGCGTCCAGGAGGCTGCCGGAGAGCACCGCGAAGTCGGCGTGCGCGCCGGGCTCGAAGGTGCCGACCCGGTCGTCGAGCTGGAGCCCGGACGCGGCGTCGGTCGTCACCGAGCGCAGCGCCTCCCACGGCGTCAGCGCTTCGCCGGGGCCCAGCAGCACGCCCCCGAAGGTGCGGCGCTCGCGCATCACCCGCATGAGGAACAGCGGGTCGGAGATCTCGGGCAGGCCGCCCGCGAAGTCGCTGGCCCCCACCGCCGGCATCCGGTGATCCAGGATGGCGCGCAGGCGGTAGAGCGGGGCGTTCTCGAATCCCTCGCCCACGACGCCTCGCATGGAGTCACCGATCCCGTGCAGGAACCCGATGTTGGCGACCGGCAGGATGCCCAGGTCACGGCACCGTGCGAGCCGCTCGTCGGTGGCGAACACGTTGCCCAGGTGCTCGATCCGGTGCCGGCTCCGCCATGAGCCGAGCTCGCCGCGGACCTGTTCGAAGGCGTCGAGGGCCAGGTCCATGGCACGGTCGCCGGCGGCGTGCACGAGCACCTGGAGCCCTTGCTCCTCCGCCCGGCGGACGACCTCGGCGATCTGCTCCAGCGTGAGGCCCAGCTTGCCCCGGTGCCCCGGACGGTCGGGGTAGGGCTGCCACACCGCGGCCTCACGTGCGGAGATCCCTCCGTCGGCGGCGAGCTTGTAGCCGCCGACGAGCAGCCGGTCGGTGGCGGTGCGGAAGTCGTCCAGCCGGCCGGCGGCGAGCAACTCGGTCACCGCCGGATCGATGGCGTAGAGCACCACGCGCAGCGGGATCGCGCCGTCGTCCAGCCGCGCGCGCAGTTCGGTGAGTTCGCCGACGCCGTCGCTCATCTCCCCGATCGTCGTCACTCCCCTGGACGTGAAGTACGTACGAGCCGCGTCCACGAGCGCGGCACGGAAGCTGTCGGCGTCAGGTTGCGGGAGTGCCAGATCCGGGCGCTGCCTGCGGATCATGATGAGGTCGTTCGTGATGCCGGTGGGCTCGCCGTCGGCGTCGAAGTCCAGGTGCGCGGGGTCGGGCAGCGAGGTCGTGCGGTCGATGCCCAGCCGGCGCAGGCCCGCGGAGTTGAAGCACCAGACGTGGGCGCCGAACCGCACGATGACCGGCCGTTCGGCGCTCACCCGGTCGAGGTCGTGCCGGGTCGGGTAACGACGCTCGGGCAGCCGGTAGCTCTGCCCGAGGTTTCCCTGCGCCTCCAGCCATCCGGGTCCCGGTTTCGCCCGGTCGGCGCCGCGCAGCGCCTCGACGATGTCGTCGATCGACGTCATCGGCGGGCTGTGCACCGGGACGTTCAGGCCGAGGACCTTCGCCCCGATCTCGAGGTGGGTGTGCGCGTCCACGAAGCCGGGCACGACGTCGCCGTGCGCGCGGAGGTCGACGACCGCTCCGGCCCGGTCCGACAGAGGGCCGGGCCGCGCTCCCCGCTCGGTCACCTCCTGGATCGTTCCCTCCGCCACGAGGACGGCGTCGAGCAGCCGCTCGCGTTTCGGGTCGAGAAAGCGGCCCCGCAGGAGGGTGCTGCCAGGCCGGGTCACTGCTTCTTGGGGGCTGGTCGGATCGTGACGGGCGGTGGGGAGAGTGGTCATAGGGGGGTCCTTCTCCTCCAGCGGACGAGCCAGGGCCCGGGGCACTCCGTCATGGAGGATCACAGGTACTGAACTGGCGCTAAAGTTCTCTGAAGTCGTAGTAACGGAGAATGTAGGCACCCGTCCCCCCGATGTCAAAGGGTGGACGGAAGTTTCCGCACCGTCGTGACGCGAACGAGACCCGGGCGGAGGTCGGCTATGATCTTCTCGTTTACTTCAGACGGCTGAAGCACTAGTGTGTGTCGACCGCCCTGCGCCGGCGGCTGCGCTCGATGCCCCGAGGGGGACGGCATGGATGACGGGTGAGGCGTCCGCCACGTCGTCCGTACGCCCCGCCGGGGCGGGCGCATGACGGTTGCGGTCGGGGCAGATTTCCCCGCAACGGTGCAATAGGCTCCTACGAGATGCCGTTCGGCGGCGACAAACGGCCGGAAAACCTTGGCAACCAACTCATCAGGAATCACATCGAGCATGCGGAATTCCACGTTCAGTAAAACTCGGGTCACCGACATGAGTGCTGACCCACTCTGCGCCGGAGCATGCGTCGCGCCCACCATTGACCGCGTCCCGTGGCCGGCCTGCGGCCGACCCGACTGCAAGTGAAGCTCGGGTGAGTCCCATTCGTGCGAACAGCCACCAGGAGATGGGCGAGCGGATCCGCAGCATCCGGAGTGCACTCAGGATGACCCTGCGCGAACTGGCCGGCCGATCCGAATTAAGCGAGAGTTTCATCAGTCAGATCGAGCGCGGGCGCTCGGCACCGAGTGTCGCCTCCCTCTACCGGATCGCCAACGCGCTGGGCGTGCCGTTGGCGGACCTGTTCGCCGCGGAGGAACCGGAACCGCGCGACCCGGTGCTGCACGAAAGCGACCGGCTGCACCTGACTTGGGGAAAAGGCGCGAGAAAAACCCTGATCACGCGCCGTGCCGACAGCGACGTCGACGTTTTCGTGGCCGTGTTTCCGCCCGGCAGTTCGACCGGCGACGAGGCGTACCAGCATGGCGATTCCAGCGAGGTCATCCTCGTCATGTCGGGCACGGTGGAACTCAAACTCGGCGACAGTTCGCACACGCTCGTCACGGGCGACAGCATCGAGTACCGCTCCAGCGTCCTGCACAAGGTCACGAACTCCAGCTCGCTCGACGCCGAGGTCCTGTGGGTCGTCAGCCCTCCGACCCGCGGGGCGGTCGGATCGGACGACGCCCCGCTGACCGGCCTGCCCACGTGATCAACGCTCGATCCTGAGCGGTCCCCGCCCGCCGGCCACGGACGGGGACCGCTCAGGAGCACCCCTCGAACTGCGGCACCGAGACCACCGACAGGTCGATGCCCGACTCCCCGAACCACTTGTCCAGCAGCCTGCGGGCCGTGCCGTCCTGGTACATCCGGGTGATGGCCCGGTTGAGCTCCTCGCAACCGTCGACGTCGCCCTTGCGAAGGCCGATCGACGTGCGTTGCTCGTTGAAGGCCGCGCCGACCAGGTGCAGATCGACGCCCGGCTTGGTGAGCAGCCCGGCCAGGATCTGGCTGTTGGTGGAGATGGCGTCGATCCTGCCGTCCTCGATCATCTCCAGGCAGACGTTGTAGTCGGGCGCCGGGACGGCGATCGCCTTGACCCGGCGCTCGTCGATGATCCGCTGCGCGATGTTCGTGCCACGCACCCAGCAGATCTTGCGGCCCTCCAGGTCGCGGACGTCGCGGATGGCGCCCTTGTCGGCCGGCCGGACCGCGATGTCCTGGAAGTCGACGTGGTACGGCCCGGCGAAGTCGATCACCTTCTTCCGCTCCGGGGTGACCGACATGTGGGCGAAGACCAGGTCGGCGCGGCCGTCGGTGAGCACGGTGAGCTGGTCGTCGGCCTTGATCTCCAGCCAGCGGATCCGCTTGCCCAGCCGGGAGACGAGGTATCCGGCCACGTCGATGTTGAATCCGGCGTAGGCCCCGTCCTGCCCCCGGAAGCTGATCAGCGGGACGTCGGGGCGGATGGCGACGATCAGCTCGTCCTTGTCCACGAGGGAGCCCGGCCGGGCCGTGCCGCAGGCGGTGAGCAGCAGGATCAGGCAGATCAGCAGTCTTCTCACCGGTACTCCCGCAGCCGTGGCCAGACTCCGGCCAGGACGAGCAGCGCGCCGACGGCCAGCCCGGCGGGAACCGATCGCCAGAGCGCCTCCAGGGCTCGGTCGCCGCTGCCGATGGCCCGCTCGAAGCCCGTCTCGTGCTGCCGGACCAGTTGCTCCACCACCTTGTCGTAGCTCTCGTAGGTCCGGGTCAGCTCTCCGTCCCAGAATTTGATCGCCGCTTCGGCCGGCATGGTCCGCATGCGCGCGTCGGCCTGCTGGAACCTCTGGTAGACGGGGAAGAGCCGCTGCCGGTCCTGGCTCGTCAGGCTGCCGAGCAGTCCTTGGAAGTCCGGGTGCAGCTTGGTCTGGTAGTCGGGCAGGCTGGTGGAGTCGACGGCGGCGATCGTCTGCGACTGGTCCAGGAAGGTGTGCTCGTAGGTGTCCCTGCGGAAGCGGTCGAGCAGGTAGCGGCTCTGGTCCCCGTGCATGCTCTTGCTGATCGCGCGTGCTCTGGTCAGGGTGAGCACCGAGTCGAAGCCACGCTCTTTGGCCTCCGCCAGCGCCTGGCCCTGCCGGTCGAGCAGGGCGGTGCCGCCGATCAGAGCGGCGCCGGCGAGCACGGTGGCGACCACCAGGGCCGGTGCGAAGATCCGGCGGAACCTGCCGGTCAGGTAGACCTGCAGGCCCAGCAGGCAGGCCAGCGCGAGCAGCCCGGCGACGCCGACGGCGACCCGGGCCGTCGAGGTGGTCGAGCGCTCGGCGGCGTGCGCGCGCCTGACGATCGTGCCGGTCTCCAGGGTCAGGTTGTAGGCCCGGGGCAGCAGCTCGCGCCGCATCAGGTCGGTGGCCTGCTGATACGCCTCGACCACGTCGTCCGGCGGCGGTCCGGCGGTGTGCCGGGAGCGGATGTCCAGCAGCCGGGCCTGCGCGGCCAGCCGCTCGTAGCGGCCCAGCCCCTCGATCAGCGAGCCGACCGTGCGCTGCTGGACGGGGTCGTCGAGGGCCAGCCGGTAGGCGTTGAGCAGGGTCTCGGAGGTCTCCAGCCGTAACCGGTCGTAGCCGGCCAGGTCGGTCTGCCGTTGCGGGCCGTACTCCCTGCCCAGCAGCAGGGTCTCGGCGACCAGCGCGTCCATCTCCGACATCTGACGGTAGAGGCTCGCGGTGGCCAGCACCTGCGGCCCGGCGACGTGCCCGATGGTGCGCAGGCTGGCGCCCGTGCTCGCCGCGCCGGCCAGGATCGCGCCCAGCAGCACGGCCAGGGCCAGCAGGGACAGCCCGGCCAGCGTACGCACCCGCCTGGAGACCGACTCCCCGCGCCGCACCGGAGGCGGCACCGTCATCGTCATGACCACGCCTCCCGAGATCGACTCGTGCGGGGAAAGCGATCAACGCTGCGGGCTCGGTCCGCAAGAGGGAGTATCGGCAACAATAACGAAAAGATCAACAGATTTCCGGTCGGAAACCGGACGAGGGGGCGAACCTCCCGCCCTGCGAGATCTTCTCCTTCCGGGCCCGATGCCCGATAATTGCGCTGTCGATTGTCGAGCTATTTGTGGACGGCAACCATTCCTGACCGATTCCCCGATCCGCCCACTATCGGCGGAAATGAGATATTAGGTCGCTTACGTGATGATGAGCGGTCACAGGTGTATCTGGGGCAGGATCCCGACGGCGACCAGGTGGAGATCACCTGGTTGCGCGGGCAGGTCCCCGACGGCCCGGCCGTGCAGCGGGTCACCGAGGCGCTGACCGCCCTGCACGCTCCCTCGCTTGCCCGCGTGACGGCCGCCGGCCTCCATGAGGGACGGCCGTACGCGGTGTGCGAGCAGGTGACGGGCACGTCCCTGGAGGACCAGGTGGCCCGGGGCGGCCCCTGGGCAGGACCGGCGCTGCACCGGCTGGGCATCGCGATGGCGTCGGCTTTGATGAGCCTGCACCAGCAGGGGCTCACGCACGGAGACCTGCGTCCGGGCACCGTGCTGGCGGGCTCGGACGGCATCCGCGTGCTCGGCCACGGCCTCGACGACCTGGCCACGGCGCACATGCGGCCCTCCACCGTGACATCGCGCGCGCGCCAGGAGGCGGACCTGCTCGGCTGGGCGGTCACCCTGCTCTTCGCGGCCACCGGGACCGACGCCGGACCAGAGCCCGACCTCCGGGTGCTGGACGACCATCTCCGACCTCTGGTGGCGGCGTGCCTGGCCCCCGGACAACGCCCGGAGGCGGCCGAACTGCTGCTGCGGCTGGTCGGCCACTCGACACAGACGATCATGGCGCTGCACGGCGGCCCGCCGGAGAGGACCGGGCGGCGGATCCGGGGCGCGCTCGTGGCGGGCGGAGTGGCGGTGGCGGTGCTGGCCTCGGCGGCCGGGCACCTGGTGGGCCTGCGCGTGACAGCCGAGCCGTCCGCCGGCGTCCCCGCCGCCCCGTCCGTGCCCGACCTGCTGGCGACGACGGCCGGTCCCGCCCCGCTCCCCCGGCCGGCCGGCACGCTGCGAGCGCCCGGACTCGCGCTGACCCTGCACGAGAACACCGCCGACCCCCAGCGGATCGTGGGGTACACGAGCGAGCGCGGCGCGTGGCTGCGTACCGGCGCGGACGGCGGGTTCGCCGCGGCCGGGGTGCCGGCCGAGGACCTGGCGGCGGCCCCGGACGGCTCCCGGTTCGCGCTGCACCGTCCGGGTGAGGTCACGTTCGTGGCCCGGCCGACCGGAGAACGATTCGCCGTACAGGTGCCGGCGTCGGCCGCCTTCCCGGTCTGGGACCGCGCGTCGTCGCGGCTGCTGCTCACGCTGACCGGGCCGGGCGAGGACCGTCCGCCCACGGGATGGGTGGTGGTGGAGGTGGCCTCGCGGCAGGTGCGGCAGGTCGACACCGACGAGGAACGGCACCGGGGTCTGGGCCCCTTCGCCTGGTCACCGGCGGGTGACGCGGTCGTCGTCTCCTACCGCGGTACGAGCGGCACGGGGTTGCGCGTCCGCGACCTGACGGGCCGCGAGGTGCGGACGATGCCGTGGACGGGAACGAGCGTGGGCCGCAACCCGTTCTCACCGTCCGGCCGGCTGATCCTGACCCACTGCCCCAGCGGCGGTTCGCTGTGCGCGTGGGACGCCGGCACCGGCGCGCGGGTGGACACGTACGTGAACTCGATCAAGGGCGCGGAGATGTGGGGGTGGTTCGACGACGACCACCTGATGATCCTGGACGCCACCAGAACGCCGAACGAGTTCGTCGCGATCGACTTCAGGGAGCGGACACGGCGGTTGCTGGCCACCTTGGCGCCGGCCGACAACACCCCCGGCCTGCGGTTGGTCAGGGCGGCCCGATGAACGAGGCGAGCGTGCCCGGTTACCCGCCGGACGAGAGGCTCCACACGGGCTGTTGCGGCGTGCTCACCAGCCTGGCCACGGCGCCGTCGGGCCGACGCGTGGTGCTGCGCCACTACACCACGCCGTCCCTGCGGCGGCCGAGCGAGCCCGGGTGGGCCGAGCGGATGCGGCAGGCCGCGCCCGTGGGCACGGTCCCCGTGCTGGACGGGGACGCCGGCTACCTGGTCACCGAGTACGTCCCGGGCGGTTCGCTGGCGGACCGGGTCGCCGCGGACGGCCCGCTGACCGGAACCGAACTGCACCGCCTGGCGATCCCCACCATGACGGCGCTGGCCGCGGTGCGGCGGGCCGGCCTGCCTCCCGCGCGGATCCGGCCGAGCCGGGTCCTGTCGGCGGACCACGGGCCCGTGCTGCTCTGCGTGCCGCCGGAGACGCATGATCGGCCGCCCGGCGAGACGACTCCGGCGCGCCACATCCTGCGCTGGGAGGCTCCCGAGCAGACCCGCGGCGAACCGGCCGGGCACCCGGCCGAGGTCTACCGCTGGGCCCTGACCATGATGTTCGCCGCCACGGGGCACGACGGGTTCCGGCCGGGCGGCGGGCCGGCGGACCCGCCTGCGACCGCAGGGGCGTTGCGCGACCTGCTGGCCGCCTGCCTGGCCGACCGTCCCGACGTCCGGCCGACCGCCGAACAGGCGCTGCTGCGGCTGATCGAGCACACCGGCCTGACCGGCTCACCCCGTCGGACCCGGCCCGTCACCGGCAGGACGTTCCGCGTCGCCGCCGCCGGGGTGGCGATCGCCCTCGTGGCCGCGGGCGGGTCGGCCGCCGTGACGGTCGCGGTGACGGCCGCCGCGGCGAGCCGGGACGCCCCCGCCGCCACGCCCGCTCCCGGCCCGTCACTCGCCGCCGGGTGGACGCCGCGCGCGGTGCCGCCGGTGACCGCCTCGCCGGGCCCGGCGGCGGAGCGCCCGCTGCCGGGAGGGCTGGGCGTCGCCTACGAGCGCCCGTCCGATCCGGTACGCCTCGCCTCCATCCAGGTGGGCACGAGCCGCCGGTACGTCCGCGACCCCCGTACCGGGGGGTTCGTCGACGCGGGCCCGCACTCGATGATGGCCGAGCCCTCCCCCGACGGGCGCTGGCTGGCCACCTTCAACACCCTGTACGGGGCCACCGAGAATCACCTGGCCGTCTTCTTCACCGACCACCTGACCGGCGAGCGTTTCAGCGTGCCGGTGCTGCGCCCGCCGTTCCAGAGCATGTCGCTGGCCTGGTCGCGGCAGAGCGACCGGGTGCTGCTGTCGGCGCACCGGTACGAGCGGATCAACGGCGCCACCCGGCCGCTCACCGTGGGCTACGTGCTCATCGACGTGGCCCGGCGCACCGCGCGGTTCGTCCCCACCGACGACGGGGAGCAGATCAAACAGGCCGCCGAGGCCGCCGGCGGGCGGGTCGATCCGATCCGGTTCTACGCGAACTACCGGTGGACCCCCGACGGACGGTCGGTGGCCGCCCGCTTCCTGACCGCGGAATGGGGCTCGGGGATGCGGCTGCTCGACCCGGACACCGGCCGGACGACGCGCATCCTGCACTGGGTCGGGCTGCTGCAGGGCAACGCCGACTGGTTCTCCCCCGCCGGGGACAGGTTCGTCACCAGCGGCTGCGCCGACGCCCTGGTCACGTGCGTGTGGCAGGCGGAGACCGGCAAGCGGGTGGCCACCGTCCCCGGCCGGCGGGAGGCGGCCGTGATCGGCTGGTACGACGACGCCCACCTGATCGGGCTCGTGTCCGCCGCGAAGGACCGTCGCCGGGTGGTCCTGCTGAACCTGTCGGGCAAGACCGTACGGGTGCTGGCCGAGGTGCGGGCGCCGGCCGACGCGGTGGTCGACCTGCGTTACGCGCGAGGGTGATCCGGATGCCCGGCAGCCCGCTGTCCCCCGGCGATCCCACGCGCGTCGGCCGCTATCTCGTCCGCGGCAGGCTCGGCGCCGGAGGTCAGGGCGTGGTGTACCTGGCGGAGACGCCCGACGGCGCCCCGGTGGCCGTCAAGATGCTGCACGCGGCCGACGAGGAGGCCGCCGAAGCGCTGCGCCGCGAGGCCGAGGTGCTCCCGCGGGTGGCGGCCTTCTGCACCGCGCAGGTCATCGAGGTCGGGACGGCCGACGCCCTGCCGTACGTGGTCAGCGAGTACGTCACGGGGCCCACCCTGCAGCAGGAGGTCACGGAGCGCGGCCCCGTGCGCGAGCACGAGTTGCGCCGGCTGGCCGTGGGCACGATCACCGCGCTGGCCGCCATCCACCGGGCCGGGGTCGTGCACCGGGACTTCAAGCCGGGCAACGTCCTGATCAGCCCGCAGGGGCCGCGGGTCATCGACTTCGGCATCGCCCGCCCCGCCGGCGTCCTCGAGACCACCGGCGAGGCGGTCATGGGCACCCCGGCCTACATGGCCCCCGAGCACTTCCGCCAGGGCCCGATCGGTCCCGCCGCCGACGTGTTCGCCTGGGCCTCCACCGTGCTGTTCGCCGCCTCGGGGACGCCGCCGTTCGGGGCGGACAGCCTGCCCGCGATCGTCAACCGGATCCTGGCGGCCGAGCCGGACCTCGGGCCGTTGCCCGGCGATCTGCGTGACGTGGTCGCCGCCTGCCTGGCCAAGGACCCCGCCGGGCGTCCGGCCGCCCGCGAGGTGCTCCTGCGCCTGCTCGGCCGGCCGCCGGACGGTGCCGCCCCGGCCGAGACCCTGGCGGCGGGCCACGCGGCGGCCCGGCCCGCCAGGGGGCCGCGGAAGCTGCTCGCCACGTTGGCCCCGACGCCGTCCAGGAGACGGCTGCTGACCGGCGCGGTCGTCACCGCGGTCGCGCTGCTCGCCGCGACCGCGGCGCTCACGGCGGTCCCGTCCGGGCCGGTCACCGTCGCGCTCGCGACGAAGGGGGCGCTGGCGGCCGACGCCCGTACCGTCACCGTGCCGGAGCTGGGGGCTACCCTGCACGAGCACCCCACCGACCCGCTGCGGCTGACCTCGTTCCTGCGCGGCAGCACCGATCTCAGCCAGGGCCTGGCCTTCAGCGCGGGACTGCGTGCCGCGGACGGCGACGGCTTCCAGCCGGTCACGACCCGCATGCTGCCCGTGGTGTCGCCCGACGGGGCCCGCGCCGCCCACGTCCACGAGAACCCCGGCGTGGCCCTGGAGAACGCCGGCGCGATCCGCGTCACCCGGCGCGACCTCGGCGGCGAGTTCTGGGTCCCCGTCGTGGACCCGCCCCTCGCGCTGCGGCGGCCGTCCTGGGCCGAGGACGGCAGGCGCGTCCTGGTGACCGTCTACGACACCGGCGACGACGACCGCACGATGGGGTTCGCCATCGCCGACGCCGAACGGCGCACCGCCACGTTCGTCCGCGCCGCCGATTCCGGCGCGGGGAAGGCGGACTACGTCTGGGGCCCGGACGGCACCGTCGCCAGGACCGCCGACGCCACCGGCAGGCGGATCCGCCTCTACGAGGTGGACGGCACCCCACGCCGGACGATCGACCAGGTGAACCAGCCCGACGACGCGATCCCCGCCTTCTCCGCCGACGGCCGCCTGGCCACCCGCTGCCCCGGCGCGGCCGACACCGCCTGCGTGCTCGACGGCGGCACCGGCCGCCGGTCGACCACCGTGCCGCTCCCTCCCGGCGGGGTGATCTGGTTCTGGTTCGGCCAGGACCATCTGGGCGTCTACACCGAGCAGAGCAGCCCGCCCAGGCTGCAGGCGATCGACCTCACCGGCCGGACGGTGCGCACGCTGGCCGAGTTCACTCCCGGCGCGTCCTGGAGCGTCCACTGGAGCGCCCGATAAACCGGAGGCCGGCACGACCGGCGGCTTGCTAGGGTGCCGCCCGGAGCGTACGGCGGCGGGGAGGCGGGCGGCGATGCGGGTGTCAGAGGTCCGGCGAGCGGTGGCCGCGGCGCGGTCGGTAGCCTCGGCGCTCGGCCTGCCGGCCGACGACGCGATCGTGCTGCACGACTCCAACAAGCTCGCGCTGCGGCTGCTGCCGGGTGACGTCATGGCCCGGGTGGCGCCCGATGGGCAGCAGGGCGCGCGGTTCGAGATCGAGCTGGCCGGGCGGCTGGCCGCGGCCGGGAGCCCCGTGGCCGCCCTCGAACCTCGGGTGGAGCCGCGCGTCCACGAGCGTGACGGGTTCGCGATCACGCTGTGGACCTACTACGAACCCGCGACGGCTCAGGAGATCGCGCCGGCCGGCTACGCCGAGGCGCTCCGGCGGCTGCACGCCGGCATGCGCGCGATCGACGTCCCGGCGCCGCACTTCACCGACCGGGTCGAGCAGGCGCAGCGACTCGTGGCCGGCCACGACCGCACCCCGGCGCTCGCGGACGCGGACCGGAAGCTGCTCGGCGACACGTTGCGCGACCTGAGACGCGCCGTCACCGGACGCGGCGCCGCCGAGCAGTTGCTGCACGGCGAGCCGCACCCGGGCAACCTGCTCGCCACGGAGCACGGGCCGCTGTTCATCGACTTCGAGACGTGCTGCCGGGGGCCCGTCGAGTTCGACCTCGCCCACGCGCCCGACGAGGTCGCCGAGCACTATCCGGGTCTCGACCGGGCTCTGCTGCGCGAGTGCCGGCTGCTCATGCTGGCGATGGTCACGACGTGGCGCTGGGACCGGGACGACGACCTCCCGGACGGCCGCCGGCTGGGCACGGAGTGGCTCGGCCGGCTCCGGGCCACGCTCGACCGCGACGGCCCGGCCGCCCCTGACTGACCGTCAGTGATGAGTTCTCGCGCCCGCCCCCGTCACATCTACGACGGGACACGACGAGGCGGAAGGATGACGTGATGAGTGCGGGGACAAAGCTGGAGGAGCTGGGCGAGGTCGACGAGCCGGCCTTCGCGGGGCTGGCGGAGCGGCACCGGCGGGAGCTGCACGTGCACTGCTACCGGATGCTCGGGTCGTTCGAGGACGCCGAGGACACCGTTCAGGAGACGTTCCTGCGTGCCTGGCGGCGGCGGGAGACCTTCGAGGGGCGCTCGACGTTCCGCGCCTGGCTGTACCGGATCGCCACCAACGCCTGCCTGGACCTGCTCGCCAAGTGCCGCCCGGAGCCCGCGACCGGCGGCGAGGTGCCGTGGCTGCAGCCCTACCCGGACCGGCTGCTCGACGAACTGCCCGCCGGCGACGCGGACGAGCCCGAGGCCGTCGCGCTCGCGCGGGAGACGATCGAGCTGGCGTACCTGGTCGCGGTCCAGCACCTCGCGCCGCGCCCACGGGCCGTGCTGATCCTGCGGGACGTGCTCGGCTGGCCGGCGAAGGACGTCGCGGAACTCCTCGGGGACTCCGTCAACTCCGTGAACAGCGCACTGCAGCGGGCCCGCGCCGGCATGCGGGAGCACCTGCCCGCCGAGCGGCAGGACTGGACCGGCGGCGAGGAGGACGCCGGCACGCGCGAGCTGGTACGCCGCTACACCGACGCGAGCGTGGCCACGGACGTCGGCAGGCTGGCCACCCTGCTGCGGGACGACGTCCGCTGCTCGATGCCGCCCACGCCGGGCCGGTACGTCGGCCGCGACGCGGTGGTGCGCGACTGGGTCGAGAGCGGCTTCGAGAGCATGCGGCACCTGCGCGCCGTCCCCACCTCGGTGAACCGGCAGCCCGCCGTCGCCTTCTACCACTGGCGGCAGCGGGAGGGGGCCTACCTGCCGCTGACGATCGACGTCCTGCGCGTCACCGGCGGGGCGATCACCGAGATCTTCACGTTCCACGACGACCGGTTCCCGCGGCTCGGGCTGCCGGAGCGCCTGCCGGCGGACGGCACGGAGTAGTCCCGGTGCGGACGCTCGCGCTGCGCGGTGGTGCGCGTGTCGCGGTGGTCGCGGCCGAGTGGCGTGACGCGTTCGGCGTCGTCACCCACGGGCGGGTGCAGTTGGAGCTGCGCGACGGCGAACTCGGGCCGGTCCTCGGACGCGACGCCGGGTTCTGGCTGCACGGCACCGGCGTCCGCGCCCTGCGCAACCCCGGCCGTCGCACGGCGCGGGTGCGCATCGTCACCCCCAGGACCGTCACCGGCCACCGAACGATGGAGCAGGACGTGAACAGCACGAATGACACCAGGGGCGGCGCAGCCTCGGGACAGACCGGCCGCACCCACCGCCTCCTCGGGCTCGCCGGCACCGGCTTGCTCGCCACGCTGACGGCGATGGCGGCCACCACCCTCGCCGCCGCGCTCGCCCGGGGCGCCGGCGTCGACTTCGAGATCCCCGACGGCGGCGAGGCGATCCCGTTGCCCGGGTTCGCCACGGTGACCGGCGTCTTCTCGGTCGTGGGCATCGTCATCGCCGCCGCCCTCCTTCGCCGGAGCGCTCGCCCCGCCGCGCGATTCGCCTGGACGGCGGTGTCGCTGACCGCGATCTCGCTGGTCCCGCCCTTCCTCGTCGGCGCGAACACCGCCACCACCGTCGCCCTCCTCGGGCTGCACCTCGTCCCCGCGACGGTGATGATCCCCGTCCTGACGCGCAGCCTCCGCGCCGGAACCGGGGTTCGGCAGCGGGCCAAGACTCGGCAGGAAAGGTGAAAGTTCCCGGCCCGGCACGCATAACGCCCGCCGAACTGCCAAGGGTGAGCAGGTGGACGAGACACTGGGCGTGGTCGTCGCCTATGACGGCTCCGATCATGCGATGCAGGCGCTGGACTGGGCGATGGACGAGGCCGAGTTCCGGCGGCTGCCGCTCACCCTCTGTCACGCGTGGCAGTGGCCCTACGGCGACGGGGACCAGGCGGCCCGGGACTCGCTGCGCAGCGCGGCCCAGCACGTGCTGTGGCACGGCGCGGACTGCGCGCGGGCCAGCACCTCCGGTCTCGACGTGCGTCCCGACCTGTACGAGGGGTCGGCGACCGACCGGCTGGAGTCGTTGTCCACCGACGCCGAACTGCTCGTGGTCGGCTCCCGCGGGCTCGGCGCGGTCGCCCGCGCGGTCGTCGGCTCGGTGGCCGCCCACACGGCCGCCCACGCGCACTGCCCGGTCATCGTCGTCCGCGGCCGGGGCTCGGTGCCGCGCAGCTCACACCCGGGCCCGGTCGTGGCGGGGGTGACCGACGACGGCAAGGCCGAGGCGGTGCTCGCGTTCGCCTGCGAGGAGGCACGGGCGCGCAGCGTGCCGCTGATCGTCATCCACGCGTGGACCCAGCCGCCGGTGACCTGGGGCGGGATGACGGTCCCCGCGCTCAATCCCCTGGACGCGCAGCACGTGACGGAGAACTGGCGGCAGGCGGCGGAGAACTGGCTGGCGGACCTCCTCCTACCGTGGCGGAAGAAGGCGCACGTCACGATCGAGGCCCGGGTGACGCAGCCGCGCGCGGACGACGCGCTCAACTCCGTCTCCGACGCGACCCTGATGGTGGTGGGGTGCCCGCAGGGGCGGTTCGGTTCGGTGACGGCCTCCATGTTGCGGCGCTCGCCGTGCCCGGTCGCGGTCGTCCGCTAGGCGGAGCGGCTCAGGACCACCTTGAGCGCGCCGGTCGTCCGCGGGTCCGCGAACGTCTCGTACGCCTGCTCCATCCGCCCCAGGTCGAAGCGGTGCGTGATGAACACGGCCGGGTCCAGCCGTCCGGCGGCCACCATGTCCAGCAGCGCCGGGGTGGAGTACGTGTCGACCAGGCCGGTGGTGATGGTCACGTTGCGGCTCCACAGGTCCTCCAGGTGGAGGGACGCGGGGCCGCCGTGCACGCCGACGTTCGCCACGTGCCCTCCCGGGCGGATCAGCCGGGTGCACAGTTCGAACGTCTCGGGGACGCCGACCGCCTCGATGGCCACGTCGGCTCCGAGGCCGCCGGTGAGTTCGGCGATCGCGGCCGCGGGGTCGTCGCCCGCGCCGACGAGCACGTCCGCCCCGAGCCGCCCGGCGGCCTCCAGCCGGGCGGGGGCGAGATCGACGGCGACGACGTGGCTCGGCGTGAACAGCCGCGCCGTCGTGATCGCGGCCAGCCCGATCGGGCCCGCTCCCACGATCACCACGGTGTCGCCGGGCCGCACCCGGCCGTTCAGGACGCCGACCTCGTAGGCGGTGGGCAGGATGTCGGCCAGCATGAGGGCCGCCTCGTCCGCCACGCCCTCGGGCAGCAGGTGGACGGAGGTACCGGCGAACGGCACGCGTACGTACTCGGCCTGGGTGCCGTCGACATGGCGGCCGAGGATCCAGCCGCCGCCCAGGCACTGGCTGTACATGCCGGTGCGGCAGTAACGGCAACGCGCGCAGGAGGTGACGCAGGAGACCAGCACGCGGTCGCCCTCCCCGATCGCGCCGACCGCGCCGCCCGTGGCCGTCACGGTGCCGACCGCCTCGTGGCCCAGCACCCTGCCCGGCCGCACCTCCGGGACGTCGCCCTTGAGGATGTGCAGGTCGGTGCCGCAGATCGTGACGGCGTCCACCCGGACGATCGCGTCCGTCGCGTCGACGATCCGCGGGTCGGGAACGTCCTCCCAGGATCGACGGCCCGGGCCGTGGTAGACGAGTGCGCGCACGGTGTCGCCTCCTCAGGTGTCCGGTTCCCCCGCCGCCGACGGCGGTCCGGAGCCGTCATACCCCCGCGCGGCGCGACGCCGGTCAAGAGCGGGCCAACCCGCCGCCTGCTCTCGGTCTGGGGCCGGAGCGGTCCGGTCCTGCCCGCCCGGCGGGCAACGTCAGGATCTGGCACAGGGCTCGGCAAGCGGGGGGCGGCGTGCTTCGCCGGAGGCCGTCGCTGTGATGCGCTGCCCTCCTCGCGTCTTGGAGGTCGACCATGAACATCCGCTCGCCGAAGCAGGCCGCGGAGACGGCGGTGCGGGCGGGCCGCTGGGCGCCGTCGGTGCACAACACCCAGCCGTGGAGCTTCGCCATCGCCGGGGAGGAGATCGACCTGAGGGCCGACCCGTCCCGCAAGCTCCGGATCAGTGACCCCTCCGGCCGCGAGCTCCTGATCAGTTGCGGCGCCGCCCTGTTCACCATGCGCGTCGCGATGCGGTGCGAGGGTTACGAACCCGTCGTCCAGGTCCTGCCCGATCCCGATCGTCCCGGCCTGGTGGCGCGGATCAGGCCGGGGCAGGAGCTGGCGGCCGACGAGACGATCCGGGCGCTCGGCCAGGAGATCGAGCGCCGCCGTACGCACCGGGCCGGGTTCGCCGACGTCCCGGTGCCGGACGAGCTCGTCGAATCGCTGGTCAGGGCGGCGATGAGCGAGGGCGCGAAGCTGACGCCGGTCCGCTCGGCCGCGGCGGTGAACGTGCTCGCCGCGCTCACCCAGGCCGCCCAGGACGTTCAGACGCAGGATCAGCGGTTCAGCCTGGAGATCATCCGCTGGGCCAGGCCGCCCGGCAGCACCCGTACGGACGGCGTGCCCGCGGAGAGCTACCCGCGGCGGCCCGCGCCGACGCAGCCCGGCTTTCCGCAGCGCCAGTACTCCTGGCGGCACGACTGGGGGGTCGAGGGCGAGAGCGGGGAGGCGTCCGTCGGGGTCGTCGCCGTCCTGACCACGCGGGGCGACGACCGCGCGGACCGGATCGCCGCGGGCCAGGCGCTCCAGCACGTCCTGCTGCTCGCCTCCGCGCACGGGGTCAGCGCCGCCTTCCACACGCAGGCCCTGGAGATGGACCTGCTGCGCGACTTCCTGCGCGGGGAACTCCTGTCCGGCGAACACCCTCAAATGATCATGCGACTGGGCGTCACCCGCGACGGCACCGAGAAGGCGCCCCGCCGTCCGGTCTCCGACGTCCTGGAGTGACAGATCGACGGGAGGCGGCTGTGTTCTCGACTGTCAAGACGTAGAGAACGTCACTTGATCGCCCCTTTGTCGCGTCCTTGGGAGCTCTTGTCACGCTCCAATCCCGGCGATTGGATCTAGAGGTGATCTTCTGCGGGTCACCCGGTCGAGACAGGACTCACCCCAAGGAGGCCATGCCCCATGACCGATGCCCCTCTGCTGCACTACAGCACCAGCAGCGCGCCGCTCCAGGCGGGCACCCCCGACAAGCCCGCCGCCGGCACGATCGACATCACCGTCTCCAGCCCCGCCGGCCAGAACGTCTACTGCGACAAGATCGACATCGCCGTGCCGGTCAGCGCGCCCGACGACGGCGGCGCCTACTTCACCGGGCCTCTGCAGTCCTCGATCACCGGCAAGTGGAATCTCGCCTCCGCCCAGCTCAAGACCGGGCAGGAGCTCGGCCTCGCCCCGGCGACCAACTACTACCACGTCGTTTTCCAGGCCCCGCCCATTCCGGGCTTCGACCTCATCGACACGCCGTTGAAGATCAGCATCGGCGGTGACGTCGTCGCCACCCCCGGCAGCACGCTCACCTGCCCGACCACCGAGACCTCCGGCACGACCAGCGGCACCTACAGCCGCAGGACCCCGCTGGACCTCACCTGGGAGACCGCCGAGCCGGTCTTCTACCTGCACAGCTTCCTGGCCAGCGCTCCCGACCGGCCGACCGTCCCCAGGACGAAGTTCAGCGCCGGTGACGAGGTCTCCCTCACCTGGGAGAGCAACGGCAGCTACTTCCAGCTCTACGACGGCGACGGCACGACCCTCTCCGAGGGCCCCGCCACCTCCTGGACCGTCCCGCAGGGCAGGATCCTCAACGACACCACCTTCACGCTGCAGGCGTCCATGACCTCGGAGGCGCAGCAGTCCACCGGCATCCGCCCGGCCTACCAGTACGCCACCATCACCGTCACGATCACCAACCCGACCCTGAACCAGGTGACCGCCACCAACGGCACCCTCACCCCCTATGTCCAGGGTTCCGTGGACGGGAGGAGGGGCCGCGTCTCCTTCTCCGACGTGGGCGCGGAGATCTACGACAACTCGGGAGCCTGGGGGACCGTGACGGCCGGCAAGGCCGAACTCGACGGCGTGAGCACCGCATGGGTGCAGGGGCGCGACTCCTACTCCGGGCGGATCACCTTCGTCACGGAAGGGATGAACGTGTACCGAGACGGCGGCCAGGACTGGGGGACGGTGTTCGCCGACAAGGCCGATCTCAACGGCGTCAGCACCTCGTGGATACGCGGGCAGGACACCGACGGCGGGCAGCTCACCTTCGTGAAGGACGGGCTGAACGTGCACCGGTCCGGCGGCCAGAACTGGGGGACGGTGTTCGCCGACAAGGCCGATCTCAACGGCGTGAACACCTCATGGGTGCAGGGCCGCAGCACCGAGGCCGGCTGGATCGGCTTCTACTCCGAGGGGCTGCAGGTGTACAAGGGCGAGGGCAACCACACCTGGGGGACCGTGCAGGCCGACAAGGCCGACCTCAACACCCTGCAGGTCAGATACCTGTAGTCGGACGGGCCCGCTCCCCCGGCTCACCGCCCGGGTGAGCCGGCTGACGATCGGGCCGCCTGCCGTACCGCGAAGGGGGCGGCCACCACGCCGAGCACGCTGGTCGCGGCGGCCAGCCAGAACAGGGTGGTGAAGGCCGTGTCGGTGTAGCCGCCGCCCAGGACGGCGGCGGCCAGGCCGCTGCCCACGACGCCGCCGACCGTGCGCGCGATGTTGTTGAGGCCGTTGGCCACGCCGGTCCTGGTGAGCGGCACCAGGTCGCCGATCAGTTTCGGCAGCGAGGCCATCACCAGGCCGGATCCCGCGCCCACCACGGTGTAGAAGACCAGGTGCTGCCACATCGAGGCGTGGGACAGGGCGAGCAGCGCGGAGCCCGCGACGGCGATCGCGAACCCGAGCACCACGGGGCGGCGCGGGCCGTACCGCTCGGCCAGCCGGCCCACCGCCGTGCCCGTGGGCAGCAGGATCAGCGCGCCCGGCAACATCAGCAGGCCGGACACGGTGACCGTGGCGCCGAAGCCGATCCCGCCCGTCCCCGGGTCGAGCTGGGCGTAGGCGGGCAGCGACAGGTAGAAGAAGTACGAGGCCGCGCCGAAGAGGAACGCCAGTGCGTGCGTGGCCAGCATCGGCCGGTCGGCCAGTTCGGCGACGTCGATCAGGGCGTCGTCCCTGCGCCGCTCGACCAGCAGCAGGACGGCGAACAGCACCAGCGCGACCAGCCCGAGCCAGACCTGGCGCTGCGTGAGCGCCAGCAGCAGGCTGACCAGGCCGGCGCCGAGCAGGAGGGCGCCGGGGAGGTCGAGCCGGCCGTTCGCGGTGTGCGTGCTCGCCGGCACGAAGCGGGCCACCAGCAGCAGGCTGGCCAGGGCGAGCAGCGCGCCGAGGCCGAACAGCCAGCGCCACGACAGGTGGTCGGCGAGCAGCCCGCCGACCACCAGCCCGGCCCCGGCGCCCGCGCCGACGATCCCGGAGATCAGCCCGAACGCGAACGCCATCCGCTCGCGCGGCATCGTCTCGCGCAGGATGGCCATGGACAGCGGCACCAGCGCGAGTGCCGCGCCCTGCACGACCCTGGCGGCGATCAACTGCCCGATGTCCTGCGCCGCGACGGCCCCGATCATGCCGACGAGGTAGGCGGCCAGTACGGCGAGCAGCACCCGGCGTTTGCCGTACAGGTCGCCCATCCGGCCGAGCAGCGGGGTGAGCACGGCGCTGGACAGCAGGAACGCGCTGATGATCCACGAGGCCCAGCCGGGCGTGGTGTCGAGCTCGCGCTGCAGCAGTCCGATGGCGGGGACGACCACCGTCTGCATGAGCGCGTAGCTGAAGACCGCGGCGACGAGGGAGAGCAATGTCTTCACTGACCCGCCTTAGTTTGTTGTACGAATAGTTCGTGGCGCGAAGCACATTAGTTCGCAGTGCCAACTACCGTCAACTAGACTGCCGACATGGACGACACCAAGCTGGCCACCGGTCTGGTACGGCTCGCGCACCTGGTGAGCCGGGTCTACGCCGAGGTCAGCCGGGAGTTCGAGCTGACTCCGCAGCAGATCCAGCTCCTGTGCGTGCTGCTCGACGGCCCCACGGGCATGACGGAGATGAGCCGGGCACTGGGGCTGGAGAAGTCCAGCATGACCGGCCTCGTCGACCGGGCCGAACGCCGCGGCATCGTGGTCCGGGTCCGCGACCAGCGCGACCGGCGCGCCTGCGACGTCGCGCTGACCGAACAGGGCAGGACGATCGCCCACGCCGCGCACCGCAAGGTCACCGCGCAGGTCGAGGCGCTGGTCGGGGCGATCGACCCCGGCGATCGCGAGCGCCTGGAATCCGTGGTGACGGGCATCGTCCGGGGCCGCGACGTCCTGACGTGACCGGCGCGTGAGAGAAGAATGAACTCTTCGACGCGCCCTGTCCGTTTTGACGATCAGACCAGCACAATGACGGCCATGATCCGTCTTTCCGTGACGCGGCTGCGCGCCCTGATGATCGGCGTCCTGATGGCGGCCGGGCTGTCGGCCTTCCCCGGCGCCGCCGTGGCCTCCCCCACCACCGCGCCGGGCGCGCGCCCGCCGTACTCGCTGCTCCAGATGAACGTCTGCCTGAGCGGGTACGCCGGCTGCTTCGCCCGCACCCAGTACCCGAAGGTCCTCGACGAGGTCGTGCAGCGCATCCAGGCCAACGACGTCAACGCGGTCACCCTCAACGAGGCGTGCAGCGCGGACGTGGCCGAGATCGCGAAGCGCACCGGCTACCACCACCGCTTCTCCACGGTGATCTACAACGGGGCCCCGCTGGCCTGCAAGACGCCGAGCGGACGCGGCGAGTTCGGCAACGCCGTGCTGACCAAGGAGGCGATCCGGGCCGCCGAGGACCAGCCGTACTCCGTGTTCAGCGGGGTGGAGCAGCGGCGCTGGCTCTGCGTGACGACCGCCCGCCGCGTGGACGTGTGCACCAGCCACCTGTCCACCGACGGCGAGGCCGCCGGCAGCGCGAACTCCACCCAGTGCGCGGAACTCGCCCAGGTGCTCGCCGCGCGCGGCCGTCCGACCGTCTTCGCGGGCGACCTCAACCGCCGCTCGTCGTGCGCGCCCGCGGGCCACTGGACCCTCACCGACGCGGACGCCACCCAGGCCCCCGGCATCCAGCACGCCTACGGCGACCTCCGGGCACCGAGCCTGGAGCTGGAGCAGGCCACGTACACCGACCACGACGTGCTCGTGATCCGCGCCGGCCTGCCCAGGTGACCTGACCCCGTTACAGCAGGGTCCCTCCCGAGGCGTCCAGCCAGTGGCCGGTCACCCAGCGGCTGTCGCCGGAGGCCAGGAAGGCCACCGCGTCGGCGACGTCCTCGGGGGTGCCCAGGCGGCCCATGGGAGACAACGACGACGACCAGGCCCGCGCGTCCCCGACGAGCCTGCCCTGGTGCATGTCGGTGTCGATGACGCCGGGCGCCACCGTGTTGACGGTGATCGCGCGCGGGCCGAGCTGCTTGGCGAGGGTCGAGGTGAGCACGTCGAGCGCGCCCTTGGACATGGCGTAGCTGATGGAGCGCGGCATGGCCGAGCCGCGGGTCAGCATCGTCGAGACGTTGACGATCCGGCCCCCGTCGCGCAGCCGGGGCAGCGCGAGCTGGGTGACGAAGAACGGGGCGGTGGCGTTGACCGCGAAGATCCGCTCGAACTGCTGCCGGGTGACGTGCTCGATGCCGGGCTCGTCGTTGAGGATGCCGGCGTTGTTGACCAGGATGTCCAGCCCGTCGGCGTGGGCGTCGAAGGCGGCCCACAGCCGATCGGCGTCGCCGGGCATGCCCAGTTCGGCCCGCAGGCGGAATGCCTGCCCGCCGTCCGCCTCGATCGCGGCGACGGTCTCCTCGGCGGCCTGCTCGCTGCCGCCGTAGTGGACGGCGACGCGGGCGCCGTCACGGGCCAGGCGACGGGCGATGGCCCGGCCGATTCCCCTGCTCGCGCCGGTGACGAGGGCGGTCTTGCCGTGCAGAGTGTGCATGATGCCTTCCTGTTGTGTCTGGTGAGGCGGACCGGAGCCGCGGGCATGAGGGGGCGACGTCCCCGCTCCTCGAACGGGGAACCGTGATCTCCACGGGCGTCGCCTGCCGCCCGGACGGGTCAGCCCGGCGGCCGGTCCCGTGCGGGGTCCGGCTGGAGGAAGTCCAGCGTGGCCAGCTCGCTCACGGTCGCCTGAAGCTGGGCGATCCGGGCGCGGCCGATCCGGACGAGTTCGTCACCCGCGCCGACCCACCGGTCGAGATCGCGGGAGAGGGGCGGGATGCCGGCGAGGATCTCGGCGCTCTCCTTGAGCGTGATCCCCACCCGTTGCGCGGCGAGCGCCAGCTTGATCCGGCAGATCGCGTCGACGGTGAAGCGGCGGGCGTTGCCGCTGCTGCGGTGCCCGGTGATCACGCCGTAACGCTCGTAGAAGCGGACCGCGTTGGCCGTCACCCCGGCGGCCCTGGCCACCTGCCCGACCGTGAGCGAGGTGCCGCCCGTCTCGAAGGCGGGGTGGTCGGTGCTGGTCATGGCGTCCTTTCCACCCTTGCCGGCGGCTCTCGTGCGTCCAGTATCGCCGAGGGGCTCCGTACCGGACGCAGGCGTACGACCAGGGCGATCGACATCACGACGAGGGCCGCCACCTGGGTCAGCCGCAGGGCGTCCACCGCAGCCGTCCCCCGCCCGGACGCTCCCTGCCCGGACAGCGCCTCGATCGAGGCGCCACCGGTCAGCACGGCGGTCAGCGCCGTGAACAGCGCGCTGACCGCCACGGTGCCCATGCCGTTGGCGATCGTGCTCACCAGTGACAGCAGCGCGGAGCCGGAGGCCAGGTCGGGGCCGTGCAGATCGCGGCTGGAGCTGGAGATCGTCGGCATCATGATCGCGCCGGTGCCCACGCCCTGGAGCAGCCCGAGCAGGCCGAGCAGCACGTACGGGGTGTCCGCCCGCAGAACGGCGACCTGGACGAGCCCGGACGCGATCGCGAGACCCAGCCCGGCCCCGACGACCAGCCGGGGGCCGAGCCGTTCCAGCAACCGGGCGGCGACCTGCAGGCTGAGACCCATGCCGACCGCGCCGGGAATCATCAGCGCCGCCGTGACCGACACGCTGTCCGAACGCAGGGTCTGCACGTAGGCGGGCATCAGCACGGCCGAACCGAAGTAGGGGGCCGCGTACAGGGCGAGCACCGCGGCACCGCGTCCGAACGCCGGGTCGCCCAGCAGACGGACCCGTAGCAGCGGTTCCTGATGGGGCAGCGCCCGGACCGCGAAGGCCGCGACCAGCACCGCGCCGGCGGCGGCCGTGGCGAGCCGCATCCAGGCCGGGCCGTCCTGCGCGCTGATGCCGTAGGCCACCGCGACGATGCCCGGGACCAGCAGCATCGCTCCGGCCAGGTCGAGCCGGGCCCGCCGGCCGCGTACGGGGTCGGCAGGCAGCCAGGCCAGCCCGGCCGCGGCTCCCAGCAGCGCCAGCGGCACGGTGACGTAGAACAGCGCCCGCCACGAGCCGGTGCTCAGCAGCACCGCGCCGAGCACCGGGCCCAGGATCGGCCCGACCAGCATCGGCAGGCCGGTGATCGCCATCACCCGGCCGCGACGTTCGGGAGCGACCGCGCCGAACCCGATCGTCATGCCCAGCGGGGCCAGCAGGCCGCCGCTGAGACCCTGCACCGCCCGCGCGGCGATCAGCCAGCCCAGGCCCGCGGACGCCCCGGCGGCGGCGGAGGCGACCGCGAAACCGGCCAGCGCCACCAGGTACACCCGGCGGGCTCCCCACCGGGCGGCGAGACCGGCGGCCAGCGGCATCGTGGCGACCATCGCGAGCGTGTACGCGGCGATGACCCATTGCACGGAGGTCAGCGACGTGCCGAACGTGGCCATCAGCCGCGGCAGCGCCACCGCCACGATCGTGGCGTCCAGCACCGCCATCAGCCCGCCGGCCACCAGCACGATCGCGGCGCGCAGTTCCGGCCGGGTGAGCCTGGTCATCTCCGGCCGGCCAGGTCGCCGCCCCGGACGGAGCGCAGCCCGTCCGCCCACGTGCGCAGCTCCGTCATCGTCGCGTGCAGCGCCTGCGCCGTCCCCGGCGGAGGGACGAACCGGCCGCCGCCGTCAAGGTGCTCCCACGCCATCGGTATCAGCACCGACTCCCGGACCGTGGTGGCCCGCAGTTCGGGCAGCACCGCCCGCAACTGCTCGACGGCCCTGATGCCGCCGGAGGCCCCGTATCCGACGAACGCGACCGGCTTGTACGCCCATTCGGTGAAGTGCCAGTCGATCGCGTTCTTCAGCGACGCCGGGAAGCTGTGGTTGTACTCCGGTGTGAGGAACACGAATCCGTCCGCGTCCGCGAGCCGGCCCGCGATCGGGGACGCGGCCGCCCCGCCCGGCCGCATCTCGTGCATCGGCAGCGAGACCGCGGCCAGGTCGACCAGGTCGAGGTCGAGCCAGTCGATCGTGGTGAGCTCGCGCTCCAGCCACGCGGCGAGCGGATCGGCCAGTCTGGGCCTGCGCACGCTCGCGATGACCACGGCGATCCGGAGCCGGTCGGCGATGTTGTTTTCTGTCATGGCGCCGACGCTAGAAGCTCGCCTATGGGCGAACTCAAATCGCCGCACCCGGCTCGCCGACTACACACAGCGAAGAGTTGTGACATATAGCGTTCTGGCATCTCGACACTCTGGTGACCGCTACGCGAAGATCATCAGGGTTGGACCGCGAGCATCGCGCCCGGCCCTCGCTGATCTGCCGGATAACAGGAGGAAGAAATGAGCGAGTACCCCGACGACCGCCTGTACTCCGAGATGAACGTGTGGGGCAACGGATGGTACGCGGACGACGACTACAGCCTCAATCCCGGCGACCGGGTGAAGGTCGGCTTCACCTCCGTGGTCCAGCAGGTGGCCGGCGGCAAGGCGAACCTGGTGATCGAACTGCCGGCGGTGAACAGCACCCCCAACGTGGGTGACTCCCTCGGCTACCTCGGCTGGGGTTACGAGAGCGATGACGACTACAACGACGAGGGCTTCCCGATCGGCATGCCGGTCGACGGCATGATCACCGCCGTCAACACCCGGCTCGCCGACTCCCCTGAACTGGCCCTCGACGACCCATACGGCGAGGGCTGGCTGTTCGAACTGGAGGTGACCAAATACGACCCTGCCACCGACCTGCTGATGGAAGCCGACGACTACGCCGCGTACATCGCCCAGTTCCAGGACTCCTAGCCGCACGGGGCTGATCGGCTCACGGTTGTCGGGTGCCGCGTGGTGATCCCGGGCTGGCGATCTTGACGGATCTTGATACGTTGTCTCCAGGTGAGCCGGGAAGTCTGGTCGGCAGGTTCTGTCCTCGTTGCGCGAAGGATGTGCCGATGCACGCCCGAGATCTGCTTGCCGGCTTCCCCACGGTCAGGCCCGACCCGCCCGTGATCGACGCGGCCAGGTTGCCGGTCGAGCGGAAGCTGCCCGGTCTCATCGTGGTCGACGACGGGAGCTCGCCGGTCACGACCCTGCCTCGCACGCAGGTGCCGGGCGGGGTCTGCCACCGCCAGGACGACCCCGCGCCGGCACTGGACGAGGACGGCCGGCTGGTCGGTGCGGTGACGCTGAAGGCCCTTCTCCGGGTGGCGGCCCGATGAGCGTGCACGCGTGGCTGAGCGTCGCGGTCTTCCTGGCGGCGTACACGCTGATCGCCACCGAGAAGATCCACCGGGTGGCGGCCGCGCTCGGCGGCGCCGGGATCATGCTGGCCATCCACGCCACCGACGGCGAGGCGGCGTTCTTCTCCCGGCATGCCGGGGTCGACTGGAACGTCATCTTCCTGCTGCTGGGCATGATGGTCATCGTCGGCGTGCTGAAGCAGACCGGCGTCTTCGAGTACCTGGCCATCTGGGCCGCCAAGCGGGCGCGGGGCCGGCCGTTCCGGCTGATGGTCCTGCTGGTGCTGATCACCGCGGCGGCCTCGGCGCTGCTGGACAACGTGACGACGGTGCTGCTGATCGCGCCGGTGACGTTCCTGGTGTGCGAGCGGCTCGCCATCGGCGCGGCGCCGTTCCTCATCGCGGAGGCGATGGCCTCCAACATCGGCGGCACGGCCACTCTGGTGGGCGACCCGCCGAACATCATCATCGCCAGCCGCGGGGGCCTGAGCTTCAACGACTTCCTCGTGCACATGGCCCCGATGGTCATCGTGCTGATGGTGGTGTTCGTGGGACTGTGCTGGCTGATGTTCGGCCGATCGTTCCGTTACGACCCGGAACGGGCCGCGTCGGTCATGATGCTGGACGAGCGGGAGGCGATCGCCGACCATCGGCTGCTGTGGCAGTCGCTGGCCGTGCTGGCGCTGGTGCTGGCCGCGTTCGTGCTGCACCCGGTGCTGCACTACGAGCCCTCGGTGGTCGCGCTGCTCGGCGCGGGCGTGCTGGTGGCCGCGACCAAGGTGACCACCGAGCAGGCCATCGCCGAGGTCGAGTGGCCCACGCTGGTGTTCTTCGCCGGGCTGTTCGTCATGGTCGGCGCCCTGGTCGAGACCGGCGTCATCGGCGAGCTGTCCGAGGCCGCCGTGGCCGCCACCAGCGGGCGGCCGGAGGCCACCGTCATGGGGCTGCTGGGTGTCTCGGCCGTCCTGTCGGCCATCGTGGACAACATCCCCTATGTCGCCACGATGAGCCCCATCGTCGAGCAGCTCGTCCAGGCCGGCGGAGGGCACGACGTGTTGTGGTGGTCGCTGGCCTTCGGCGCCGACCTGGGCGGCAACGCCACCGCCGTCGGCGCCGCGGCCAACGTCGTGGTGCTCGGCATCGCCGCCCGCAACGGCACGCCGATCAGCTTCTGGCAGTTCACCAAGTACGGGCTGATCGTCACGGTCGTCACCGTCACCCTGGTCGCCCCCTACCTCTGGCTGCGCTACCTCTGACCGGGCACTTCACCCGGAACGGCGCGCCCCCTCTGGACATCCCGGGAGGATTGACTCATTATGTTTACGAACCCGATCCGTTAATAAATAAGGGAATGCCCATGGAGCCCGACGTCCTGGTGGTCGGCGCGGGGCCGGTCGGCCTGGCACTGGCATGCGCGTTGCTGCAGCATGGCGTGAAAGTCCGCGTGATCGACAAGGCCGCGGGTCCGGCCACCACGTCGCGGGCGAACTTCGTGCACGCCCGCGGCTCCGAGGTGCTGGACCGCCTCGACGCCCTCAACGGTCTACCGGAAGAGTCGGTACGGGCGATGACGATCACCACGTACGCGGGCGACCGCCCGATGATGCGGATCCGGTTCGGCGATCCGGGGCTGGGCACCGCCGCCGCGCCCATGGTGATCTCCCAGGCCCGGGTCGAGGCACGGCTGCGTCAACGGCTGGCCGACCTGGGCGTACAGCCTGAATGGGACAGCAGGCTGACCTCCCTGCGGCAGGACGCGACCGGAGCCACCGCGACGCTGGCCGACGACCGGTCCATCCGGGCGAACTGGCTGGTGGGCTGCGACGGGAGCGGCGGCGCGGTGCGCCGACTGGCGGGCATCGGCTTTCCCGGAGTGCGGGTCAGCGAGCGGTTCCTGCTGGTGGACGGCCGCCTCGACCCCGGCCTGGACCGCTCGGGAACCAGCGGCTGGGCCCACCCCGGCGGCATACTGGGCGCCATGCCCATGCCGGGAGACCAGTGGCGGCTGCTCGCCTACGACGCCACCTTCCGCGACGACAAGCCCAGCGAGGAGCAGATCGCCGAACGCATGCGGCGCATCCTGCCCGAACGCACCGGCCTGACCGGGCTGCGGCTGCACGACGTCACCTGGGCGTCGTTGTTCAGCGTGCACCGGCGACTGGCCGACGCCTACCGCGACGGGCGCGTCCTGCTGGCAGGCGACGCCGCCCACGTGCACGCCCCGTTCGGCGGGCAGGGCATGCTCACCGGCCTCGGCGACGCCGAGAACCTCGCCTGGAAACTCGCGCTGGTCGTAAGTGGGCGGTCCGGGGAGCGCCTGCTCGACACCTACCAGGCCGAACGCCGCCCGCTGGCCACCCAGGTCCTGCGCGGCAGCACCGCCGCCACCAAGGTCAACATCGCCGGCAGCCCGCTCGGCCGCCTCCTCCGCGACCAGGTGCTGCTGCGGGTGTTCAACCAGGCGTGGATCCAGCGGTGGACCACGTACACGACCTCGCAGCTCTGGGTGAGTTACCGGAGGGGCCCGCTCGGCGGGCGGGGGCGCCGTCCCCGTCCCGGCGACCGCATGCCTGACCTGCCCTGCCAACGCCCCGACGGCGGCCGCACCCGGTTGCACGCCGAGTTGCGCGGGAAGTGGGCCGTGCTCGGCGACCAGGCGGCCTTCGAGTCGGCCCGGCAGCGGCTCGGTGACCGGGTGGTCCGCCTCCACGCCGCCGGTCACGCCGGCGGGCCCGCCCTGCTCGTACGTCCGGACGCCCACCTGGCCTGCAAAGGCGGCCCCGCCGAACTGGCCCGATGGCTGGACGGAGCCCTCGCGTGAGCGCCGCCCGAGGACGCGGACGCCCGCGAGACCCCGAGACCGACACGGCGATCCTGACCGCCGCACTGGAGCTGTTCGTCGAGCGCGGGGTCGAAGGCACCAGCATGGAGCAGGTCGCCAAGCGCGCCGGGGTGGGCAAGCTGACCGTCTACCGCCGCTGGAACAGCAAGGAGGAGTTGATCGCCCAGGCCGTCGAGCAGTGGGTCAGCGCCGAGGTGACTCCGTCGGCCGCCGACGTGTACGCCCTGTCGCCGCAGGCCATCGTCGAGCACGTGCTTCCCCCGGCGGCGGAGATGGCCGCCTCCGTCGGCTTCCGTGCGCTGGTCGCCCGCATCATGGGCTGTGCCGTGAGCCATCCGGAGCTGATGGCCATCTACTGGAAGCACTACATCCTGCCCCGCCGCGAACTGGCCGCCGCGATGCTCCGGCGCGCCCAGCAGGACGGCACGGTGGCCGCCGACGCCGACCTGGACGTGCTGATCGACATGATGGCCGGTGCGGTGACCTACCGTGTCCTGCAGCCCGACCCGCCGGACGCCACCGAGATGCTGCGCTATCTCACGTCCGTCTACCGGCAGGCCGGACTGTATCCGCCCGCCGGATAGACGGGTGGTGGCCGCAGCGGACGCTACGGGCCGTCGGGCCGCTGGTAGAGGTCGGGGATCCCGTCGTGGTCGGAGTCTGCGGTCTCGGACCGGTGGATGCGCTGGTAGACGCGGGCACGCAGCCGGAGGATCACCGTGGCCAGCGCGGCCGCGGCCAGGGAGCCCGCCAGGACCGCGATCTTGACCCGTGCGTCGGTCTCGCCCGTGCCGAACGCCAGCTCGCCGATCAGCAGCGACACGGTGAACCCGATGCCGCCCAGGACGGCCAGCCCGGCCATGTCGATCCAGGCCAGCCCCTCGTCCAGGGTGGCGCGGGTGAAGCGGGCCACCGACCAGCTCGCGACCAGGATGCCCACCGGCTTGCCGACCAGCAGTCCCGCCACGATCCCGATCGCCACGGGGTCGCTCAGCGCGTCCGCCAGCCCGCCGAGTCCGCCGATGGCGACCCCGGCGGAGAAGAACGCGAAGACGGGCACGGCCACCCCGGCGGACAGCGGGCGGAGCCGGTGCTCGAAGTGCTCGGCGGGCCCCTGCGAAACGCCGTCCGGCGAGGAACGGGACAGCACGGGGACGGTCAGGGCCAGCAGCACGCCCGCCACGGTGGCGTGCACCCCTGAGGCGTGCACCAGAGCCCAGCACGCGAACGCCGGCGGCAGCAGCACCCACCACGCGCGCGCTCCCCTGCGTACCAGCACGGCGAAGAGCACCAGCGGCAGCACGGCCGCCAGCAGCGGGAGCACCGACAGGTGCGAGGTGTAGAAGAGGGCGATGATGATGATGGCGATCAGGTCGTCCACCACCGCCAGGGTCAGCAGGAACGTGCGCAGGGCGTCCGGCAGGGAGCGGCCGATCACCGCGAGCACGGCCAGCGCGAAGGCGATGTCGGTGGCCGTGGGGATCGCCCACCCGCTGGGCCCCGTTCCACCGGCGATCATCAGGTACACCAGCGCGGGCACCACCACGCCGCCGACCGCCGCGGCCACCGGCACCACGGCCCGGCGCGGGTCGCGCAGGTCGCCGGCGACGAACTCCCGTTTGAGCTCCAGGCCGGCCACGAAGAAGAAGACGGCCAGCAGCCCGTCCGCGGCCCAGGTGGCCAGGTCGAGGTTCAGGTGCAGCGCGGCGGGCCCCACCTCGATCGCCCGCAGGTCCTGGTAGGTCTGCGACCACGGCGAGTTCGCCCAGATCAGCGCGGCGAGTGCGGCGGCGAGCAGCAGCGCCCCGCCGATCGTCTCTTTGCGCAGGATGTCCGCGATGCGGCGCGCCTCGGGCCACGAGCTGCGGTTGAACAGGCGGGACGTGCGGGTGGTGGTGGGGCCGGGCATAAAACTCCGCTCGGGGAGAGGGGACAGGTCGCTCAATCGCCGACCAGACTTCCCGGCACACCTGTATATAACGTATCAAGAACCGCAAAGAACCACATAACGGATCATGCCGCGGCCCTGATCCGTGCGGTGCCGGGGACCTCGGCTCAGCCCACGGTGAGGAAGTCGCCGATCTTCGCGGCGATACGCGGATAGTCGGGACCGAACCAGATCATGTGGCTGTCGGCCCGGCTGTCCACCAGTTCGGCGTCCGGCATCGCCGCGACCAGCGACTCGGCGTGCGCGAAGGGGACCGACCGATCGTGACGGGTGGCGATGACCAGGGCGGGCTGGCCGACCCGTGCCGCGCAGTCCGGCACGGGGAGCAGGTCCGCGACGAAGCCGCGGCCCGAGCGCATCAGGCGGAACAGCCCGGCCAGCGCGGCCCGCTCCTCGCCGGACAGGCCCGCCACGACCTGACGCGCGGGCAGCACGGACAGGTCACGGACCAGCAGGCGCAGCCCGAGGGACGGCGCGGCCCGGATCAGGGAACGGATGGCCGCCCAGGTGCCGCCCTCGACCCGGGGGTCGAACACCACCCGGCCGCCCAGCAGAGTCCGCCGGTCGGGCCACGGCAGGAACCCGACCGCGCTCTGCAGGATCACGCGCTCGACCAGGTGCGGGTGCCGGGCGGCCATGGTCAGCGCGGTACGCCCCCCGGCCGAGACGCCCACGACCGCGGCGACACGTTCGATGCCCAGGGCCCGGCACAACTCGGCGATGGTGTCGGCGAAGCCGGCTGCCGTGCTGCCGGTGGCCGGCGGCGTACGCCCGTAACCGGGGCGGGACGGCGCCAGCACCGCGAAACCGGCGTCGGCGAAGACCTCCTCGCCCAGCGCCAGCCCCGCCCGCATGTGACCACCGTGGAAGACCACGACCGTCGCGGGCCCCTCGCCCTCCAGCCGGTACTCCACCGGCCCCGCCGGCAGGTTCGCGACGGTGGTGGCGCGCTCGGAGAACGCCATGGCGCTTCCTCTCGGGTTGCAGGGTCGAGGCCACGATGGTCACGGCGGCGGGCCGGACGGGCGGCCTGCCGAGTGTGCCGGGCTCAGCTCGGCCCGACGCGCACCGGCAACGCGCTCAGCGCGCGGCGGATGCCGGGCTGCCGGACGATCCGGTCGGCGGGCACGGCCAGCGCCAGCCCGGGGAAGCGGCGCAGGAGCGTGGTGAGCGCGATCTGCGTCTCGGCTCTGGCCAGGGCCGCGCCGAGACAGTGGTGGATGCCGTGCCCGAAGCCGAGATGGGCGTTGTCGGCGCGGCTCGGGTCCAGTTCCTCGGGCCGGGCGAAGCGGCGCGGGTCGCGGTTGGCGGCGCCGTACACCACCTGGACCGCCTCACCGGCCTGGATCGTGACGCCGCCGAGTTCGACGCTCTCGCGGGCGTAGCGCAGGACGGCGATCTCGGCGGGCCCGCTGTGGCGCAGGAACTCCTCCACCGCCGCCTCGACGTCGTCGAGTTCGAGAGCGCGGGTGAGGATCAGCCAGACGCTCTGGCTGATGAGGCCGACCGTGGTCTCGTGGCCGGCGATCAGGATGCTGATCGACATCGCGATCAGCTCCTGCTCGCTCAGCCGGTCGCCGCCCTCGTCGCGGACCGCGATCAGGGCCGACAGCAGGTCGTCACCGCCCTGGCCGGATTTCCGGTCGATGAGCCCGGCCATGTACGCCACCAGCCCGCGTGCCCCGTCGGCGATGCGGGACGGATCGGGAGCGGTCAGGTCGTCCGTCCACGCCCGCCAGGTGTCGCGGTCCTGCGCGGGCACGCCGAGCAGTTCGCAGATGACCGCGATCGGCAGCGGAGCGGCGAAGCGCTCGATCAGGTCGAACTCGTCCGGCAACCCCGACAGCAACTCGTCGGCGAGCTGCTGGATGCGCGGGCGCAGCCGCTCGACCCGCCGCGCGGTGAACGCCCGCGACACCAACCGCCGCAGCCGGGTGTGGTCGAGCGGGTCGTAGGCGCCGAGCGTGTGCATCAGGTACGGGGCCACGTCCTCGGGCAGCCCGGCGGCGGCGGCCACGTCGACCCGGGACTGCTTGGTGGGATCGCTGCCGAAGCGCGGGTCGGTCAGCACGGTCAGGCTCTCGGGGTGACCGGTGACCAGCCACAGCGGCGTGCCGTCCAGGTACGTGCCGGGGCTGGCCGGCCCTTCGGCCGAAAGGGCGGCCAGGACCGCGTCCCGGTCGGGGGCGGTCAGCAGATCAACGAGGTCGGCCATGCTCATACCTCCAGGAGGAGTTCGCTGTTCGCCGACCAGGCTTCCCGGCACACCATCGGCCCGATTGCTGCCGAGTATTGGCAATATAGCCAAAGTTCGGAAATTTCTGAAGCCTCCCTGGAAGTGACTATCCTGGCCTCGGAGGTGGACGGTGAGCGAGCAGGAGCGATGGCAGGCCGCGGAACGATTGGCGCTGGTGCTGACCGAGGGCGGCCTGCAGCGCATGTCGGCGCGGGCCCTGGCGGTGTTCCTGTTCACCGACGCCGGCGCCGTCACCATGGGCGACATCGCCGACCGGCTCGGCGTCAGCGCGGGCTCGGTGTCCGGCGCGGTCAAGGCGTTGCTGTCGGTCGGCCTGATCGAACGCCTGCCCGCGCCCGGCAGCCGCCGCGAGCACTACCGTCTGCGCGACGACGCCTGGCCCACCCTGTTCTCCACGCAGAACACGGTCGTCCACGTCATGCTGGAGGCCGCCGACGCGGGGATCGCCACCACGGCCTCCGGCGACCCGGCCCATGAACGGCTGACGCGGATGCGCGACTTCTACGCGTTCCTGCTGAGCGAGTTGCCCGGCCTGCTGCGCCGCTGGGAGGAACGGCGCGCACCCCGCTGATCGCACCGGGGAACCGGACCGGATGCCGGTCAGACGTCGGTGAACGTCCAGGTGTCGAGGCCGCTGATCTCGCTCAGCCCCGTGGTGGAGCAGGCGGTCAGGTCGAGGTTGGCGAAGGTGATCGTCTGGGTGACGGAGGCGCCGGCGAGGGTGCCGGAGGAGATCACACCGGTGGAGGTGCCGATCTTGGTGCCGTTCGCGTTGGTGAAGCCGTTGGTGTAGTTCCAGGTGCTGGTGGTGCCGTTGGTCCAGTACAGGGTCTCGGTGCCCGATCCGCTGCCGAAGAACGTGGTGCACGACTGGGTGGCCGTTCCGGAGAACGGGCCGAGGAAGCCGGTCAGGGCCGGGTGGGTGAGGCTCACGCAGAGGGTGGCCTCGTCCTGGCCGCTGACGGAGACGGTCTGAGCGGTGTTCGTCAGCGCCGGGGAGAACTCGACCGCGGTCGTGCCCGTGCAGTTGACCAGCGCGACAACGGCTGCGGCCGGCGCGGGAGCGGCGACCGCCGCGGCACCGGACAGGACGAGCGCGGACAGGGCCGCGAGGATCTTCTTCATGAGATCACAGGTGCGGGTCGATGAGCGCCAGCACGTTGGCCTTGCTCGCGGGGCCGATCCTGGACGCGACGATCGCGCCGCCCTTGAACAGGTACAGCGTCGGGATCGCGTCGACCTCGTACTGGGGAGGCGTGGCCGGGTTCTGGTCGATGTCGAGCCTGCCCACGGTGACCTTTCCGGCCCGCTCGGTGGCGACCTTCGGCAGCTCCTGCTCCAGCGCCTTGCACACCGCGGACCATTCGGCGCGGAATGACACCAGCACCGGCAGCGGCGCCTTGAGCACAGCCGTGGGAAATGTAGCATCGGTGAAATCGACCACCGTCGCCATGAATACCTCCGCTCGGAATCAGCCGTCTTTCTCTCCATGGAGCATCGCATCCGGCACATTCCTGTCAAGGGCCGTCGCACACTCCCGTGGCCTTTCCGGGAATATCCGATAATTTGCCCGATTCACCGGAATCACCTGGCCGGCGCGCCGACCAGGGAAAATTTCTCCAACCGGAGGTCATAAGTGGCGTAGCGGTCGGCGCGTACCTCGGCGGAAATCGCGAATATCACTCATGCTCGGCGATAGCCCGCACTGTCCTTTTCCGGTGGCAGTCCGGGAACCCAGGTGAAGGGAAGCCGCATCATGGCCGAGCAGGGACGCGTGCGCTGGAAACGCTTCGCCGGGATCCTCGTCCCCGTCACGGCGCTGACGGGGCTGCTGGTCGGGGCCACGGCTCAGGGCGTCATCGGCGCCACGTTCGTGGTCTCGGGCCGGAGCTTCAAACTGTTCTCCGGCGAACTGCGCGGACAGGGCTTCACCCTGGCCACCGGCGTGGACCGGACCAAGAAGGGCCGGCTCATCCCCGTCATCGTGGCCGGCATCCGACGGGCCACGGTCTCCGACCTGTGCACGAGCGCGCTGGTGAAGACCCCCGTCGGCACGGTGACGCTCCGGCTCACCGGAGCCCGGGACGGCAACGTGGCGAGCATCGACGACCTGGTGATCGACGTGGCGCTCGGACAGACGGCCGCCTCCATCCGCGACCTCGAACTCGGCCGCGACGCCAGCACCCTGGACGAGGTGCCCGACGGCAGGGGCCCGGCCGGCACCTTCGGCGGCCAGGCCAGATCGGTCACCCTGCACAACGTCCGGCTGAGCGCGTGGGCCGCCACGGCCGCCACGTTCAGCCTGCCCGACCTGCGCCTCAACATCGTGCGGGGTGAACAGGAATGCTTCTAGGACGATCCCGGCCCGGCCTCCCGGACGGCGACCGCGTCCGGTCCAGGGGCCGGCGGCGGAAGGCGCTGAGGTCATGGCGGCGCTCGCGGCCGTTCTGGGGCGGGCTGTTCATCGTCGCGGCGGGGGCGGAACTGCTGTGGCTGCCGTTCGCTCTCGACGCGCTGTCGGCGGCCATCACGTTCGGCGCGGTGGGAGCCAGCTATCTGATCGCGCTGATCATGATGGTGGCGGGGATCCTCGTCTGGCTGCAACCCGCCCAGCGGATCTTCCTCGGCCTGGTGGCCGTGGTGCTCTCGATGGCCTCCTTCGTCTACTCCAACCTGGGCGGTCTGCTGGCCGGCATGATCCTGGGCCTGCTGGGCGGCACGCTGGCGATGGCCTGGGCTCCCGACAACCGCCCCGGCAACCGCCTCGACACCGCCGGCGTCCGGAGCACGCTCACCGCGGCACGGACGTTCGCATCACGCGTGAGCGCCACGACCTGGACGGCGACCGCCGCCCTGGGACGGCGTTTCCGCCGGCCGGCGGCACCAGCGAGCGCCCGCGTCGAGACCGGGAAGACGCGGGAGCGGGCGGGGTGAGAAGTCATCGGGGCGCACCCGGCGCGAACATGAGATCGACGAGCAGGTGCAGGTGCGTACGGAAGCGCCGCAGGGCCTGGGCGTCGTGCGGCCCTCGCATCTGGCCGTCCGGCGCGAGCACGCCCCCCACGACGAAGCCGCGGACGCACCAGATCAGGCTCCACAGCGCCTCGTCGAGGCCGACGTTCGGCGCGACGAGGTCCCGCAGTTCGTCCGTGACCCGGTCGAGCAGGGGCCTGAGGTAGCGGGCCTCCATCCCGGCGACGTCGGCGGCGTCCCCGAGCCACCGGTGTATCCACAGTTCGGGCACCTCGGGGTGGGTCACGCAGAAGTCCAGGTGACGGTCCGCGAGCCGGCGCACGCCCGCCTGGTCGTGGGTGAACTCGGCGAAGGCCGCGTCCTGGCCGGCCTTCAGGGCCAGGAATGCCCGCTCCATCACCTTGAGGTAGATGTCGTGCTTGTCGCCCACGAGGTCGGCCATGGCGTCGCCGTCGATCCCGGCCGCGTCGGCGATCGTGTGCAGCGGGGTCGCGTCGTAGCCGAGGGACGCGAACAGCCGGGTGGCCGTCTCGACGATGCGCTCCCGCTCCTGCGGCTGGGAGTCGCCGGTGCGACTGGGTCCTGACACGGTCCACACGCTAGTCGCCTGAAGCGCCCAAACCATCACAATGCGTGAAGAGTTTCGGTTGTCGTGGCGATCCGCACGTCGAACTGCCACATCCCGGGAACGGCGGTGGCCAGGAATTTACGCACCCGCCGACCCGGGCGTGCGCGCTCCGTTCAGGTCAGCGGGCGCACGTCCGCGACCCCGTACTCGGCTACCGAGGCGGCGAGCATCTCGGCGCTCTGCGTGTCGCCGGGGCCGCTGCCGCGGAACGCCTCGACGGCCGGCTGCGACTCCCAGCGCTCGAAGATGTTGACGCGGCCGGCGTCCACCAGGTCCGCGCTGATGGCGAAGTCCAGGCAGCCGGGCGCGCGGCGGGCCGCCTCGACGACGCCCGCGCAGTCCGCGAGAAGGCGCTCGCGCTGCCGCGGCTCGACGACGACATGCCCTGCGACGATCACCATGTGCTGCTCCTCCGCCGGGTCCGGATGGACCATTCCGGGTGATGACCGCCGGCCGGGCCGGAACTCATCGGTGCTCGCCGCACGGACGCGACGATCCCCGGCCGCATGCCCGTCCGGTCCCGGGCCACTGTGGGAGCCCGCATGATCGTCCAGCGAAAAGGCCGGCCACCGCGACCCAGCGGTGACCGGCCCGTCCTGGGAGTCAGGCTCTAGGCGCCGGCCTTGACGGCCTTGGCCGTGGCGCGCAGTTGCTCCTCCTCCTCGCGGCTGAGCGAGGTCTGGATGATGTGCCCGCCGTGCTCGGCGATCTGCGGGATGACCTTGTCCGGGGTGCTCCGCACGACGAGGAGGAACAGGGCGGCGGTGCCCGGTTCGAGCTTGGTGGCCAGTTCGCGCATGAAGTCGTCGTCGACGCCGGCGTCGGTGAGGGCGCCGCCCGCGGCTCCGCCCGCCGCGCCGAGGGCCATGCCGAGCAGCGGCATGAAGAACAGCATGCCGATCAGGCCGCCCCACAGGGCGCCGCCGGCCGCTCCCCTGCCCGCCATGCTGGTGGCCTGGTGCAGCTTGATCCTGCCGTCCTGCTTGCGCTCGACGACGGCGGCGTCCTCCAGCGTGATCAGGTTCTCCTTCTGCATCTGCGCCAGGCGGTCGCGTACGGTCATGGCCGTGTCGACGTCCGGGTAGGCGATGGCGATGAGATTGCTCATGGACGATGTCTCCTTGCGGTGTGTGATCAGGGTGTGACGATGGCGAAGTCCGCTGTGGGCTTCTCCAGGACGGCGGTCAGCCGTCGCAGGACGGCCAGGTCGCCGTCGTGGTCGATGCCGCCGGCGTCGCCGCCGTCGAGCAGGCTCACCAGCCGCTTGTGGGGCAGCCGGAGCGTGAGGTCGGCGCCGTCGCCGGACGGTTCCGTCTCGTGGATCAGGGCGCCGTTGGACATCGTGGTCCGGTGGCGTTCGTCCAGGTCGGTGAGGTGCCAGTCGATGGCGAAGCGCTCGTTCCAGGCGTGCGGGCCGTCCACGCGGATGGCGATGGAGTCGAAGACCTGCTCCGCGGTGAGCGCGCTGAGCATGTCGGGCGAGACGGTGTCGGTCGCGGCCTTCGACGGGTGGCCGGTCAGCTCGGCGGCGCCGGTCAGGTAGAAGTTGCGCCAGGTGGCGTTCTCGGCGCCGTGGCCGAGCCGCGTGTAGACCTGGGCCAGCAGGCGGCGGGCCGCGGAGTCGTTCTCGTCGGCGAAGACCACGTGGTTGAGCAGGGTGGCCGCGAAGCGCAGGTCGCCCTCCTTGACGTAACGTCCGGCCAGGGCGACCACGGCGGAGGTGCCGCCGAACGCCTCCACGTAGCGGCGGGCCTGCTCGACCGGCGGGTGCTCCCACAGGTGGGCGGGGTTGCCGTCGAACCAGCCGAGGTAGCGCTGGTAGATGGCCTTGACGTTGTGGCTGACCGAGCCGTAGTAGCCGTGGGTGTGCCAGACCTGTTCGAGGGCGGGCGGCAGTTGCATGGCCTCGGCGATCTCGCTGCCGGTCATGCCGCTGTTCAGCATGCGCACGGTCTGGTCGTGCAGGTAGGCGTACAGGTCGCGCTGCTGGGTCAGGAAGGTGACGATGTGCTCCCGGCCCCAGGTGGGCCAGTGGTGCGAGGCGAAGGCGACGTCCGCCCGGTCGGCGAACAGGGCGATGGCCTCGGTGAGGTAGCGGGACCACACGCGCGTGTCGCGGACCAGCGCGCCGCGCAGGGTGAGCACGTTGTGCAGGTTGTGGGTGGCGTTCTCGGCCATGCACAGGGCGCGGCGGTCGGGGAAGAGGAAGTTCATCTCGGCCGGGGCCTCGGTGCCGGGCGTGAGCTGGAAGACGATGCGGACGCCGTCCACCGTCTCCTCCTGCCCGGTGTGGGTGATGTCGCGATTGGGCGGGATGAGGGAGACGGTCCCGGACGAGGTGCCCATGCCGAGGCCGCAGCCGAGCTGACCCTCCGGCGAGGGGGGCAGGAACTGGCCGTACATGTACGCGGCCCGCCGGTTCATGGCGGTGCCGGCGTAGACGTTCTCGGAGACGGCGTGCTCCATGAAGTGCGCGGGCGCGATGACGGGGATGCCCGCGCCGTCGGTCACACCGCGGGCGCCGCCGAAGTGGTCGACGTGGGAGTGGGTGTAGATCAGGCCGGTGACCGGGCGGTCCCCCCGGTGCTCCCGGTACAGCTTGAGCGCGGCGGCGGCGCACTCGGTGGAGATGAGCGGGTCGATGACGATGACGCCGCGCTCGCCCTCGACGATGGTCATGTTCGACAGGTCCAGACCGCGCACCTGGTAGATGCCCTCGGTCACCTCGAACAGGCCCTGCTTGGCGCACAACTGGGCCTGTCGCCACAGGCTCGGGTGCGCCGTCCTCGGGCAGTCGCCGTCGAGGAAGTCGTAGACGTCGTTGTTCCAGACGACCCTCCCGCCGGCCGCCTTGATCACCGCTGGCGACAGCTTGGCGACGAAGCCGCGCTCGGCGTTGTCGAAGTCCGTCCGGTCGTGGAAGGGAAGATCTGCCATGCGACCGTGCTGCCCTGAGCCCGCTCCGGAAAAGTCAAGGAACATCCCATAAGTGGACATACTTCGGCGGGTGGGAGGCTCACGCCTCTTCCTTGCCCGTGACCAGCGGGGACGCCCAGGCGGTCGCCGGGTCGGCGTCGATCAGCACGGCGCGGGCGAAGGCGCTGAGCGGCACCGCGAGGATCGCGCCGAGCGCACCCAGCGCCCAGGTCCACACCAGCAGGGACAGGATGGTCACGGCGGTCGACAACCTGGCCGACTCCCCCGTGAACTTCGGCTGGATGACCGACTGGATCAGGAAGTTCAGCACGCAGTAGGCCACCACCACCCCGACCATCGTGGCCACCCCGGAATCCAGCAGGGCCAGCGCGGCCGGCGGGATCAGGCCGATGACGAAGCCGACGTTCGGGATGTAGTTGGTGATGAACGACAGCAGCCCCCACAGCAGCGGCAACGGCACCCCGAGCAGCACGAGGGCCACGGTGTCGAACGCCGCCACGACCAGCCCGAAGACCGTGCAGACCACGAGGTAGCGGCAGGTGTCACGGGCGAAGCCCTGCAGCGCGGTCACCAGGTGCGGGCGGGTGGCCGCGGTCCTGGCCAGCGTCCGCCGGAAGGTGACGGCGTCCAGGCTCATGCCGTACAGCACCAGGACCATCAGCACCGCCGCCGAGGCGGTCCCGGTCAGTCCGGCCAGCAGGCTCTGCGCCGCCTGGACGACCCGGCCCACGTCGATGCCGCTCAGCGCCTTCTTGATCTGGGCCTGCTCGATGCCGAGACCGTGCAGGACGGCGGCGGCGGAGGACACCAGGTGCTGGAACTGGTCGGCGTACTTCGGGACGAGGTCGGCGAACCTGGCCACGGCGATCCCCACCGCGCCGCCGAGCAGGCCCAGCACCAGCAGGATGACGGCGAGCGGGACGAGGGCCGCCGCCCAGCCCGTCAACCGGTTGCGCAGGGGGCTCACGGCGATCGTCAGGGTGAGCGCCAGGAAGGCCGGCCCGATGATCCCGCCGAGCTGCTTGACCCCCCACAGGACGATGATCGCGGCGGCGCCGGCGCTGAGTGTGCGAAGCCCGCCGGACAGCGGCGCGACGTACTTCACCAGCATGCCGCGACGCTATGTCGTCACATGTGTGGTTCGCGGGGGCAACACGCGGGTTCGTGCACTCTTGGCCGAGCGCATACCTTCGCCCGCGCCCGGGGTCAGGAGGCGGAAGCCTCCCATTCGCGGCACGGAACGAGCGGGTGGTGACGGTAGATGGTGCCGACGGCCAGGTCGCTCGGCTGGAGGTAGACCTCCTGCCCCGCCGGACCACACACGCACTGGGGCGATTCCTCGTGCCCCATGGTGTCGTCAACGGGGCGTATGTGAACGATCTTACGCATCGACCTTCTCCAAAGCGGGGGAGATTTGCCGCCAACTCTATCCCTTTAAATCACCTTTCAGACCGTTTGCCGCATTCGCCAGGGGCCGTCGAGGGAAGCACGTCAAGATGCGGGTCTCGACCGCATCGAGGCTCGGGACGCCCGGCGAGGGGGCTGTCATGGCGTTCGCGGCGGGACTTCGCGGAGTCCCGCGCCGCGATCTGGCCAAGAAGATCATCGCGGGCGTGACGCCGGCCGCGTCGAGCCGGCCTACGCCCAGGCTCTGGTGTGCGCGCTGGCGTTCCTCCTCTTCTACGCCTTCCGGCTGCGGCGTCCCGTCCTGACCATCGGCCGGGATTGCCAAGATCATGGATACGTAGTGTAATCATTTGACTACGCAAAGCCATGGTCACAGATACCGGAGAACCCATGCGTCACATCCGCCCCACCCTCGCCACCCTCACCGGCACGCTGCTCACCCTGACCCTCACCGGGATCACGCAGGCGGCCCCGGCCCACGCGGCGGAGATCATCATCATCGACGGCTACACCCAGACGGTGAAGGAATCGTCCGGCACCCCCGTCACCTGCCCGACGAACCAGGTCCTGCTCGGCCGCTCCCACTCCGGCGACGAGAACGGCAGCACCACCTACTACTGCGGCCTGATCCTCATCGACGGGCAGCAGGTCAGGGTGGGCGCGCCGACCTGGAGCGACTCCCAGCGGGAGAGCAACTCCTTCTTCGCCGCCCCGGGCGACCACGTCCTGGTCGGCCGCCAGCACTCCGGCGACGAGAACGGATCCACCCGCTACGCCACCGCCACCATGAGCGCGTGGGGCCGCACCGTCGAGCTGACCTCCTACCGCTGGAGCCCCGGCCAGAAGGAAAGCAGCAGCTACTCCAAGGCCGGCGACTACGAGGTCATGACCGGCCGCCAGCACAGCGGCGACGAGAACGGCCAGACCAGCTACCAGTACGCCAGGATCTCCGACTAACCATCCGAACCCGCCGACCGCCCTGGGCGGTGCTCGGGTCCAGGGCGGAATGCCGTTCGACCACGCGGTCGCCATCCTCGAGCCCGGTTCAGCGGCCGTCCAGTGCGGCGAGTTGCGTCTGGACGCGTTCGGCGTCGGTGACCCGCCGCTGGGCCCGATAGAGGTCGAGCGCCTGACCCCAGGCGTGGCGGGCCTGGCCGGGACGTTCGAGGGCCGCCTGGGTGTGGCCGATCCGGTCGAGGGTGTCGGCTTCGTTGTAGGCGTGGCCGAGGTCCTGGAACAGGGCGCGGGCCCGTTCGTAGTGATCGAGCGCCTCGGCGTGCCGGCCGGTGTGGTGGGCGATGTAGCCGAGGCTGTTGAGGGTGTCGGCCTCGCCCTCGGGGTCGGCGTGCCGGCGGTAGCTGCGCAGTGCCGCCTCGCAGTGCGCGCGCGCCTTCTCGTACTGGCCGGACTCGGCGTGGAACCAGCCGACGGTGCTGAGCGCGTCCGCCTCCCACACCGGGTTGCCGAGGGTCCGGTACAGGCCGGAGGCGCGGGTCAGGTGGTCCACCGCTCGCTGGTCGGCGCGATCCGCCTTCTCCACCCATCCGAGCGCCATGTGCACGTGAGCCTGCGCGGCCGTGTCGCCGGTGCGTTCGGACAGGGACAGGGCGTGCCGGAGATGGTGACGGGCTTCGGGGTGGCGGCCCAGCTCGGACCAGGTGTTGCCGAGAAACCGGTGGGCCTGGATCTGGACGGCGACGTCACCCAGACTCTCGACGGCGGCCAGGCCGGCCTGCCACATGGCCAGGTCCTCGTGCCAGCGCCCGCGCCGCCGGTGGAAGGTGCGCAGCGCCCAGGCCAGCCGCCACACGGCGGCGTGCCGGTGCTGGTCGGCGGCCAGCCGGTGCGCCGCGAGCAGACCGGCGTGCTCCGCGTCGAACCAGGACAGCGCAGCCGCCTGGTCCTGCAGCGGCTCAGGACGGCAGCCCGCGACCGGGACGCCGATCTCGATGGGCTCGCGGTGCTGCTGCAACAGCCGATCACCCGCGTACGCGGTGTGCAGGTAGAAGTCGACCAGCCGCCGCAGGGCGGCGGTGCGCGTGTCCGGGGAGAGGCTGCGGTGGGCCTGCTCGGAGGCGTGGACGCGGATCAGGTCGTGCATCCGGTAGCGTCCGCGCACGTGCTGCTGGATGAGGTGCGCGCTGTCCAGTTCCCGCAGCGCCATGCCGGTCCTGGCGGGCGGCGAGCCGGCCAGGGAGGCGGCGGCCATGAGGCTGATGTCCGGTCCGGGGGCCAGGCTGAGCAGGCCGAGCAGGTCGGCCGCGGCGGCGTCGAGGCCGTGCCGCGACCAGGAGAACACGGCCCGCACGTTGAGGTCGGCCTCGCCGGTGTCCAGCGCGTCCAGCCGGGTCGAGTGGTCGCGGAGCTCCTCGGCGAAGCCTGACAGCGGCAGCCCCGGATGGGTGACGACGCGAGCCGCGACGATGCCCAGCGCCAGCGGCAGGCCGCCGCAGTACCGCAGCAGGTCCCGTGCCGCCTCCGGTTCGGCGGTGAGCCGGTCGGCGCCGAGGTGGCGGGTGAGCACGTCGCGTGCCTCGGCCGGGCTGAGCACGTCCAGCAGGACCGGGCGGGCGCCCTGGGTGGCGACGAGGCCGGTGAGCTTGTCACGGCTGGTGATCAGCACCGTGCAGGTGGAGCTGCCGGGCAGCAGCGGGGCCACCTGGCCGGTGGTGGCGGCGTTGTCCAGCAGGACGAGCATGCGCTTGCCCGCGACGAGGCTGCGGTAGAGCGCGGCCTGCGCGTCGGGATCGGCCGGGATCGCGGTGGGGGCGACGCCGAGGGCGTCGAGGAAACCCCGGATGGCCGTGGCCGGGCTGACCGGTTGCCCGCCGGGGGCGAAGCCGCGCAGGTCGACGTACAGTTGCCCGTCGGGGAAGCGGCCGGCCTGTTGATGGGCCCAGCGCAGGGCGAGCCAGGTCTTGCCGATGCCGGCGGTTCCCTCGATCGCGAAGGTCACCATGGACGTCCCGGACGGGCCCTGCATCGCGGCGGTGAGATCGCGTAACTCCCTGGCCCGGCCGGTGAACAGTTGCGGTGGCGCCGGGAGCTGCCGCGGCATCGGCATCGGCGACGATCTCGCCTCAGGCCCGCGCACCCGGAGTTCCAGCGCCGGATCGGCGGCCAGGATCCGCTGGTGCAGGCGTTGCAGCGGCGGGCTCGGGTCCGCGCCCAGTTCCTCGGCCAGGCGGTCGCGGATGCTCTGGTAGCGGTCGAGGGCCTCGCCCTGGCGGCCACCGCGGTAGAGGGCGAGCATGAGCTGTCCCGCCAGGCGCTCGTCCAGAGGCCGTCCGGCCGACCGGGTGTGCAGCGCGGCCAGCAGTTCGTCATGGCGGCCTCGGGACAGCAGGAGGTCGCCGAGATCCAGCTCGGCCCCGATCCGCTCGGTCTCCAGCTCCGCCCGGAGCGGACGGATCCAGGGGGTGTCCAACTCGGTGAAGGGCTCCCCGCGCCACAGCGCCAGTGCCCGGCTGAACAGGTCGATGGCCGACGCGGGGTCCTCGGCGGACCGGGCTCCGGCGATCAGCTCATGGAAGTGGTGCAGGTCCACGAGCCCCGGATCCAGGGTGAGCAGGTATCCGCTCGCCTGGCGCGCGATCCGGACCTCGTCGGTGACGGCGAGCGCGTGGCGCAGCCGGGTGAGATAGGTGCGTAACGTGCCGCGAGCCTGGCGTGGAGCGCGGTCCGCCCACACGCGCTCCACGAGCTGATCGGCCGGGATCGGCTGGTTGGGATCCATCAGCAGCGCCGCCAGCACGCATCGCTGCCGCGCCGGCCCGACGTCGATCGCACGTCCGTTCACGTGCGCCTCGATGCTCCCCAGCAAGCGGAACTCGACGGCGACCCGGCTTCCCGGCCGGGAGCGTTCCCCCAGGGCATCGACGATCACTCAGTCGATTCAACGTTCTTTTCAGCATTTGTCAACGATCCGTAGCGCACGATGTCCGTCATGGCAGCGGTGGCGGGAGCCCGGTTTCCGGCCCTGCAACGGCCGTCCGCGAAACTCGATCGACTCCCCTCTTCCGCCCCACACGGCGGCACCCACGCGATAGGTACTGAGAATGCCGGACCCGATCGTCCTCGTCCTGACGCAGGAATTCGATGTCACCGCCGACTGCGTCGTGCGGATACTCAACGAACGCGGTGTACGAGTCTTCCGGTACGACACGAGCCGCTTCCCGCGCAGCTCCACGCTGACCACCAGGTCCACCGGCACCGGCTGGCACACGACACTCGTGGACTCGACCTACGGCCGCCGCTCGGTCCGCCTCGAAGCGGTCACCTCCGTCTGGTACCGGCGGCCGGCGCCCTTCACCACCGACCCGGCGCCGCAGCAGGCCCACCGGGAGTGTGCGGTGAAGGAGAGCGCCCATGCCGTGGGCGGGATCTTCACCGCGTTTCCCGCACGATGGGTGAACCTTCCGGCCGTCGAGCTGCGAGCCCGCTACAAACCGCTCCAGTTGAAGGTCGCGCGGGAAGCTGGGCTGCGCATCCCGAAGACGCTCATCACCAACGATCCGGAGGAGGTTCCGCGCTTCCACCGGGAGTGCGGCACGCCCATCGTCTACCAGACGCTCGACAGCGGCCTGCCCCACGGGCCCGGCGGCCGGCCGCGCGGGCTGCCCACCATCGTCCCGCACGACCTTTCGCCGGACGTCCTGTCCCGGTTGCGCTATTCGCCGTGCGTCTTCCAGGAGCTGATCGACAAGGCGTACGAGCTGCGGATCACCGTCATCGGCGGGAAGTTCTTCACCGTCCGCGTGGACGACACGGACGACGAAGGCGGGCCACCGGCCGACTCGCGCGGCTTCCCCGGAACCGCCCGCTACACCCGGGTGCCGCTTCCGGACGAGACGGAGAAGGGGCTCAGGCGGCTGATGGACTCCTTCGGCCTCGCCTACGGCGCGATCGACATCGCGGTCGATCGGGCGGGTGAGCACCACTTCCTGAAGATGGACCCGGCCGGCCAGTTCGCCTGGCTCGACGACGAGGTGCCCGGCCTGGATCTGGCCGGCGCCATGGCCGACTACCTGTCCGGGACGTCGGACTAGCCGCGAGCCTCCGGCGGACTCGGCTGGAGAGGATGAGGGGCGCTGCGCGGAGTTGTGGGGCGTCGGCACCGGATTCCCCGCCTCCGCCGCTCCCTGGGACCTGCTCTCACCTGAGACGCCGGACGGCCCGGGGTGCGGCCCCGGACCGTCCTCGGTCGAGTTCCGCTCCCCGGGTCACCGGAAGTGGTTCTCCTTCAGTTCGACGACCCAGGCACGGCGTTCGGCGATCTTGCCGTCCCGCATGACGAACACCTCCGCCATGGACATGCGCAACTCGCCGCCCGCGGCCCGCCGCACCGACCCGGTGAGTTCCGCCATGACGACATCGTCCTGCTCGACCATGCGCACGACCTCCAGGTGCGGAGGGTTGACGAGCTCGGGCGGGCCGTCGATGGCCGCGTCGTAGGCGACCTTGCCGGTCAGGTTGTAGGAGCCGAAGACGGTCCACTCGATGTCGTCGGTCAGGCAGGACAGGATCTGCTCGTGGTCGTTCTTGCGGAAGCCGTCCAGGTAGGTGTGGACGGTCTCGATGTTGCGCGACATGTCTGCTCCTTCGCATCGCACGCGGTTCCAGAGGGCTCCGCCGCGCGATCCGGCGGCCCTCTCACCGGTAGTCGGAGCGACCGCAACATTCTTGACACCACCCCGCCTCGGCCCGACGCGTGCGACCGCGCCCGTCAGGAGGAAACAGGTGTCCGGCGGGTGCGCCGTCGGCGAGGGCGGGTTCTCCAGGAGCATGCCCGGAGAACCCGCGCCGGCGAAGGTGTCAGGAGCCGCTGATCGCCTGGTCGGAGCCCAGCGTCTCGGTCCGGGTCTGCAGGAACGTGCGCAGCGTCTTCGCCTCTTCCTCGATCTTGGCGGTGTCGGCCTTGTCGTTCAGCTTGTAGGCGGTGACGAGGTTGTCGAGCAGGCCGGAGGCGGTGCCGTCGGCCAGGAGCTTGGCGTACAGGGCGCGGTACTGCTCCTCGTAGAGCTTCTTGAAGGTGGCGTTCTTGAGGAACTTCTCCTTCAGGGGATGGCCCATGCGCATCATGCCGCCGCCGCCCTCCGGACGTCCCTGCCCGCCACCCTCAGGCGGTGCGAAACCCTGCGGTGGCTGATCCTGGCCCTGCTGATCCTGGCCCTGCTGATCCTGGCCCTGCTGATCCTGGCCCTGGGTCGGCTGGGCGCGTCCCCGGCCGAAGCCGCCCATCCCGATCGTGTCGTTCACGCCGCTCTTGGCGTCGCCGTTGAAGGCGAGGTTGAGGTCCCAGGTGATGACCTTGAACTTCCTGGTGCCCGAGTCGTACCACAGGTAGTAGTTCTTGCCGGGCCCGGCCATGTCGTCGAAGTTGACCATCATGTGCTGCAGGGCCAGGTAACGGGCGAACGACTCCACGTCCAGGCGGTCGGCGAGGCCCTCGGCGAATTCGGTGTCGGTAGCCTCGTTCGCCCATTTGACCAGGTCGATGACCGCTTGCAGGTCCTTGCCACCGATCTTGTTGATCTGCTTGAAGTCGGTGGTGTACTCGGTCTGGTCCTCACCCTTGTAGGTGAAGGAGCCGCTGGCCAGCGACTTGTACAGCACACCGTCGCCGAGACTCTCCGCGTAGCCCTCGTCCAGGTACTCCACCACCAGGCGCGGGGTGGAGACGCGGTCGTTGACGGTGAAGGAGCTGTAGGCGGAGCGCTGGGTCGGCTCGCCGGCGGCGCCGACCAGCGCGATGCCGAGCGCCTCGTTCAGCATCGTCGTCGAGCCCATCGCGGCCGGACGGACGGCCACCTGGCTGTGGTTCTGGTAGCGGCGGCCCTCGACGAACTCGTCGAAGCTGATCAGCCACGGCAGGTTCTCCGGCTCCTCGGCCTTGAGCGACGAGCCGAACATGCCGCCGCCTCCGGGCGGCCCGCCGTTCCCCTGCGGCTGCCCGGCCTGGGGCTGCCCGGCCTGCTGCTGGCCATCTCCAGGCGGCTGGAATCCTTCCGGCGGCTGGAATCCTTCGGGTGGCTGGAATCCTTCGGGTGGCTGGAATCCTTCGGGTGGCTGGAAACCCTCCGGCATGCCTTCCGGCCGCTCGCCGCCGCCGGGCCGCCGCCCGCCGCCCGGCACGGCCCGCTGCTTGGACTGGCCCTTCCAGGTCAGCCCCATCAGGGTGGAGTTGCCCTTGAGGCGGACGCCGACGCTGGGGATGCGGGTGCCGTCGATGGTCAGGTCGGCCTCGACGTACTTCTTCTCCCCTTCCTTGAAGTACTCGTTCAGCATGTCCTCGTACGCCTGGTCGGTGAAGGTGAGCTTCACCTCGTGCGCCACGGAGGCGTCGAACAGGTCCTTGGTGCCGGTCAGGTTCGTGGTGACGGTCTTGGCTTCGGCGGCCTGGGCGGTGGTGACGTACGGGCGGATGGTCCCGCTGCCGAACACGCCCCAGCACGCCGCCAGGAAGGCCACGCACAGCGCGACCAGCTTCCAGTTGTGCCGGAGTCTGACCGGGATGCGATGCTTGAACTGCTTGGGCTGCGCCATCTGCCGGGCCTACAGGTCCGTCTGGTCGTACCCGGTCAGGACGGTGACCGACTGGCCGTGGTTGCGCTCGCGCAGCGCGCCGATGAGGTCCGCGGGCTCGCTGCCCTTCTTGATCTTGACGGTGTACATCAGCTCGGTGAGCGCGCCCGCCCGGATCGACTCCATGCTGACCAGCTCGAACTCGTCGGTGTGCCGGATGAGCACGTCCTGGATCGACGCGGTGAAGTCCTCGTCCGACGGGACCTGCACCTTGACCACCTGACGGCGCACGTTGAGCTGGAACCAGTTGAACCGGTGCATGACCATGATGATCAGCGAGATCGCCACCGCGGCGACGACGCCCAGCACGTAGAAGCGGGTGCCGACGGCCATCCCGACGCCCATCACCAGGAAGATGAACCCGACGTCACGGGTCTCCTTGATGGCGTTCCGGAACCGGACCACCGACAGGGCTCCGACCAGGGCGAAGGCGCGGGCGATGTTCGAGCCGACCACCAGCATGATCAGCGAGATCAGCATGCCCAGGATGACCAGCGTCTGCACGTACGACTGGCTGTAGGACACGTTGCGATGCGTCGCCCGGTACACCCAGCCGATCATCGCGCTGAGCACGAACGACAGCGACATCGCGATGGCGATGTCGGCCACGCTGAACGTGCCGGAAAGATCCTGGAATGAGAAGTCCATGGGGTCATGCCTCCAGCGCCGGCGTCGGCCGGTCGGCGTCGAGATCGTGGTCGGGAACGTGGAAGATCGAACGCGGGGCCAGGCCGTGGGCCTCCACGCTCTGGCAGTACTTGGAGACCCGCACGACCTGCAGGTTCCGTTTGGCGGTGAGGTCGGTCAGCCAGTACGGCACCCGCTCGTTGGCCTTGACCTCCACGATGGCCTTGCGGGCGGGGACGATGAGCCGGTTGTCGGTGTCCGCGCCGAGGTGGAAGTCCCGGTCACGGCCGCGGATGCGCTGGTCGAAGGTGACCCGTAGGCCCACGTCGGCGTTGCGGCCCAGGTAGGCGTGTCGCTGGTACCCGGTCATCGCGACGGCCCGCAGGTCCAGGCGCAGGACGAGGTCGAGCACCTCCTCCAGGAAGGCGCTCTGGGAAGGCTCGTGCTCGACCATCTGGCGGCCGTCGCACAGGCGCAGCGCGTCCCGGTACGGCAGGCGCACCCGGCGCTTCTGCGTGACCCGGTTGACCCGCTGCTTGATCTCGACGAACACCGGCGTGCCGTCGTCCACGGCGAACCGGTCGCCGTAGTGGCGCACCCGCAGCTTCCTGCGGAACTTCAGGCCCTCGATCTTCTCCCAGTAGAAACGCAGTTGCCGGGTGTCGTAGTACACGCTCCAGATGCCGTAGCCCTGGTCACCGCTGTGACGGTCGCGATCCAGCCGCTGCTCGATCTCCTCCCGGAGCGCGAGCGCCTCGGTCGCGTCCACGAGGTACTTGATCTCGTACCGGTTGAAGGCGTGCAGCTTGCTCGGAGCCCGGAGCCGGTGGCCCTGGTCGTCGTCCGTCCCGGTGCCGGGCGCCGGCTGAGTGTCGCCGCCGGCTGCGGAAACGGCTGGTTTGCGGAACCTTCGCAGCATGTCCCTCCTTTCGTCAGCACATGGTCAGCCCACATCGGACAGCACGAAGCTGGGAATAATGTGTGAACCAGACCTGACGCGAGGGTGAACGCGGCGACCGCCGGGGGCCGCCGGGAGTCGCGAACCCGCGCTCCGCCGATCCGGGCCGCGCGGCTAGGATCAGGCCATGTCGCTGACCACGGACGACGTCGGCCGGTTCGTCGCCTGCCGGCCGAGGCTCGAGGCCATCGCCTACCGCCTGCTCGGCTCGGCGGCGGAGGCCGAAGACGTCGTGCAGGAGACGTTCCTGCGCTGGCAGGCCGCCGACGTCGAGGCCATCGACGTGCCGGAAGCCTGGCTCACCAAGGTCCTCACCAACCTGTGCCTCAACCAGCTCTCCTCGGCGCGGGCCCGCCGCGAGACCTACGTGGGCCGGTGGCTGCCCGAGCCGCTGCTCGCCGGCGACCCGATGCTCGGCCCGGCCGACACCGCCGAGCAGCGCGAATCGGTCTCGTACGCGGTCCTCACCCTCCTGGAGCGCCTGTCCCCCAATGAGCGGGCGGTCTACGTGCTGCGGGAGGCGTTCGACTACCCGCACCGGGAGATCGCCGCGATCCTCGACCTCACCGAGGCCGCCAGCCAGCAGATCTTCCACCGTGCCAAGAAGCACGTCGCCGACGGCAGGACCCGCACCGAGATCGACGACGCCGCCGCCCGGCGCATCGTCGAGGAGTTCCTGGCGGCGGCCACCAGCGGCCGTACCGAGCCGCTCGTGCGCCTGCTCACCACCTCCGCCGTCGCGATCGGTGACGGCGGCGGCAAGGTCCCGGCCAGTGCCAGGGTGGTCGAGGGCGCGATCGAGGTCGCGAAGTTCCTGCGCGGCCAGTTCAAGCCCACCGCCGCCAAGCGCGCGGCGCTCGGCGGCGCGGTCGCCATCCACGCCTGGGTCGCCAACGGCGAGCCCGCCCTCGTGGCCGTCCTGGACGGCCGGGTGGTCGGCGTCATGTGCATGGAGGTGACCGCCGACGGCATCACCGCGATCCGTACCCAGGTCAACCCCGACAAGCTCGCCCGCGCGACCGAGCTGTGGGCGACCGTCGAGCACGGGGAGCCGCTGGTCGACGCCTACTGAACGGGATGTGACGTGTCTCACATCCCGTTCCTGTCAGGAAACGGTGAGCCATCCGGTTCAAGGGGCGAAACCAGCCAAGACAGGAGCAGGCACATGAAGCACCGCGTGATCGTCCTCGGAGCCGGGTACACCGGAGCGGCCGCCGCAGGCCGTCTCGCCAAGCGGCTGCGTCCCGAGGAGGTCTCCATCACCCTCGTCAACGCCGAGCCCGACTTCGTGGAACGCGTCCGCATGCACCAGGTCGCGACCGGCCAGGACCTCAGGCGCCGGCCGTTCAGCGAGATGTTCGCGGGCACCGGCGTCGAGCTGCGGCTGGGCCGGGTCACCCGTGTCGACGTCGGCCGCAAGACCGTCACCGTCGACGGGGAGGAGCTCGCCTACGACACCCTCGTCTACGCCCTCGGCAGCGGCTGGAACACCCAGGACGTCCCCGGGACCACCGAGCACGCCTACGAGATCGCGAGCCGGCCGGGCGCGCTGCGGCTGCGCGAGCGCCTGGCCGGGCTCGGGGCCGGGCAGACCGTGACCGTCGTCGGCGGCGGCCTCACCGGCGTGGAGGCCGCGTCCGAGATCGCCGAGGCCCGCCCGGACCTCACCGTCGCCATCGCCGCCGGCGGCGAGTTCGGCGACTGGCTCTCCCCCAAGGGCCGCCGCCACCTGCGCAAGGTCTTCACCGGGCTCGGGATCACCGTGCACGAGAAGGCCACCGTCACCGGCGTCGAGGCCGACCGCGTCACCCTGGCCGACGGCCGGACCGTCCCGTCCGCGGTCACCTTGTGGAGCGCCGGGTTCGCGGTCCACCCGATCGCGAGTGCGAGCGACCTGGAGGTCGGCGCCACCGGCCAGATCGTGGTCGACGGGACCATGCGCTCGGTCTCGCACCCCGACGTGTACGCCATCGGTGACGCGGCCCTGGCCATGGGCAAGGGCGGCGGGCCGCTGCGGATGTCGTGCGCCTCGGGCATTCCGACCTCGTACCAGGCCGCCGACGCGATCGCGGCCCGCCTGACCGGCGGCAAGGTCCCGAACGGGTCGGTGGGCTACTTCATGCAGTGCGTCTCGCTGGGCCGCAGGGAGGGGCTGATCCAGTACGTCACCGACGACGACCGGTCCCGCCCCGCGGTCCTGACCGGCCGGCTCGCCACCGCCTACAAGGAGCTGATCTGCAAGAGCGCCGCCTGGGGCGTCGCCAACCCGACGCTCGGGATGCCGGTCCGGCGGCGGCCCGTCACCCGGTCGCGGGCCGCGTCGGGCTCGGTCGCCAAGGCGGCGGCGTGACCGGGTGGCTCCGGCGGGGCGGGGCTCAGCGTTCGCTGTCCAGATCGGCCATGCCCTGGCGGGGGTAACGGTCGCCGCGGGCCGCGCCGGGCGGGATGAGCTCGTCGATGCGGGCGAGTTCCTCGGGGCTGAGCGAGACGCGGCCGCTGCCGACGAGCGTGGCCACCTGGTCCGGCCGCCGCGCGCCGACGACCGGCACGATGTCCTCGCCCTGCGCCGCCACCCAGGCGATCGCCAGTTGCGCCACGGAGGCGTCCTTCGCCGCGGCGAGCTCCGCCAGCCGCGCCACGAGGGCGACGTTGTGCTCGCGGTCGGCGCCCTGGAAGCGCGGCAGGACGGCCCGCGCCCCGCCGAGTTCCCCGCTGCCGCCGATCAGGCCGCGCGACAACACCCCGTAGGCGGTGACGCCGATGCCGAGTTCGCGGCAGGCGGGCCGGATCTCGTCCTCGATGCCGCGGCTGAGCAGCGAGTACTCGAGCTGCACGTCGCAGATCGGCGCGACGGCCGCGGCCCGGCGGATGGTCCGCGCGCCGACCTCGCTGAGGCCGATGTGGCGCACGTAGCCCTGCTCGACCAGCTCGTTGATCGCGCCGACGGTCTCCTCGATCGGCACGGACGGGTCGAGCCGGGCCGGACGGTAGACGTCGACGTAGTCGGTGCCGAGTCGCTGCAACGAGTAGGTCAGGAAGTTCCGCACGGCGGCGGGGCGGGCGTCGATCCCGGCGGGCCGCCCGGTGGGCCCGCGCAGCGCGCCGAACTTGACGGAGAGCACGACCTCGTCGCGGTCGCGCTCCCGCAACGCCCGCCGGATCAGCGTCTCGTTGTGCCCTGAGCCGTAGAAGTCGCCGGTGTCCAGCAGGGTGCCGCCGGCGTCCAGGTACGCGTGCAGGACGCGCACGCCTTCGTCCTCGTCCACGGGGCCGTACGCGCCGGACAGGCCCATGCAGCCGAGGCCGGGCGAGGAGACGAGGGGGCCGGTGCGGCCGAGCCGCCGGGTGCCGAGGTCGGTCAACGTTGTCATGCCTCCACTGTGCGCGCCCCCGGACGGCCGGACCAGGTACGGCCCATCCAGGGACTGCCTGGTCCTGGTTGGGGCCCGCGCGCGGTCCGTAGACTCCTGGACGTGATCGACCGCGCCGGACTCGCCGACTTCCTGCGCCGCCGCCGCGAGCTGCTGCGCCCCGCCGACGTCGGCCTGCCCGACGGCGTACGACGGCGCACACCCGGCCTGCGGCGGGACGAGGTGGCGCAGCTCGCCGGCATGTCCGGCGACTACTACGCCCGGCTGGAGCAGGGGCGCGGCGCGAACCCGTCCGAGTCGATCGTGGCCGCCCTGGCCCGCGCGCTCCGCTGCGACCTCGACGAGCGCGACCACCTGTTCCACCTGGCCGGGCTGACGCCGCCGAAGCGCCGGGCCGGCCGGCACATCCGGCCCGGTCTGATCAGCATGGCCGAGCGGCTGACCGACGTCCCGGTCTCGATCTGCACCGACCTGCACGAGGTGTTGTGGCACAACGCCCTCGCCGACGCCGTGATGGGCCCGCTGGCGCACAGTGCCGGCGGCACCCGCCAGATCACGTGGCGGTGGTTCACCGAGCCGGCCGTCCGGACCCGGTTCCCCGAGGAGGACTGGCCGCGCCACTCGGCCGCGCACGTCGGCGATCTGCGGGCGACGTACTCGCGGCGGGCCGGCGACGACGACGTGCGGAATCTGGTGCACGGACTGCTGAAGCGCAGCGCGGAGTTCCGCGAGTTGTGGGAGCGGCACGAGGTCGCGGTGCGCCGTTTCGACCGTAAGCGGCTGCTGCATCCGGAGGTCGGGATGCTGCACCTGACGTGCGAGGTGCTGTTCACCCCCGAGGAGGATCTCAAGGTGCTGGTGTTCCTGCCCACGGAGGGCACCGACGCGCGGGAGAAGCTCGACCTGCTGCGCGTCATCGGGACACAGAGCTTCGAGACGACTGTGTGACGCGCCTGGGGGGCGGGGTCGTGGAGGTCCGGACCGCGCCGGCCCTCCACGACCTCAGAGCTCAGCTCAGCTCAGCTCTTCCGGCCACCACCAAGGGTTGTTGTTGTTGGTCGCGGTGGCCGTCTCATCGGCCTGCTGCAGCTCCTCCCTGACCGGCTCGTACTTGACTTCCTCGTGCTTGTGGTCCTCGTGATGACGCCGGTGCACGTGGTGCCTGTTGTTGTTGCGCGAGTGGTTGTGGTTGTCGACGATGATGTCGATTCTCGGCTGGTGCCAGCGCGGGTTGCGCAGGACGGGCTTCTCCCTGTGCACGACCCTCGTCTTGACGACCGGGGCCGGCTTGGACGGCGGCGGGCCGCCGGCCTCGACGGCCGGGAAGCCCACGCTGGCGGAGGCCATTCCCTGACCCAAGGGAAGGAGCATGACACCGGCGACCGCGCCGGTCAGAGCAATTGCCGCGAGCCGCCCACGGCGGGGCGCCCGCGACTGCCGGATCGTTGTGTTCACGTCTCTCGTTTCCGTTCCTGAATAGATCGGCCAGAATCCGACGCCCACTCACTGGGGCACTCAGACGGAACCAGACGTACCCATGCAGATACTCTCAGTTACCTCCTTAAACACAAACGACCCGTCAAAGCCCACAGATCCCACGGTCACCAGCCCTGCACCCCTGGTGGTGGATGCCCGGTTTTGTACAGAAAAGGCGATGATTCAGGCCGGGGTCATGCGGGAACCCCGCGTGACCCCGGCCGCCCGGCTACGCGCCGGCGCCGTCCTGGCCGTAGGCGGCGGCGACGTCCTTGGAACTGGGCCAGCGGCTGTAGGCGGGCGACTGCGGCCAGCCCTCGGGTGAGTCCTGCCACTCCTCCTGCCGCCCGTACGGCAGCACGTCGGTCAGCGCGAAGGTGTGGGTGAGCTGCTCGGTGCCCCGGCCGTTGGTGTGCCAGGTGCGGTACACGGTGTCGCCGTCACGCAGGAACACGTTGACGGCGAAGCCGCCTCCGAGCGGAGCGCCGACATCGGCGCCGAACGGGCTGTTCGCGGTGGAGTACCAGGTCATCCGGTTCCCGACCCGGCGTTTGTAGGCGAGCGCCGCGTCGATCGGACCCTGGGTGACGATGACGAAGCGGGCGTCCCAGTTGTCCAGGAACTCCAGGCGGGTGAACTGCGCGGTGAACCCGGTGCAGCCCGAGCACTGCCACTCCTTGCCCGGGAACCACATGTGGTTGTAGACGATGAGCTGACGCCGGCCGTCGAAGACGTCCGCCAGCCGGACCGGCCCGTCCTCACCCTCCAGGACGTAGTCCGGCATCCGCACCATGGGCAGGCGGCGGCGCTGGGCGGCGATGGCGTCGAGCTCCCGGGTCGCGGCCTTCTCCCGGGCACGCAGTTCGTCGAGCTGACGCTGCCAGGTGTCAGCGTCGACGATGGGCGGTAGCGCGTTCGTGCTCATGATCCCTCACTGGTCGGGTGCGCGGCTTGCGGTGTGCGAAGGGTAGACCTGGCCCGGCCCGGAAACTCATCGGTGGCCCGCCCTGCCTTGCCGGTTCGGGAGCACCCTGGAGACATGCCGAGGCCGGAGGGGACCGGCGGACCCGCCCTCTCCGGCCCACAGGCGAGGGCGTCAGGCGTCCTTGACCGCGGACAGGTCGAATTCGAGCGTGATCCGCTCCGACACCATCACCCCGCCGGTCTCCAGGACGGCGTTGAAGGTCACCCCGTACTCCTTGCGGTTGATCACCACGCCCCCCTCGAACCCCACGCGCTTGGCCCCCATGACATCGACGGCGGAGCCGGTGTAGTCGAGCGGGACGGTGACCTCCCTGGTCACGCCGCGGATGGACAGCTCGCCGGTCACCTCGAAGCTGTCACCGCCGACATGCTTGACCCCGGTGCCGGTGAACGTGATGTGCGGGTGGGCGGCCACGTCGAGGAAGTCATGGGTACGCAGGTGCTCGTCACGCTGGTCGTTGCCGGTGTCCACGCCGGCCGCGTCCAGGACCACGCGGACGCTGGAAGCCGACGGGTCGGCGGCGTCCAGCGTGGCGACGGCCTCGATGACGGGCAGGCTGCCCCGCACCTTGGTGACCATGGCATGGCGGGCCACGAAGCCGAAGCGGCTGTGCGCGGGGTCGATCGTGTAGGAGCCGGTGAGCTCGCTGGGGTACATGCGGTGCGCTCCTTCGAGGGCGAGATTTATTTCAGCACTGAAACATTCAGCGCGACAGTACCTCGGTTTTATTTCAGCGCGCAACAATTGAGTACGATGCCGGCGTGACGAAGTGGCTGGACGACGACGAACAACGCATCTGGCGATCCTTCGCGCAGGCCACGCGCCTGCTCAACGAACGGCTCGATCGCGACCTGCAGACCGCCGCCGGCATGCCGGCGACCTACTACGAGCTCCTGGTGCTGCTGTCCGAGGCCCCTGCGCGGACCATGCGCATGAGCGAGCTGGCGCACCAGACCCGTTCCAAGCCCTCCCGCATCTCCCACGCGGTCAACAAGCTCGAACAGAACGGCTGGGTGCGCAGGGAGCACTACGAGGGCGACCGGCGCGGCTGGCTCGCCGTGCTCACCGACGAGGGGCTGGAGGCGCTGCGGGTGGCGGCCCCACGCCACGTGGACAGCGTGCGCGAGCACCTGATCGACGTGCTGACACCCGAGCAGTTCCGGCAACTCGGCGACATCAGCCGCCTCCTGCTCGACCGCCTGACCAGGATGGACTGAGCCCGTCACGGGGAAGCGACCGGACGGCCGGATCACGGCGGCTCGATCAACGGCCGGATCGCGGCGATCCGGCCGGACGTCGGGAGCCGGCCGCCGGGCCGGGCGGCGGCTCCGTCGGACGTCCGGAGCGGGCGGCCGGGCAGCGGCGGCTCCGTCAGAGGTCGGGGAGCCGCCGGACCCGGGCGCGCGTCATGGACCGCAGAGTTCGGTGAAGCGGCGGGTGTCGATGTTGCCGCCGGAGATGATCAGGCCGACCCGGCGCGGCAGGTCCGGGACCCGGGCGGACAGCAGCGCGGCCAGCGAGGTCGCGCCGCTGGGCTCGATGACGATCTTCATGCGTTCGAAGGCGAAGCGCATGGCCGCGCGGATGTCGTCCTCGCCGGCCAGGACGATCTCGTCCACCAGACGCCGGTTGACCGAGAAGGTCAGCTCGCCCGGGATCTCGGCGGCCAGACCGTCCGCGATCGTGCGCGGGATGGGGACGGACACCCGCTCCCCCGCCGCGAGCGAGCGCCGGGTGTCGTCGCCCGCCTCCGGCTCGACGCCGATCACCCGGATCCGGGGCAGCAGGCCCTTGGCCGCCGTGGCGCTGCCCGCGATGAGGCCGCCGCCGCCGACCGCGACGACCAGCGCGTCCAGGTCCTCGACGTCCTCGATGAGCTCCAGGGCCGCGGTGCCCTGACCGGCGATGATGTGCGGATGCTCGTACGGCGGGATCAGCGTCAGGCCGCGCTCGGCCGCCAGCGCCTCGCCGATTGCGACCCGGTCGCCGGTGTAACGGTCGTAGGTGACGATCTCCGCGCCGTAGCCGGCGGTGGCCTCCATCTTGGAGCGGGGGGCGTCCTCGGGCATGACGATCACGGCCGTGCTGCCCAGTTCGCGCGCCGCCAGGGCGACGGCCTGGGCGTGGTTGCCGGAGGAGTAGGCGGCGATGCCCCTGGCCAGTTGCCCCGGTGTGAGGCGGGAGACGGCGTTGTAGGCCCCGCGGAACTTGAACGCCCCGACGCGCTGGAAGTTCTCGCACTTGACGAAGACCTCGGCGCCGACCAGGGCGTCCAGGGTGCGCGAGCGCAGGACGGGCGTGCGGTGGGCGACGCCCTTCAACCGGGCGGCGGCGTCGTGGACGTCGTCCAGGGTGACCGGCAGTGCGTTGGTCATGCTCGATGCTCCTCCTCGTCGTCGTACGGGTCGTCGTGCGGAAAGGCTGGGAGAGATCGTCTCAGGAAGGTGGACACGGCCTCCAGCCATGGGCCCGGCCGGTCCACGTGCGCCATGTGACCGGCCTCGTCGAGGAGCACGGCACTGGCGGACGGGATCAGGCGCGCGGCCCGCTCGGCCAGCACCGCCGGGAACGTCATGTCCTGCCTGCCGTGCAGCAGCAGGATCGGCACGCCGAGCGCGGCCAGGCGGCCGGCGGCGTCGTCCGGGCGGGCCGGTGGCAGGGTTCCCGCGCGCCACGGCCGCAGCCACTCGGCCGAGAAGCGCACGTGGGCGAGGCGTTCGCGGTAGTCGTCGAGCGCCTCCGGACGCCAGACGTTCGCCTCGGCCCCGGCGAACGCCGCCGCCCGCGTCAACTCGACCCCGGACGGCACCGCCCCTGGCGCCACCGCCCCGGACAGTGCCGAGCCGCACGCCGCCGCGCCCGAGGGCGCCATGCTGGACCAGAGGGCGGTCTCGGCGGCGGTGCGGCGGTCGCGTTCCGCCCAGCCGGCGAACGCGTCCGCGGGCACGGGCAGCACAGCGCTGGAGGCGATCACGAGCCGCCGCACCCGACCGGGCGCGGCCAGCGCCAGCCGCTGCGCGAGCAGGCCACCGTAGGAGAACCCGAGCACGTCGGCCCTGGCCACGCCGAGCACGTCGAGCAGGGCGACGAGGTCGTCCGTCGCGGCGTCCGGGGTGTAATGGCCGTCCGGCAGGCCCCGGCTGGATCGCCCGCAGCCCCGCAGGTCGGGAAAGATCAGGTCGCGGTGGTCTGCGAGGCCGAGCAGAGGGTCGCGGAGGTAGGTGTGGTCCCAGTCGGGCCCGCCGTGGATCACCAGCAGCGGGTCCCGGACGGGCGGATCGGCGGTGAGCACGGTGAAGAGCTCGACCGCCGGATCCCCGCAAACTCCGACATGCTTCTCATAGATCAACTGCTTCGGCACTCCCGGCATTCAACGCTACGATCCGTGCCATGGGTGAGAACAATCGGATCTCGGAGCAGGGCGACTCCCCGAAGGAATGGGCACCACCCGGGATCGATCCCACCAGACCCAGCATCGCTCGCGTGTACGACTATTTCCTCGGCGGCAAGGACAATTTCGAGGCCGACCGCAAGGTGGCCGAGGAAGCCCTGAAGATCGCCCCCGACGCGCGCGAGGCGGGCCGGGCGAACCGGGCCTTCCTGCGCCGGGCCGTCCGGCACATGGTGGCCGAGGCCGGGATCCGGCAGTTCCTCGATGTCGGCTCGGGGCTCCCCACGCAGGGCAACGTACACGAGATCGCCCAGGCGATCGCGCCGGAGGCCCGCGTGGTCTATGTGGACAACGATCCGATCGTGCTCGCGCACGGCCGGGCGCTGCTCGCCACGAACGACGTCACCACGGTCGTGCCGGGCGACGTCCGCCGGCCCGCCGACATCCTGGAGCACCCGGAGGTGCTGCGGTCGCTGGACCTCAGCCGGCCGCTCGGGCTGCTGTTCGTCTCCGTCCTGCACCACGTCAACGACGACGAGGACCCCGATGGCGTGATGGCCCGCTTCCGCTCGGTCCTCGCGCCCGGCAGCCACCTGGCCATCGTGCACTTCCACGATCCCGGCGACGAGCACCCCGAGGCGTCCAAGATCGCTGTCGAGGCGGAGCGGAACTTCAACGAGAACCTGGGGACGGGCCGCTGGCGCACCCGGGCGGAGATCGCGTCGTACTTCGGCGACCTGGAACTCGTCGAGCCCGGTCTCGTGCCGCTGGCCGAGTGGCGCAGCGAGCCCGACGACCTCATCCGCCAGAATCTGACCCACTACAACGTGCTGGCCGGACTCGGCCGGAAACGCTGAGCGTGTTGCAGCGGCGGCTCCAGGACGCGGCCGACGAACTCGTGGGCTCCGGGGCCGAGCGCGGGCTGCAGATCGCCGTCTACCGGCACGGCGCGCAGGTCGCCGACGTGGTGGCCGGGTCGGCCGACCCCGTCACCGGCCGGCCGGTGACACCCGGCACCCCCTTCCACGTCTTCTCGGCGGGCAAGGGCCTGACGGCGGCCCTCGCGCACGTGCTCGCGGACCGCGGCGTGCTCGACCTCGACGCGCCGATCGCGGAGAGCTGGCCGGAGTTCGGCGCGCACGGCAAGCACGCCGCCACGGTGCGGGACGCCCTGACGCACTCCACGGGCGTGCCCGGACTGCCGTCGGACGTCACCCCCGAGGACCTGTGCGACTGGGACGGGATGTGCGCGCTGATCGCCGGCGCCCGGCCGTGGTGGGAGCCGGGCCACGGGACCGGCTACCACGCCTACACCTTCGGCCACATCGTCGGCGAGATCGTGCGGCGGGTCACCGGTGTGCCCGTCGCGCGGGCGTTCGCGGACGAGGTGGCCGCCCCGCTGAAGGCGGCGGGCGAGTTGTTCCTCGGCGTGCCCCGGGCCGAGGTGGGGCGGCTCGCCCGGCTCGAAGACGTCCCCGGGTACGCCGACGCTCCGGAGGGTTCGCCCGCGCTCGCGGTCGCGCCGCACGGGGTGCGGCCGACGGCGGCGTTCGGGAACCGGGCCGACGTGCTGTCGGCCGCCGTCCCGGCGACGGGGCAGTTCACCGCGCGGGCCGCGGCCCGCATGTACGCCGCGCTCCTCGGCCCCGTGGACGGCGTCCGGCTGATCTCCGCCGACCGGCTCCGCGAGCTGAGCACGCCGGTCGTGGACGACGTGGACCGGGTGTTCGGCAACCGCGCGGTGTTGTCGAGCGGGTACGCGATCGGCCGCCTGGGCACCGATCCCGGTGACACGCCGACCGTCTTCGGCTGGGCGGGCAGCGGAGGCGCCTACGCGTGCGCCGACGCCGCCACCGGCGTGGCGTTCGCCGTCGCCAAGAACCGGCTCACCGCCGACTTCGGCACCGCCCAGCGGATCGGCGCCATCGTCGCGGAGTGCGCCTGACTCCGGAGCCTCCGAGGCGACCCGGCCCCCGAGGGGTATGAGCCCTCCGGCGGCAGAGGTGCCCGCCGAGCAGGGCGCCGCCCCGCAGCGTGACCGCGCTCGGCCCGGCGGGGGTCGCGGTGACCTGGCGCACGGGCCGTTCCAACGGTTTCCGGCCGCCCGTTTCCAGGATCATGCTCTCCCAGAGGGCGACGTACGGGGATAAATACCTGCTTGTTCAGCCGCGCAGCGGCTGGAGGGCCGAGCCCCAGGCGAGGATCTGGTCGAGGACGCCGTTCAGCCGGTCCTCGTGCATGGCGGCGGGCGCGAAGCCGTCCGTGAAGTCGGTGTGGATCGACAGCCCGACCTGGTTCGACACGGTGGCCACGCTGAGCAGGCCGAGCACGTGACGCAGGTGCGAGATGGCCCGCGGCGCGCCGTCCACGCCGTAGCCGACGAATCCGGCCACCTTGTTGTTCCACTCGCCGTACAGGAAGTCGAGGGCGTTCTTCAGCGCGCCCGGGTACGAGTTGTTGTACTCGGGGGTCACGATGACGAACGCGTCCAGGGACGAGATCTTGGCCGACCAGCGCTTGGTGTGCTCGTGCTGGTAGTTGCCCGTGGCGGGGTGCTCCGGCTCGTCGATGTTGCCCAGCTCGTAGTCCTTCAGATCGACGATCTCGTACTCGGCGTCGCCTCGCTTGGCCGCCAGGTCGCGGACCCAGTGGGCCACCGCCTCGCCGTTGCGTCCGGGGCGGGTGCTGCCCAGAATGATGCCCACCTTCAGCATGAGTGCTCCCTCAAGGGTCGTTCGGTTACTCGAACCACCGTAGAAGGCATGGCTGAGATACTGAATGCGCTGCTGTCCCAGTTTTATACGTCATCGTCTCAGGCGTTAGACTCACCTTCATGGACGTGCTGAGCGACGTGGTCGCGTTCATGCGGACCGGCCGCCCCACCTCCGCCCGCGTCTCCTGGCGCGCTCCCTGGGGCCAGCGCTTCCCCGCCGCGCCCGGGTCCGCGGTCTTCCACGTGGTGCTGCGCGGGTCCTGCTGGCTGCTTCCCGGCGACGGCGAGCCCGTCCGGCTGAACATGGGCGACGTGGTGTTCCTGCCGCACGGCGACGCGTTCGGGCTGGCCGACGATCCCGCCCGCCCGCTGACGGAGTCGGCCTGCACCCTGCACTCCGGCCTGTACGCCTCGGCCGGCTTCGACGGCGCCGGGGCCGAGACCGTCATCCTCTCCTGCGGCTACCGGCTCGACGCCGACCGGATCCACCCGATCCTGGCCGAGCTGCCCGGCCTCATCCACCTGCCCGCGACGCTCGGCTCCCACCCGGCGCTGCGGGCCGCCGTCGAGCTGCTGACCGGCGAGATCGGCGATCCGCGTCCCGGGGCGGACACCATCGTGTCGTCCCTGCTCGACATGTTGCAGCTCTACATCCTGCGGGCCTGGTTCGAGGCGGACGACGAGCCGTGCACGCTGTCCGGCTGGTCCGCCGCGCTGGCCGACCCGGCCATCGGCCGCGCGCTCAACGCCATCCACTCCGACCCCGGCCACCGCTGGACGGTCGAGTCGCTCGGCAACCACGCGGGCCTGTCGCGCGCCGGGTTCGCCCGCCGCTTCTCGGCGCTGGTCGGGCAGCCGCCGCTGGCGTACCTGACCTGGTGGCGGCTGGCGAGCGCGGCCCGCATGTTGCGCGAGTCCGACGTGTCGGTGGCCGAGGTGGCCGAGCGGGTGGGCTACATGTCGGAGTTCGCCTTCGGCACCGCCTTCAAGCGCGAGTACGGCGTCGCCCCCGGCCGCTACCGCCGCTGCGCCGGCGCGGCCTAGCCGGCCGGCCGGCCGGAGCGCTCCCTGGCCCGCCGCACGCTCTCGAAGACCATGGCCCCGTCGGTCACGTCCGGCTCGACCTGCCCAGCCGCCGCCACGAGCTGGCCGACGATGTCGGCGCCGACATTCCCTGAGGCGCCGGTGACCAGGATCATGGTCGATCTCTCCTTCTCTTCGCGGAGCGGGGCCGGTCAGGGCTTCCTGAGTGCCGCCACGTCGAACTCCAGCGCCACCTTCCTGGCGACCAGGCCGGCGGCGGCAGCCCAGTGCACGCCCCAGTCCTTGCGGTCGATCGTGGCGCCGCCCTTGAGCCGGAGCCGGAGGCCGCCCGACGGGTCGTGCTCCGCGGACGTCAGTTCGAGGTGCACGGTGATCGGCTTGCGCACGCCGCGGATGGTCAGGTCCCCCGTGAGCTCGAAGGCGGTCGCGCCGGTCTGCCGCACCTCGCTAGAGGTGAAGGTGATGGCCGGGTGCTCGGCGCGGTTCAGGTACTTGGCACGCAGGTACTCGTCGCGCTGCGGGTTGCCGGTCGAGATGCTCTCGGTCTGGACGGTGAGCCGGACGTCCGACCTGGCCGGGTCGGCGCCGTCCAGCCGCGCGTGGCCCTCGAAGCGGTCGAACCGTCCCCGGACCTCGGGGCCGATGGTGTGCCGGGCGACGAAGCCGATCCGGGTGCGGGCCAGGTCGAGGGTGTAGTCGCCGGTCAGGTCGCTGAGCACGATGGTGGTGGTCATGCTGGACTCTCCTGGATACTCATGGGATCAGGCGGCGAGCCCGCGAGCGGCGTGGAGTCGAGGTACCTGACCTCGTAGACGCGCTCGGCGAACCTCCACCCGTCGCGGGTGCGCCGGTAGCGGTCGTGGTAGAGGGCGAAGTTCAGATGCGAGCCGCCGTCGCGCATCCGGCCGAACTCCTGGATGTAGGCGCGGCCGGTCGCGGTGTCGCCGTCGATCCGGACGGTGCCGGGGTGGACGTTCTGCACGAAGAACTCCCAGAGCCCCTGGCCCCACCTGATCCCTTCGCGGATCTCGTCCCGGCCGAGGAACTCCTTGCCGATGTGCGGCCACCGCATGGCGGCGTCGGGGGTGAACAGGGAGGCGAGGCGGTCGTAGTCACGCATCATCACCGCGTCGGTGAGCTCGCCGCGCAGCGCCTCGATCTCGACGCGGTCGGCGACGGCCTGCATGTCGCTCATCGGTATCCCTGCCTTGTCGATGTGTCCCTGGGGTGCGTGACCACCGTCCCGGTGGCCACGTGTCCATCATCAGCGCAGGTCAGAGGCCGAACAATGTAAGGTTCGTGGGGCGATCCATAACATGGGGGTTATTCGTGGAGCTACGGGACATCGAAATCTTCCTGACGCTCGCCGAGGAACTGCACTTCGGCCGTACCGCCGAACGGCTTCACGTCTCCCAGGCGCGGGTCAGCCAGGCGATCAGCAAACAGGAGCGGCGCATCGGCGCGGCGCTGTTCGAGCGCACCAGCCGGCGCGTGGCGCTGACCCCCATCGGCCGGCGGCTCCGCGAAGACCTGCGGCAGGCTTACGACCTGCTGCAGGAGGGGCTGGCCCGCGCCCAGGCGGCGGGCCTGAGCGCGGGCCGCACCCTCCGGCTGGGCGTGTTCGGCCACGCCGGGCACGAACTGCAACCGCTCGTGGACGCCTTCCGCGCCCGCCACCCCGGCGGCGACGTCCGGTTCAGCGAGGTCACCGGCGGCGACCCGTTCGCCGCGCTGCGCACCGGCGACGCCGACGGGCACGTGCTGTGGTTGCCGGTGACTGAGCCGGACCTCACCGTCGGCCCCACCGTGCTCACCAGCGGCCGGGTGCTGGCGGTGGCCGCCGGCCATCCGCTAGCCGAACGCGGCAGCGCCTCCCTGGAGGACCTCGCCGACAACCACGTCATCGACCTCGGGCCCGGCGCTCCCGACTACTGGGTCGCGTCCATGGTCCCGTTCCGTACGCCACTCGGCCGTCGCGTCCCCCGGGGGCCCATCGCGCGTACCTTCCACGAGATCCTCGCCCTGGTCGCCGCCGGGCACTGCGTGCACCCGCTGGGCGAGATCGCCGCCCGCTACAACCGCCCTCCCGGCATCGTCTTCGTCCCCCTTCACGACGCCCCCGCTCTCCGGTTCGCCCTGATCTGGCCGTCCGGCACCGACCACCCCGCCGTCCGCGCCCTGGCCCGGACCGCCGCCGACCTCGGCCCTATCACGCTGGACGCTCCTCCCGGCGCGGACTAGGCGAGGTTGGTGACGCGGCGCAGGACGTACTCGACCGGCCCGTAGCGGTGGGTGCGCAGCCAGAGCGCGCTCAGCCAGAGCAGCAGCAGGTAGATCGCCAGGGCCACGCCCATCACGGCGAGCGGCGACAGCCGGCCCGCCAGCGCCAGGCCGTACCCGGTGAAGACCAGGCAGCACAGCACCGACTGCCCGACGTAGTTGGAGGCCGCCACCCGGCCGGCCGGGGCCAGCGCGCGGCCCACGGCGGGCAGGCGGCGGACCACCCGCAGCAGCGTCACCACGTACGCGGCGGCCAGCGGCACCGAGGTGACCGTGCTCACCGCCAGGCCGGTCAGCTCCCACACGCCGGGCCGGGCGGCCGTCACCGCGAGCAGGACGCCGCCCGGCAGCCCGAGACCGAACCCGATCCACTGCATGCGCGGCGCCAGCCGCCACCACCGCCCGGTCTCCTCCAGCAGCCGGGCCTTGCCCGCCGCGAGCCCGAACAGGAACATGGCCAGCGCCATCGGCCCCTGGAAGATCCAGATCATCGAGACGAGGCCCGGGTAGAGCTCCAGTTGCAGGGTGAGGAAGTCGAGCGGCCCGCCGGTGGCCAGCGACAGCGCGCGGGCGGCGGCCCCCGCGTCGGGCGGTGCGGCCTGTCCGGCCGACGGGTCGAGGGTGGACAGCGCCGCCAGCCCCGCCATCAGCAGGGTCAGCACGCCGACGATGACCGAGCCGATCACGACGGCCGTCCTCGGCCGCAGGCCGCGCAGCGCGAGCAGGATGAGGCCGAGTGCGGCGTACAGGGTGAGGATGTCGCCGACCCACAGCAGGATCCCGTGCGCCAGGCCGATCGCGAACAGCGCGAGGCACCGGCGCACCATCCTGGCCCGCACGCTCGCGCCCGCCTGCTCGGCCGAGCGCGTCTGGAGGGTGAACGAGTAGCCGAACAGGAACGAGAAGACGATGTAGAACTTGGTCAGCACGAGCGCGGTGACCGCCGAGGCCACCGGCCCGTCGGGGAGGGTCATGGCGCCGTTCATGGCGTAGCCGGGGTGGGAGAAGAAGCCGATGTTGGCCACCAGGATGCCCGCGAGCGCGAACCCGCGCACCACGTCGATCTCGTGGACCCTGGTGGCGGGCCGCGTACGCACTTCCGTCATGAGCCGAAGCTACGGACGGGCCGTGGGACCGGGCATCAGACCTTGGTCGGTGCCTGCCGACCAAAGCATCGCCCGGCACGGGGTCTGTCCGATGTGACACTTAGTGCGGCAATTGAGGCGGATGGTAATGAGCTACAGCACAATGGGGGGCATGGCATACCCTCCGCAGCCGCCGCGACCCCCGTCCCAGCAGCCTGGCGCATGGGGTGGCGCACCGGGCCACGGGATGCCCCCTCGAC
>NZ_SSXE01000090.1 GCF_021699195.1 Nonomuraea sp. MG754425 | reverse complement strand
GGCGAGGGGCTGGCGGTGCCCATGGCGAGCGTACGCAGGCCGGCCAGCAGCGGATCGGTGGCCGGGGTGGCACTGGTACCGGCACTGACGCTGGGTGAGGACTGCGCGCTGGAGCTGCGTTCCGGGCCGCTGCCGCCACTGGAACACGCCCACGCCACAACGGCCACCACGACGAGCACCGCCACCAGCACGCTCATCCGGCGCCGCCAGTAGATGTCGCCGCCGTCGCCACGCATCGTCTCGGGGTCCATACACCAAGGATCGTGAGCAACCTTCGACGTAGAGTGACGACACGCCGGGCGCTGTCATCAGATAACCGCAAGGAGACCGTCCTCGTTCACGGGGGGAGGGGAGGTCAACTCCTAATACGCTTGGCCCCGTGGTTGAGCCGAAACTCCTGCACACCCCCGTACTGGACTGGTACGAGGACAACGCCAGAGACCTGCCCTGGCGGACGACCGACGCGACCCCGTGGGGGGTGCTGGTGAGCGAGATCATGCTCCAGCAGACCCCGGTCGTCCGCGTCCTGCCGATCTGGCACGAGTGGATGGAGCGCTGGCCCACTCCCGCGCACCTGGCCGCCGAGCCGCCCGGCGAGGCCGTACGCCACTGGGGCCGGCTCGGTTACCCGCGCCGCGCGCTGCGCCTGCACGCGTGCGCCAGGGCGATCACCGAGGAGCACGGCGGCGAGGTGCCGTCCGACCACGCGACGCTGCTGGCCCTGCCGGGCATCGGCGAGTACACCGCCGCCGCCGTCGCGAGCTTCGCCTACGGCGGCCGGCACGCGGTGCTGGACACCAACGTCAGGAGGGTGTTCGCGCGGGCGGTCCGCGCGGAGGAGTACCCGCCCAACGCCACGTCGGCGGCCGAGCGGCGGCTGGCGGAGAGCCTGCTGCCCGAGCTGGGCGCGGCCCGCTGGGGTGTGGCGGTGATGGAGCTGGGCGCGCTGGTGTGCACGGCCCGTTCCCCACGCTGTGCCGACTGCCCGATCACCCACGTGTGCGCCTGGCGGCTGGCGGGCAAGCCGCCGCACGCCGGGCCCGCGCGCAGGGGCCAGACGTACGCGGGCACCGACCGCCAGTGCCGGGGCCGCCTGCTGGAGGTGCTGCGTGAGGCCCACGGCCCGGTGCCGAAGGCGGCGCTCGACGCGGTGTGGGACGACGCGGTGCAGCGCGAGCGCGCCCTCGACGGCCTGGTGGCCGACGGCCTGGCCGAGGCTCTCGACGACGGCACCTACCGGCTGCCCCACTCCTGAGCCTGGAGGCTCAGCGTACCCAGGGCGGCACGAGCCGCTCTGCGCCCTTCGGTGCCAGGTCGCAGGCGTCCGGCTCCGGAACGCCGCCCGGGTTGTACACCCGGGCGCCGGCCGGGGCCGCCACGATCGAGACGAACCCGCGCTCGGGGTCGGCGAACATCCGCCTGCTCACCTCCGCGGGCAGCACCATCGTGTCGCCCGCGCCCACCTCGTAACGCTCACCGCCCAGTTCGACCACGGCGGCCCCGTCGAGCCAGGTCCACACCACCTCGGTGTCGAAGGCGTGCGACGGCCCCGCCATGCCCGGCCTGGCGTCCACCCGCCAGACGGCCTGCCCGGCCGCCCCCTGCGTCGGGGAGGCGAGGGTGGTCATGACCCCGTTCGGGGTCTCGACCCGGCGGGCAGCGGCTCCCGGGACGACGGACATCTCCCTCACGCGGTGCTCACACGATCCACGGCGGGACGCCGAGATCCGCGCCGTCCGGACCGAGGGCCCTGGCGCCGGCCGGCGCGGTGACGACGGCGGTGTAGCCGGCCGCGGGGTCGGCCAGCACCCGCCGCACCGTGCCGGCGGGCATGACGACGGTGTCGCCGGCGGCGACGGTGTGCCGCTCCCCGCCCAGTTCCACGGTCGCCGCCCCGGCCACCCAGGTCCACACCTGCTCGCTGTCGAAGTCGTGCACGGGCCCCACGGCGCCCGGCCGGGCCTCGACCTGCCACAGGGACCGTGAGGCCCCTCCCTGCGCCGGCGAGGCGAATGTCGTCATGACCCCGCCCGGGGTCTCCGATCGCCGCGCCTCGGCGTCACGTATGACGGTCACGCCCGCTCACCCCCTAAGATAGGCAACTACGTTGTCCATATAGTTAACCAGGTTGTCTATCGTGTCAAGCTACGTGCCCGGCTTCGAGCTTCCGCTACGCCTGCTGCTCGCGTTCAGGATGCTGATCGACGAGTTGCACACCGAGCTCCACCAGCAGGGCCATCCGGACATCAGGCCCATGCACGGGTTCGTCATGCAGGCGATCGGCCCCGACGGCACCACGGCCGTCGAGCTGGGCCGCACGCTGGGCGTCTCCAAGCAGGCGGCGGGCAAGACCATCGACACGCTGGAGCGCGTCGGCTACGTCGAACGCACGACGGACCCGGCCGACAGCCGGCGCAAGATCGTCCGGCTCACCGCGTACGGGATGGACGCCCTCGACCGCTCGGCCCGCGTCTTCGACGACCTGCGCGCCCGCTGGGCGGCCGAACTCGGTGCGGACCGGCTGCGGGAACTGGAGTCAGACCTGCGCAGGATGACGCCGGGCAACCCGTGGCGGCTGGACACGCCCGGCTGGTTCGGCAACCTCTGACCGCCCCGGGCCGCCGGAGGGGCTCAGGCGGCCAGTTGCAGCCCCAGGCTGGTCAGGTTCGTCCGCGCCCACGCCAGCTCCTCGGCCAGGAGTGACACCAGCGCCCCCGGCCCCTTGGCCCGCCCGGGAACGGTCAGGTTGTGGGTCTCGACCTCGATGTGCGCGCTGCCGCTCACCGCGCCCGACAGCATGGCCGTCAGCGTGTCCTGCAGCACGGCCCCCGTGCCCGGGGTGTCTCCCGTGTGGTTGTGCACGTGTCCGAGCTTGACCACGGGCGCACCGGCCTCGGCCAGGCCCTTCAGCGCCGCGCCCGGCTCCCCGGCGTCGCAGGCGAGGTGACAGGCGTCCAGGCAGACGCCCAGGTGCTCGGAGTCGATCCCGCACACCCGCTCCAGCGCCTGCTCGGTCGTCTCCAGCACGCAGCCGGGCCACGGCTCGAACCCGACCCTGATCGTCTTGCCGGTCGTGCTGTAGATGCCGCGCAGCTCGCGGGCCAGCCGCTCCAGCCGGCGGGTGGCGATGGTGTGCAGGTCGGCAGGCCAGTCGCGACGCCAGCCGATCGGGATGGTCGAGATGCTGCCGAACCGTACGTCCTCCGGCAGCAGGAAGGCCAGGATCTTGGCCAGCGCCATCGTGTAGCGATACCGCTCGGGCTTGGCCCAGTCGGGACCGGGGACCTCCTGGTTACGGCCGCCGGTGCCGTTCAGGCTCACGACCTCCAGGCCGCGCTCCTCCAGGGAGCGGCGCAGGCGTACGAGCTCGATGCGGTCGGCCGTGAGATGGTCGGCCACGCCCGGGGACAACCACAGCCCGATGCCCATGCGCTCCACGCCCAGCCGCTTGCGCACCGGGACCGCGTACCGGGTGAGGTGCGCGATGAGGTTCTCCAGATCCTCAGCGGGGTGGACGCCTGCGTTGTAGGCGAGGTGAACGAGCGTTCCGTCAGCGTGACGCAGGCGCATCGGTTTCCTCCAGGGCTTGCTCGTGTTTCCCGTGGCCCGCCTCGGACGTGCGAACCATGTGAGCATGTCGGCTCGCGAGTGGTACGCGCGTCCGCCCCGAGTTGACTTCTCACTACTCCCCAGGGAGCAGGCCCCCAGCTTGGGGACGCGCTCTTGTGGCTCACATGCGTGAGACTTGGCGAAGCTCTACGCAGTGTAGTACTACTCGCGGTGGCGGGATACCCGCACATCCAACAATTACGCAACGACGGCAACCGTCTCACTTCTCCGCATCTCCGTCCGTGAGCCGACCACGAATCGCCCATCGCCCCGCAAAGCGACCAACAGGCGACCGGGGACCCCAGGTGGCCCGGAACGTGTGACAGGCCCGCAGGAGCGTCCTCAACCCCGCCCACACCCCCTTCGGCCGAGCCGCGGACCGCCGCAGCGCGCCGGAAGCCGCCGGGGGAACCCTCGTGGTCCCCTCCACGAGTAAGACGTGACGGCCCTTCCGGGTGTGACGCACTCGGCGAAAGTGATCTCGGCACATGCGAAAGCCCCCGTGTGAGCATGCTCACACGGGGGCTTCTCGTCAGCTCGGGCTTACCACCGGCGCGGCCCTACAACCGGAAGGGCTTACCACCGACCCGGGCCTATCACCGGCTCGGGCCTGTCGTCCGCCCTGACCTGCCGCCGGCCCGGACCGAGGTTCTGCATCGGTCCGGAGCCCGGCGGCGGGCCGGAGTTCGGCGGCGGCCCAGCGCTCAGTGCTGGATCGGCGCGGCGATCGCGGCGGCCGAGTCGGGGACCTGCGAGATGGTCTCGCCCTTGAAGGTGAACGTGGCGTTGTCGCCCTCACCCTCCACGGCCACCTTCACGACCTGTCCGGGCCGGAGCTCGCCGTAGAGGATCTTCTCCGACAGCGAGTCCTCCAGCTCACGCTGGATCGTACGACGCAGCGGCCGGGCGCCCATGACGGGGTCGTAGCCACGGTCGGCGAGGAGCTGCTTGGCCTCGGGCGAGACGTCGAGCCCCATGTCGCGGTCCTTCAGCCTGGAGTCCACCTGGGCGAGCATCAGATCGACGATCTTGATGATCTCGTTCGGCGTGAGCTGGTGGAAGACCACGATGTCGTCGACACGGTTGAGGAACTCGGGCCGGAAGTGCTGCTTGAGCTCCTCCTGGACCTTGGCCTTCATCCGCTCGTAGTTGGACTCGGTGTCGTTGGACTTCGCGAACCCGACCCCGATGCCCTTGGAGATGTCGCGGGTGCCGAGGTTGGTGGTCATGATGATGACCGTGTTCTTGAAGTCGACCACGCGGCCCTGGGCGTCGGTCAGGCGACCGTCTTCCAGGATCTGCAGCAGCGAGTTGAAGATGTCGGGGTGGGCCTTCTCGATCTCGTCGAACAGGACCACGGAGAACGGCTTGCGCCGCACCTTCTCGGTGAGCTGGCCGCCCTCCTCGTAGCCGACGTAGCCGGGAGGCGAGCCGAACAGCCTGGAGACGGTGTGCTTCTCCATGAACTCCGACATGTCCAGGCTGATCAGCGCGTCTTCGTCACCGAAGAGGAACTCCGCCAGAGCCTTGGACAGCTCGGTCTTACCGACGCCGGACGGGCCGGCGAAGATGAACGAGCCGCCGGGACGGCGCGGGTCCTTCAGACCGGCGCGGGTACGCCGGATCGAGCGCGACAGGCCCTTGATGGCGTCGTCCTGGCCGATGATCCGCTTGTGGAGCTCGTCCTCCATGCGGAGCAGGCGCTGCGACTCCTCCTCGGTCAGCTTGAAGACCGGGATGCCGGTGGCGGTCGCCAGGACCTCGGCGATGAGCTCCTGGGTGACCTCGGCCACGACGTCCATGTCGCCGGCCTTCCACTCCTTCTCCCGCCGCTCGCGCTTGAGCTGGAGCTGCTTCTCCTGGTCGCGGAGGGCAGCGGCCTTCTCGAAGTCCTGCGCGTCGATCGCGGACTCCTTGTCGCGACGCACGTTGGCGATCTTCTCGTCGTACTCGCGCAGGTCCGGCGGAGCGGTCATCCTGCGGATGCGCATCCGGGAGCCGGCCTCGTCGATGAGGTCGATCGCCTTGTCGGGCAGGTAGCGGTCGCTGATGTAGCGGTCGGCGAGCTGCGCGGCGGCCACCAGCGCGTCGTCGGTGATGGACACGCGGTGGTGGGCCTCGTAGCGGTCGCGCAGGCCCTTGAGGATCTCGATCGTGTGGCTGAGTGAGGGCTCGGCCACCTGGATCGGCTGGAAGCGGCGCTCGAGGGCCGCGTCCTTCTCCAGGTACTTGCGGTACTCGTCGAGCGTCGTCGCGCCGATCGTCTGCAGCTCACCGCGGGCCAGCATCGGCTTGAGGATGCTGGCGGCGTCGATCGCGCCCTCGGCGGCGCCCGCACCCACGAGCGTGTGCAGCTCGTCGATGAACAGGATGATGTCGCCGCGCGTGCGGATCTCCTTCAGCACCTTCTTCAGGCGCTCTTCGAAGTCACCGCGGTAGCGGGAGCCGGCGACCAGGGCGCCGAGGTCAAGCGTGTAGAGCTGCTTGTCCTTCAGCGTCTCGGGCACCTCGCCCCTGACGATCTTCTGCGACAGGCCCTCGACGACGGCGGTCTTGCCGACGCCGGGCTCGCCGATGAGAACGGGGTTGTTCTTGGTCCTGCGGGACAGGACCTGCATGACCCGCTCGATCTCCTTCTCACGGCCGATGACCGGGTCAAGCTTGCCCTCGCGGGCCGCCTGGGTCAGGTTGCGGCCGAACTGGTCGAGCACCAGGGAGGTGGACGGGGCCGACTCCTGCGGGCCACCCGCCGCGGCCGGCTCCTTGCCCTGGTAACCGTGGAGCAACTGGATGACCTGCTGCCGCACACGGTTGAGATCAGCTCCAAGCTTGACCAGCACCTGGGCCGCGACACCCTCACCCTCACGGATGAGCCCGAGCAGGATGTGCTCGGTGCCGATGTAGTTGTGACCCAGTTGCAAAGCCTCACGGAGCGACAGCTCGAGGACCTTCTTGGCCCGCGGGGTGAACGGAATGTGCCCCGACGGAGCCGACTGGCCCTGGCCGATGATCTCCTCGACCTGCTGGCGCACACCCTCAAGGCTGATGCCCAGGCTCTCCAGAGCCTTGGCCGCCACGCCCTCACCCTCGTGGATCAAACCAAGAAGAATGTGCTCAGTGCCGATGTAGTTGTGGTTGAGCATCCTGGCCTCTTCTTGGGCCAAGACGACAACACGCCTCGCTCGGTCGGTGAACCTCTCGAACATCTCGTCGCTCCTCACAGAGCGGTCAGTCAGGCCGGTAAATCCGGTCCCGTCCTCCCGCATGCTAGCCCTGGCTCGGCGAACCGTGCCCACTGCCGCTGACACGCTCTATAACAGAGACGTTCCCCGAGAGCAGGGCGTTCACCCTCCATCCAACTACTGTTCGGGGGTGACGTGTTCCCGATACGCCGCAAGCGAACGATGTTTAGGACGCTTCAAGGAAACGTCTGCGAATTGCCGTCCACGGCGTATGCGGACCCACACGGATCGCCCACCGGACGCCTGGCGCGGAGCCGGCGTGGGGATGCCACCTCGCCCCTTGCATCTCGGATGCCACGTCCTGTTGCGAAATCATCCTATGTCGCGATGCGAAGCAAGGCCAAGTGAGCGCTCTACGCCTTGAGCACAACGCGGCACGGACCGCCTACCACGGGCAAAGGGCGGAATTCAGGGGCCCGCCGGCCGGTACTTCCGCAGCAGTTCCTCGACGGCCTGCCCGGCCCTGACCGGCTCGACCCCCAGCCCGGTCAGCACCTGGACGCCCGTGCCCGTGCCCTCCCGGAGGAGCGCGAGCAGGAGGTGCTCGGTGCCGATGTGCTCGACGCCGCGCTCGGCCGCCTCGGTGTTCGACAGTTCGAGGACCTTCGCGGCCCGCGTGGTGAACGGGAGGTGCCCGGTGGGGGCCGTCTCGCCCCGGCCGCGCAGTTCCGCCACCTTCCCGCGCGCGCCCTCCAGGCCGACGCCCAGGCTCTCCAGGACCTTGGCGGCCACGGCCTCGCCCTCGCGGAGCAGACCGAGGAGGACGTGCTCGGTGCCGATGTGGCCGTGGTTAAGGGTCCTGGCCTCTTCCTGGGACAGGATGACCACCCGCCGCGCCCGGTCGGTGAGCCTCTCGAACAACCTCTTCGCTCCTCACGATTCAGTGACCCGGCCCGGCGGATCCGGCCCGGCGCGCGTCCTGCGACGATGTGCTCCCGAAGGCTCGAAAGCTCGACGGCCGCGGGCTTCGCGCGTATCCGGCACCGACGGTAATCGGTAATGCCCGCCATCCGGTCAGCCGGGTTACCGGAGGCGTTCCCCCGCACCATCAGACGCCCCTTGCACGGAGCCAATCACGATCTCCGCGCCGGAGGGGGCATTGTGCGTGGATACCGGCAGAAGCGACCATTGTGCGAGGGATGCTCATACTTGCCGGTTATGCCCGGCTGCACCCCTTGATCGGAAGCAAGGTTATCGGGACTCCGCACAGCCGCGAGCGACAAGGTTTTCGATGACAGCGCGTCGGCCATGACGCCGCTTTAGCGTTACAGCGAGTGAAGGAGGTCGCGGGAGTTAACCGCACTCCCACGATTTCGCATGGCCCGTTCCATGAGCGCGGCGCCGGCCGTCACGCGAAGGGAATGCCCGCCGTACAAGCCCTGCCACAAGTTGATGGGGGGCGGCCGGCCGGTCCGTACGCGCCTGGCGTACGCGGAATGAGGTATGGCCGCCCCCACAGGGCTTTCCACGCGCCCGGCGCCCGCTCATATGGCGGCGCCGGGGGCGAGGACGGAACGCGTGTGCCCTAAACGCCCGCATTTGGGCGCTCAAGGAGATCATCTTCCGCGACGGCCCGCTTTCGGGGACGCCGCAGTAACGATCATGCGCCTATGGCGGCCGCCGGGGTCCAAGGCGAACATCATAAGCGCATGGTCGAGAGCCGGCCCCTTAGTGAGCGGCTTCGTACTTCTCCACGACGGTGGAGGCGATGCGGCCGCGCTCGCTGACCGGCATGCCGTGAGCCTTGGCCCACTGCCGGATCTCGGAGCTCTTCTCGCGGCTCATCGCGCGGTTGCCGCCACGACCGCGGCGGCGCGTGGACACGGCACCTGCCCTGCGCGCGTGCTGCACGAAAGGCGTGAGAGCGTCCCTCAGCTTCTTCGCGTTAAGGTCGCTGAGGTCAATCTCATAGGAGGAGCCGTCAATAGCGAAGCTGACCGTCTCATTGGCCTCGCCCCCATCGAGGTCATCGATGAGAATCTCCTGGATCTGCTTGGCCATGTACGCAATCCTTTCGCGGAGCATTGTTTCATTCGCCTGCCCAAACATATACCCGGAAAGGCGTGGAGACAATTCAGCGCTACGGGGATTCGGCTGAGTGGCCGATCAGTTCTGGGGGTCGACCGGATCCTCGCGGTTTCGCCGGCCTCCCAGCGCCTCGGATCGGACCAGCTTCACGACGCCAAAGATGAAGGCGCCCCCCACCACCACCGGGGGGATGAGCGCTGACAATACGTCTGTTAGGGCTTCCATTCGTCCTCGCCTCCACGGCTACCGGGGTTTCGGGGCGCATTAAGCGCTGGGAGCGTGACCACGGGGAGCACCGCTCCCCTCATGTGACACGCAGGCGACAACCACCCGCATCCGACCATAGCGGCACACAGATGCCCTGCGTGTCGCAGGGGCGCCAACATCCGGCAACCCGGACGCCCCATAGCCTAATGCCAGTCTCTCCAGGCTCCTTACCGGATCATGCGAAAATTTTGCGAAAAGACATCGCCCCAGGTACGGATGGCTCAGCGAAGATCTTTTACGACCCGTGTTCCGGCCAAGCGGTCGTGCGGCCCCCGCTCCAGCGGCTTGTCGATCAGGATCAGCAACCCGACCCCGAACAGCAGCATTCCCGCCACCAGATTGACGACCGGAATGCCCATGAGCATCACAGGCGCGGGATAGACCAGGGCCCGTTTGAGCAGAACCCGGCGCGACGCGCCCTCCGGCGCCAGGTGAATCCTCATGATCGCCTTACCGAACGTCCGCCCGCGCCGGGAATGCGCCCACCAGTCGTAGCCGGCATAAGCCAGCCCCGCCACGAGCCACGCGAAGACGCCCGCCAGCCGCCCGCCGAAGACCTCGAGCATCCCGACAGTTCGGAAGAAGCCCCATAGGACGATGAACAGAATGTAATAGAAGACCCCGAAGACGAGCGCTTCAATCAGCCGGGCGCCGAGGCGTTCCCACCATTCCGCGGGCAGCCTGTCCGGCCACGGGGCCGTCCCGGCCATAACTCCCACCTCACGTCATCGGATCGGGGGCTCTGGTCGCTGACCACAATTGTGGTACAGGTCCGCGCACAAAACATAGGGGCCGGCGAGGCCGGCCCCTATGTCTCGTAGGCGGAAGACTACTTGATCTTCACCACCAGCGTCTTCGCGAACTTGTCCGCGAAGGTCTGCTGCAACGGCTTGTCCCAGAGCTGGGAGGCGCCGTTGAGGGCGTAGAGGACGCCCGTGAGCAGCGTGCCGACGAGGGGCACCCAGTAGAAGAGGTAGCCGCCCACCGTCACGAGCGCCCGCTTGAGCGACACGTCGTTGGCCAGGCCCTCGGGCTGAACGGGCCCGCCCACCTGCACGACCTTGATGCCCATGACCATCTTGCCGACCGTCTGGCCCTTCAGCTTGACCAGGAAGAAGTCGTAGGCCACGTAGATGGCGGTCACGACGATCGAGACGGCGAGGTAGTACAGGATCCCGAAGGTCAGGCCGCTGGTGATGCCGGTGATCGAGCTGTACGACGGGTACAGCGGGGTCAGGGCCAGCGAAACCACGCCCATCACGATGCCGAAGATGACACCGTCGATGATCCTCGCCACCAGGCGCTGCCACCACTCCGCCAGCGGCGCGGGGGCCCCGGGCGGCTGGACGCCGATCGGCTGGCCGTAGCCCTGCTGGGGCTGGCCGTACCCGGGCTGGCCGTAGCCGCCCTGCCCGTACTGCTGCGGCTGCTGGCCGTAGCCCTGCTGGCCGTACTGCTGCTGGTCGTAGCCGGGCTGCTGGCCGTAACCGGGCTGGGCGTAGCCGGGCTGGGACTGCTGCTGCTGTCCGTAGCCCTGCTGGCCGTAGTCCGGCTGCTGGCCGTAACCCTGCTGCGCCTGACCGTACTGACCCTGCTGACCGTAGTCCGGCTGGGACTGCGGCTGCTGGCCGTAACCGGGCTGCGACTGCTGACCGTAGTCCTGCTGGGCCTGGCCGTAGCCGGGCTGGGACTGGGGCTGCTGGCCGTAGTCCTGCTGCTGCCCGTACTGGGGCTGCTGGCCAGACTGCGGCTGCTGGCCGTAGCCCTGCTGGCCGTAACCCTGTTGCTGGCCGTAGTCCGGCTGCTGGCCGTAACCCTGCTGCGCCTGACCGTACTGGCCCTGCTGGCCGTAGTCCGGCTGGGACTGCGGCTGCTGGCCATAGCCGGGCTGCGACTGCGGCTGCTGACCGTAGCCCTGCTGGGCCTGGCCGTACTGCTGCTGGCCCGACTGCGGCTGCTGGCCGTAACCCTGCTGACCGTAGTCCGGCTGCTGCCCGTACTGGGGCTGCTGGCCCGACTGCGGCTGCTGGCCGTAACCCTGCTGACCGTAACCCTGCTGCTGACCGTAGTCCGGCTGCTGGCCGTACTGCTGCTGGCCGTAGCCGGGCTGGGACTGCTGCTGCTGGCCGTAACCCTGCTGGGGCTGGCCGTACTGCTGCTGGCCGTAACCCTGCTGCTGGCCCTGCTGCTGACTCTGCTGGCCGTAGCCCTGACCGTAGGCGTCGTCCGCCCGATAGCCGATCACAGTGGCGTCGGGGTCGGGCTCGCCAGGGTGGCGTCCCGGGTTCTGCTGCCCGTAGTGAGTGCCAGGCGCAGAATTCTCGCCGGATTCGTCCTGTGGATACGGCGGCTGTCCGGTGCTCACCGTGTCACCTCGCTTCGAGTGCGCATGTGGCACGTGTCAGGACACATGCTCGTGCTGCCCAACGTATCGACATAGGAATCAACAATCACCTTTCCATCTGGTCGAGGTCTGCGTCACCCGATGTCAGATGGAGCAGCATGCGGGTGTTGCCCAGGGTGTTCGGTTTGACGTGTTCCAGATCGAGGAACTCCGCGACACCCTCGTCGTACGAGGCCAGGAGTTCGGCGTAGACCTCCGGTGAGACCGGCGTGCCCTGAATCGGGCGGAACCCCAGCCTCGCGAAGAAATCGACCTCAAAAGTTAGACAGAATACACGCCGCAGACCCAGATCCTTCGCCTGCTGTATCAGTGCTGAGACGATCCGATGGCCGACGCCCGTGCCGCGGCACTCGGGATCCACGGCCACGGTGCGGACCTCCGCGAGGTCCTCCCAGAGCACGTGGAGCGCGCCGCAGCCGGCGATCTGCCCGCCCCGTTCGGCCACCCAGAACTCCTGTACGTCCTCGTACAGGGTCACCGTGGCCTTCTCAAGGAGTCGCGGCCCCGCCCCCGCGTAGGTGTCGACCAGACGCCTGATCGCCCGCACGTCGGGCGTGCGGGCACGCCGGACCACCACCGCGGTCTCCGGCCCGCCCTCGGGCGCTGTCAGTTCGGCCACCTGCTCCATGGCTATCCAGGGTACAGATGTCATTACGGCTCAGCCCTAACTCCCATGTCTCGGCCCATCTTGTTACATGTGGTGGTCATATGCGCGCGGGTTCCGCAGGTGGCGGAAGCTTCGGCGATGCGGACATAAAGACCGATCCGCACGGCAGGGCACGAGATCACCTTGTGACCCTTCGGTTGTGAAACCTCTATGAACTCGGCAGTTCCGGTTGAGCACGAACTCGGAGTGCATTAGTGTCCAGCGACGATGTTCCCCGCGTGTCGCGCGCGGGGAACACGCCCAATCCCCGCGAGGGGAGCCGGGGACCCGCCGGCGGCGACCTGCCAATCGCCGCCAATCGGGGTGAATCCGAGACGTTCGGTAGGGCTGCTCAGGCCCGAACCCGTCAGCTAACCCGGTAGGCGTCGATGAGAGGGGCTCGATTGGTGAAGCGCACGCGCGAGCGCGGGGGAAAGCCGGCGGGCACGCGCGCCCGTCCTCGTGAAAGGGCGCAGCGGTCACGCCGCCTCAGCGGTGTGGTGAGTCTCACACTCGCCGCGCTGCTGATCGCCGCCCCCGTCGGCCCGGCGTCCGCGGACCCCAAACCGTCGCTCCAGGACCTGGCCAAGCAGGTCGAGAAGATGCACACCGAGATCGAGACGCTGACCGAGCAGTTCAACGGCCACCGCGAGAAGCTCAAGACCGCCCAGAAGGCCGCCGCCGCCGCCCAGAAGACGTTGTCGGGCAGCGAGGCCGACCTCGAGGCCAAGCGCGCCAAGGCCGCGCTGCTGGCCCAGAACGCCTACATCACCGGCGGCCTGAACCCCCTGCTGCCGTTCACCGGCTCCGTCGACGCCGACTCGTTCCTCGACCGCGCGGCCACCATGTACATCCTCGGGCAGCAGCAGGGCGAGGAGGTCAACCAGGTCGCCAAGGCCAGGGAGGCCGCCGAGCGGGCCAGGGCGGGCGCCAAGACGCGCATCGACGAGGTCCAGAAGCTGGTCACCGAACTCGAGACCAAGCGCAACAAGATCACCAAGCTGGTCACCAAGGTCGAGAGCAACTTGTTCAGCCGGGCGCTCGGCGAGGCCGGCCGGCCCGGTACGCGGGCGCAGCGCGTCAACCTGCCGATCGTCGGCAGCGGCAAGGCCGCCCAGGCCGCCCGCTGGGCGCTCACGCAGCAGCTCAAGCCGTACGTCTGGGGGGCCGACGGGCCCAGCTCCTTCGACTGCTCGGGCCTGGTGATGGCGGCCTACCAGCAGGTCGGCATCTCCCTGCCGCACTACACCGGCAGCCAGTGGACCGCCGGCCGGCACATCTCGCGCGAGGAGCTGCGGCCGGGTGACCTGGTGTTCTTCTACAACGACCTGCACCACGTGGGCATCTACCTCGGCGGCGGCATGATGGTGCACGCGCCGCAGACCGGTGACGTGGTACGGATCGCCTCGATCGCGCGCCGTCCCTTCGCCGGCGCGGTCCGCGTCGCCGACTGAGCCGCGCTCGGGCCCAGCGGCGGGCCCAGTGGCGGGCGCGGTGGCGGGCCCCGCCGGCGGCGGGCCGGCGTTCGCACGTCGGCCCTTTTCCGTCGCGGGCCTTCCGGAATCCGGCGCAAGTCTTCCGGAAAGTCGTGAGCCTTCCCGAAAGTTTCCCGGGGACCCGGGAAATCACGGGGATCACGGAAAGTCGCGGGACCGCACCGAAATGCAACGGATACCCGGGGAACGGGCCCGCGCGGAAACAGGGAGCTAGATCAACTGGCGGCGGGCCGCCCATGCCACGGCCTCGATGGCCGTGGCCACGCCTATCCGGTCGCAGATACCTCGCAACCTTCGACGTACTGTCCGTCCGCTGATATCCAGACGTCTGCCCACCCGGTCGACCGTGACTCCCTTGGCCAGCTCCGCCAGCAGCGCAAGGTCCGCATGGCTCAGCTCAACGCCTTCAGTGAGCACATCCATCGGGAGCCCTCCCCCCCAACAGCTGAACTCGGCCCTCTTGACCGGGCCGAAGTCGCTCCTCGCAGACGGTAAACGCATCGTGGAAAGGTCGTCAAGCATGACAATCGGCGCACTTGACGAGCGCTATTGACATGATCCTATATATGTGACGTACTCGCGATATGCCAGCACTGATCAGCCGAAGATGAGCGATCTTATGGAGCCTTCCGGCGCTCCGGATCAGACGGCAATGAACCCGGCTGACGTTCTGGGTTTTGATCCGTTCGATCGGGAATTTCTGCGTGATCCTTACTCCCGTTATCGCGAGTTGAGCGCGCGCGGCCCGCTCTTCCGTACGCGGGCGGGATTACTCGTCGCCACCACGCACGAGCTCTGCACGACCCTGCTGCGCGACCCGCGCTTCGGCCGCGGTTCCGGCCCCGCGGGCGGCGGAGACCCAGGTCAGCAGGCGGTGTCGTTCCTGTGGCTGGACCCGCCCGACCACACCAGGCTGCGTGCCCTGGTGAGCAGGGCCTTCACCCCCCGTATGGTCGAACGGCTGCGCCCGCGCGTCGAGGCGATCGCCGACGAGCTGATCCGCGAACTGCCCGAGAAGGCCGACCTCGTGTCCGGTTTGGCCTACCCGCTGCCGGTCATGGTGATCAGCGAGATGCTCGGGGTGCCTCCAGAGGATCGTGAACGCTTTCGCGGCTGGAGCGAGAAGCTGGCCCGCGGCCTTGACCCGATGCTTACAGCGGACCTCTTATCGGAAACCGGGCAGGCCGGAAGGGAGTTTCGCGACTACTTCCGCGAGCTGGTCGCGATCAGGCGCAGGCGGCCGGGTGACGACCTGCTGAGCGCCCTGACGCGCGTACGGGAGCTCAGCGAGGCGGACCTGCTGGCCACGCTCGTGCTGCTGCTCGTGGCCGGCCACGAGACGACCGTGAACCTCATCGGCAACGGCGTCCTGGCCCTGCTCCGGCACGGGCAACTGGCCGAGGCGGCGCGGCGGCCCGAACAGGTGGTGGAGGAGGTGCTCCGCTACGACCCGCCGGTACAGCTCACCTCACGCGTCGTGCTGGAGGACGTGACGCTGGGCGGCGAGCCGTTACCCAGGGGCACGGCCGTGATGGCGGTGATAGGCGCGGCCAATCGCGACCCCGCGGTCTTCCCCGAGCCCGGCCGCTTCGACGTGACCCGCTCGCCGGAGCGGCATCTCGCCTTCGGGCTCGGCATCCACTTCTGCCTCGGGGCCACGCTGGCGCGGATGGAGGGCGAGATCGCGCTGTCGGCCCTCGCCCGCGCCGCGCCGGGCCTGCAGCTCGCCGAGCCGGCGCCGGCCTACCGGGAGAACCTGGTGCTGCGCGGGCTCGCCGAGCTGCCGGTACGACGGCGGCCCGGCGCGCCGGCGGCGGTCTACTGAGTGGGCTTGACCAGCGGGAACAGGATGGTCTCGCGGATGTTCTTGCCGGTGAACGCCATGATCATCCGATCGATGCCCGCGCCCATGCCTCCGGTGGGCGGCATGGCGTACTCCAGCGCCTGCAGGAAGTCCTCGTCGACCTGCATGGCCTCGAGGTCGCCCCCGGCGGCCAGCAGCGACTGCGCCACCAGGCGGCGGCGCTGGTCGATCGGGTCGTTCAGCTCCGAGAAGGCGGTGCCGAGCTCGGTGCCGAAGCCGATCAGGTCCCACTTCTCCGTCAGCAGCGGGTCGTCGCGGTGCACGCGGGCCAGCGGCGAGGTCTCCAGCGGGTAGTCCATGACGAACGTGGGCTGCACCAGCGTGTGCTCCACGAGTTCCTCGAAGAGCTCCTGGACGAGCTTGCCCGCGCCCCACTTGGCGTCCCAGCGGATCTCGCGCCGGTCGGCGATCTTACGCAGCTCCTCCAGCGTGGTGGAGGTGGTGATCTCCTCGCCCACGGCCTCGGAGACCAGGTGGTAGAGCGGGATGCGGGGCCACTTGGCGAGGCCGAGGTCGATCTCCTGGCCGTCGTGCACGACCACCGTGGTGTCCAGGGCGGCCACCACGGCCTTCTGGAACATCCGCTGGGTCAGGTCGGCCATGTCGTGGTAATCGAGGTAGGTGCCGTACGCCTCGATCATGGTGAACTCGGGGTTGTGCGTGGAGTCGGCGCCTTCGTTGCGGAAGGTTCGGCTGATCTCGAAGCACTTCTCGATGCCGCCCACGACGAGCCGCTTGAGGTAGAGCTCGATCGCGATGCGAAGGTAGAGCTCCATGTCGTAGGCGTTGATGTGGGTCTTGAACGGCCGGGCCGACGCGCCGCCGTGGATCGGCTGCAGCATGGGCGTCTCGACCTCGAGGTAGCCCTCCTCATGCCAGAAGTCGCGCACCGCGCGCACCGTGGCGCTGCGGACGCGGGCCATCTTCCTGGTCTCGTCGTTGACGATGAGGTCGACGTAACGCTGCCGGACCCGCGCCTCGGGGTCGGTGAGGCCGACGTGCTTCTCCGGCAGCGGACGCAGGCACTTGGCGGTGATCTGCCAGCTCTCGGCGAGGATGGACAGCTCGCCGCGGCGGGAGGTGATGACCTCGCCGCTCACGCCCACGTGGTCGCCCAGGTCGACGTCGCGCTTCCAGCTCGCCAGCGACTCCTCGCCCACCTTGTCGAGCGAGATCATGACCTGTAGGTCGGCGCTGCCGTCGCGGAGCGTGGCGAAGCAGAGCTTGCCGCCCACGCGGTTGAGCATGACGCGTCCGACGACCGCCACCTTGTCGCCGGTCGCGGTGTCGGGCTCCAGGCCCTGGTATTTCTCCCTGACCTCGGCGTTGGTCGCCGTGCGGGGGAAATTCACCGGGTAAGGGTCGACGCCTTCGCTGCGAAGGCGGTCGAGCTTCTCCCTCCGGATGCGCATCTGCTCGGGAAGTTCGTCGCTCACAACAACAAAGGGTAGGGGATCTGGCGAACTGCAAGGGCTCGTCGGCCGCCTGAAGGAAGCCCTCAACAAAGCTGAAGGACCGCCGCAAGAGCCCTGACCTATCAATGTCCCACGAGCTCGGGGGAGGAGCCGGCAGGGAGCCGGCCCAAGGGAGTTCGAGGAGACGAAGATGTTCAGGAAGATGACGATCGGTCTCGCCGCCGTGGCCGCGACGACCGCGGTGGCCCTCTCGCTGCCTGCCACCGCCCAGGCCGACTCCTCCAGCCAGGCCGAGCGCTGGGGCCCGGTCCGCTCCGCCGGCCACCTCGCCAAGGCCGACGGCCGGGTCGCCGTCGAGTGGGACGACCAGGGCGAGTCGAACGAGATCACGGTCAGGGGCAGGCTGTACGACCTGGACGAGCGCGCCTACGACGACGGCGGCAAGTGCGCGTACGTGCGGTTCGAGGCCGCCGACTTCGACCACGAGTGGTCGCGGGTCTACTCCAGGAAGTACTGCGGCTTCCCCGGCAGCAAGAGGTTCGGCTTCGAGGAGCAGGACGTCTTCAGCCTGCGGGCGCAGGTCTGCCAGATCGCCCCGCGGGGCGGCTTCCCCAGGAAGTGCGGCCCGTGGGTGTACCTCTACACCGCCGAGAGCGAGTGACCGACCTGACGGCGAGCGGCCCCCGCGCAAGGGGCCGCTCGTCTCATGTGGTGTTGCGGTGGTAGATCAGCCGCAGCCCGATGAGAGTGAGCCACGGCTCGTGCACGTCGATGGAGCGGGACTCGCCCACGACCAGGGCCGCGTGCCCGCCGGTGGCGACCACGGTCACCTCGTCGGGGTCGTCGGCCAGTTCGGCCGCCATGCGCTCGACGATGCCGTCCACCTGGCCGGCGAAGCCGTAGATGATGCCGGCCTGGAGCGCCTCGACGGTGTTCTTGGCGATCACCGAGCGCGGCCTGACCAGCTCGACCTTGTGCAACTGCGCCCCGGCGGCGGCCAGCGCGTCCACGGAGATCTCGATGCCGGGGGCGGTGACGGCGCCGACGTACTCGCCCTTGGCCGAGACCGCGTCGAAGGAGGTGGCGGTGCCGAAGTCGACGATCACGCAAGGGCCGCCGTACTGGTCGATGGCGGCCAGCGCGTTCACGATGCGGTCGCTGCCGACCTCCTTCGGGTTGTCCATGCGTACGGGCACCCCGGTGCGCACGCCCGGCTCCACGATCACCGCGGTCACGTCGCCGTAGTAGCGGCGGCACATCTCGCGCATCTCGTTGAGCACGCTCGGCACGGTGGAGCAGATGGCGATGCCGTCGATGTCGGTCCCTTTGAGCAGCGGCGACTGGGCCAGCAGACCTTGGAGGACGACCGCGATCTCGTCGGCGGTGCGGCGGGCGTCGGTGGCCAGCCGCCAGTGCTCGATGACGTCGTCGCCCTCGAACAGGCCCAGCACCGTATGGGTGTTGCCGACGTCGATCGTGAGCAGCATCAATTACCCCCGCAGGTCCAGTGCGATGTCAAGGGCCGGCGCTGAGTGCGTTAGCGCGCCCACCGCAAGGTAGTCAACGCCAGTTTCCGCCACATCACGGGCCGATTCCAAGGTCAATCCCCCGCTGGCCTCGAGCGCAACCCTGTTTTTCGCCCGATTTTTCACGACATGTACGGCGCGAGCTGTGTCCTCAACCGTGAAGTTGTCCAGCAGGATCAGCTCGGCGCCCTCCTCCAGAACGGGGTCGAGCTGGTCGAGCCGGTCGATCTCCACTTCGATCGGCAGATCCGGATAACGCTCCCTGACCAGTCTGAACGCCTCGGCCACGCCTCCGGCGGCCACCACGTGGTTGTCCTTGATCAGCGCGGCGTCCGACAGCGACATCCGGTGGTTGACGCCGCCGCCGCACCGCACCGCGTACTTCTCCAGAGACCGCAGCCCCGGCAGCGTCTTGCGGCTGTCGCGGACGCGGGCGGTGGTGCCGCCGATCGCCTCCACCCAGCGGCCGGTCAGCGTGGCCACCCCGGACAGGTGCGTGAGCAGGTTGAGCGCGGTGCGCTCGGCCGTCAGCAGCGCCCGTACCGGGCCTTCGACGGTCATCAGCACGTCACCGGCCCTGACCTGCTCGCCGTCCTTGGCCACGCGCTCGGCGCGGGCCGCGCCCAGCCGGACGAACACCGCCTCGGCCACCGCCAGCCCGGCGACCACGCCGTCCTTGCGGGCCACCACGTCGGCCACCGAGCGCTGCCCGGCGGGGATCGTGGCCAGGCTCGTCACGTCGCCCGCCTCCTGGAGGTCCTCGTCGAGCGCCCGGCCGATCAGCGCGTCCACCTCGGCCGGGTCCAGCCCGGCGGCGCTCAGCTCGTGCGCCAGGCGCGGCGGCATCGCGTCCCCGTGCGGCGTGTACGTCATGCGCAGGCCCTCCTCGTCCAGGGTCACGTCCAGGTGGCCCAGCCATTCGTCGTCGTCGCGGGTGCCGTGGTCCTCGCGCCAGTGTGAACCGCGTGTCTCCAGCCGGGCCGCCGCCGCGCCGGTGAGCACGGTGGCCACCGTCAGCAGGTTCGTGACCTCCCACGACTCGGTGCAGGCGGGCACCGTGACCGGGGTCCAGCGGGCGTCGCGCAGCGCCCTGGCGGTGGCGGCGAGCGAGTCGCGGCCACGCAGCACGCTCGCGCCGGTGCTCATGTGGGCCTGGATCCTGGTCCTGACCCGCGGGTCCACCAGCCCGGACGCGGCGGAGCCCGCGACCGGCTCCCCCGGCTCCGGCCGGACCGCGTGGATGTCCTCGGCGATGCGCTCGGCGAAGACCAGCCCTTCGAGCAGGGAGTTGGAGGCCAGCCGGTTCGCGCCGTGCACGCCGGTGCAGGCCACCTCGCCGCAGGCGTAGAGGCCGTCGATGGAGGTACGTCCGCGCAGGTCCGTACGTACGCCGCCGCTGGCGTAGTGGGCCGCGGGCGCGACGGGGATCGGCTGCGTGGCCGGGTCGATGCCGTGCTCGCGGCAGACCGCGTAGATCGTCGGGAAGCGGGACTCCCACTTGTGGCGGCCGAAGTGCCGGCCGTCGAGGAGCACGTGGTCGCGGCCGGTCAGGCGCATCGTCCGCGTGATCGCCTTGGCGACGACGTCCCGGGGCGCCAGGTCGGCCAGTTCGTGGACGTCCGCCATGAACCGGTTGCCCTCGTGGTCGGTGAGGAAGGCCCCCTCCCCCCTGACCGCCTCCGAGATCAGCGGCTGCTGGCCGGTCGAGCCCTCGCCGAGCCACAACACGGTCGGGTGGAACTGCACGAACTCGATGTCGCGCAGCACCGCCCCGGCCCGCAGGGCGAGCGCGACCCCGTCGCCGGTGGAGACCTCGGGGTTGGTGGTGGCCGCGTAGACCTGGCCCATGCCGCCGGTGGCCAGCACCACCGCCCTGGCGCGTACCGCGCCCACCCCGTCGCGGGCGCCCTCGCCCATGACGTGCAGCGTCACGCCCCTGGCCCGGCCTCTGGCGTCCTTGAGCAGGTCGAGCACGAGCGCGTGCTCGATGACCTCGATCCCGCTCGCGCGCAGCGCCTCGACGAGGGCTCGCTGCACCTCGGCCCCGGTGGCGTCGCCGCCGGCGTGCACGATCCGGCGCCGCCGGTGCCCGCCTTCCCTGGTGAGCTGGAGCTCGCCGTCGGAGGAACGGTCGAAGCGGGCGCCGCGCGCCATGAGCCGCCGCACCGCGTCCGGCCCTTCGGTGACCAGCGTGCGCACGGCCCGTACGTCGCACAGCCCCACCCCGGCGACCAGCGTGTCGTGCAGGTGCTCCTCGGGGGTGTCACGCGGGTCGAGCACGGCCGCGATGCCGCCCTGGGCCCAGCGGGTGGAGCCCGACGACAACATGTCCTTGGTGACGACCAGCACCTTGGCGGACGGATCCAGCTCGGCGTGGCGCAGGGCCACGGTCAGGCCCGCGATGCCCGAGCCCACGACCACCACGTCCGCCTCGACGGTCCAGCCGGGCTCGGGTGCGGTCAGCCGCAGGGGAATCACCGGTGCGCTCATTGGAGGTCTCCTCACCGAGGCCAGTTCGTCAGGATGACGACAATCCCTGGAGTGCCAATTTCGTCAACATGACGATAACGCCTGGAACGGCGTGCGCATGCCCCGGGGTACCAGGCGGCCCTCGGCGAAAGCCGCGCCCGGCTCAGGGGGTGTTCAGGGTGAGGGTGACGTTGTCGATCAGCCGCGTGGCCCCGACCCTGGCCGCCACCGCCAGCACGGCCATGCCCACGTGGTTCTCGCCGACCTCGGCGAACGTGGCCGGGTCCACCAGGGCCAGGTAGTCGAGGTCGAGGTCGGGACCGGCCTCGTCGAGCACCGCGCGCGCCGTCTCGCGGATCTCGGCCGCGGTGAGCTGGGCCGCGCCCGCCCGCAGGGCCCGCGAGAGCGCCAGCGCCACCCGACGGTCGTCCGCCGACAGGAACCGGTTGCGGCTGGACAGGGCCAGGCCGTCGGGCTCGCGCACGGTCGGGGCGCCCAGGATCTCGATCGGCAGGTCGAGGTCGGCGACCATCCGGCGGATCAGCGCGAGCTGCTGGGCGTCCTTCTGTCCGAAGACAGCGAGGTCGGGGCGTACCAGGTGGAACAGCTTGAGCACGACGGTGAGCACGCCGTCGAAGTGACCCGGCCTGGCCGCGCCCTCGACGATCCGGCCCATCTCCCCCGAGGAGACGCTCACCTGGCGGTCGGGGGCGTACATGTCCTCGGGGGCCGGATGGAACACGGCGGCCACGCCCTCCTCCCGGCACACGTCGAGATCGGCGTCAAATGTACGGGGATAGCGTGAAAAATCCTCGTTAGGGCTGAATTGGAGGGGATTGACGAAAACGCTGACCACGACCTGATCGGCGCGTACGCGGGCCTGCCTGATCAGCGACCGGTGCCCCTCGTGCAGCGCACCCATGGTCGGCACCAGCGCCACCGTGCCGGCACGGCGCGCCTTGACCAGGTCTTCCCGGTTCCTGGCGACGATCAGATCCATAAGAGCCCTCCCAACGCGACGGTCAGGTCCATATATTGCCCCCCAGCGCGTCGAGCAGCCGCTCCGCCTCCTCCGGTTTGAGCAGCCCGGCGGCCAGTGCGCGGTCGGCGGTGAGCCGGGCCAGCGCGATGTAGGCGTCGGCCGCCTCGGGCGCCGCCAGGATCAGCGCGTCGACGTGCTTGCGCACGGTGCCGGCGTCGCCGCGCACGACGGGGCCGGTCAGCCCGGCGATGCCCAGCCGCAGCACGTTGTCGAGGGCCGCCCCGAGCAGCGGGCCGAGCATGCGCCCGGGGTGCTCGACGCCGATGCCCCGCAGCAGGTCGGACGACTCGGCGATGAGCGTGACCATGTGGTTGGCGGCATTGGCCAGGGCCGCGTGGTAGAGGGGACGGTCGGCGTCGGCGATCCACACCGGCTCGCCGCCCATCTCGATCACCAGGGCCTCGGCCACCGGACGCAGCAGGTCGGGGGCGGTGACACCGTAGGAGATGCCGGTGAGCTTGTTGAGGTCGTCGTCGCGGCCGGTGAACGTCATCACGGGGTGCAGCGCGAGCGGCAGCGCGCCCGCCCCGGCCGCCGGGTCGAGCACCGACAGCCCGTACGCCCCGCTGGTGTGCACCAGCATCTTGCCGTGCAGGTCGGCGCCGGTGCCGACGAGCCCGGTGACGAGGTCGGGCAGCGCGTCGTCGGGCACGGTGAGCAGGACGAGCTGGGCCGCCGCCACGACCTCGTCGGGCCGGGACGGGGTGACGCCGAGCCGGTCGGCCGCCCATCGCTGCGAGTTGTCGGACACTCCGCTGGCGGCCACGATGCGATGCCCCGCCTGCGCCAGCGCGGCGCCGAGCGCGGAGCCGACCTTGCCCGCCCCGAGCACGCCGACGGTCAGCCGTGCCGGGCGATCCCCTGCGTCCATGACGTCTCACCCCTGTCGACCGTGATGGCACTGCCGACCAGCGTAACGGCCCCTCAAGGTGACAGGCGTGACCGGTGTTTTGCCGCGCGTTGAGTTAACGACAAAAGCGACAAGGGCATGCAAACTAAGCACCCCTGTCGCAAGAGATGAGGAGAGGGGTTCACCGCAAAAGGCTACGGGCGCCGAGCCCCGAAAGGGACCCGACGCCCGCGCGGTGCGACCTCTTGGAGGTGCTCCGACCGGTCATCCGCCGACTGACCGGCCGGGAGATGAGCCCGGACCGACCTGCGTCGGGCCGGGCTCTTTCTTGTTTCAGTGGTGGCTGGGGGCGTAAGCGTTGGCGCCACCCTTGCAGCCGGCGATCAGCACGCCGATCCCGATGCTGTTGCCGCAGACGTTGACCGGAACGGTGATGGGGGCGTGGATCTGGTTGCCGCCGAGCACGCTGCCGGTGCCGTTGGTGATGTCGGCGTGCGCGGCCGGGGCGGCCAGCGCGAGCATGGCGGCGGATCCGGCCAGAACCAGGACCTTCTTCAGCATGGGGGCTCCTCTCGGTTTCGCGGCACTAGGGACCGCGGTGGAACGTTCGGGAGCGGCCTGCTCAGCCAATTGGGGGTTGGCGGAACGGAACCACTCGGTGACAATGGGTAAACGCTACCGCAACTTCGCGACATTGAGTAGTCAATTGATGACGATGCGTGCCAGCCGGAAACCATGAGATAGTCCAGGGCATGTGGCTCACCTGGCGCGTCGCAACGGAGCGCGCGCTGTACGGCGAGAAGGGTTTCTACCTCCGCGAACGCCCGTCAGGCCACTTCCGCACCTCGGTCAGCGCCTCGGCGGCCTTCGCCGGCGCGGTGCTGAGACTGCTGGCGGGGGTGGACGCCGAACTGGGCGAGCCCGACCCGCTCGACCTGGTCGACATCGGCGCGGGCGAGGGCACCCTCGTCACGCAGGTGCTGGAAACTGCCGAGCCCCGGCTGCGCGAGCGGCTGCGCGTGACGGCCGTGGACCTCTCGCCCAGGCCGCGGGCGCTGCCCGAACGCATCTCCTGGTCCAGGAGCCTGCCCGCCGAGATCACCGGGCTGGCCATCGCCAACGAGTGGCTGGACAACGTGCCCCTCGACGTGGTCGAGCAGACCTCCGAGGGGCCGCGGCTGGTCATGGTCGACGTGCGCACGGGCGAGGAGCGCGCCGGCGGCCCGCTGCGGCCGGCCGACCGGAGCTGGCTGGAGCAGTGGTGGCCGCTGTGCCGCGTGGGCTCGCGGGCCGAGATCGGCCGCCCCCGCGACGAGGCGTGGGCCTCGGTCGTCGTACGCCTCACCAGGGGCCGGGCGGTCGCCATCGATTATGCACACCCTGTGGACAACCGTCCGTTGCACGGCACGCTGACCGGTTACCGCGACGGCGCGGTCGTCGCCCCCGTACCCGACGGGACCTGCGACATCACCGCTCATGTCGCGCTCGACGCGTGCGCGGAGGCGGGGCGGCGGGCCGGGGCGATATCCACAACCTTGTCCACACAGCGGGAGGCGCTGCGCGAGCTGGGGGTCACGGGCCTGCGTCCGCCGCTGGAGCAGGCCCGTCACGATCCGCGCGGCTACGTGCGGGCGCTGGCCAGGGCCTCGGAGGAGGGCGAGCTGATCGACACGTCCGGGCTCGGCGGGTTCGGCTGGCTCAGCCAGTCGCGGTGAGCTCCAGCGCCCGCAGCCCCCTGATGACGTAGCCGGGCTTCCACGACGGCTCCTGCCGCAGCTCCAGCGTGGCCGCCCGGTCCAGCAGCGCGCCGAACGACTCCATCAGCTCGATCCTGGCCAGCGGCGCGCCCAGGCAGAAGTGGATGCCCGCGCCGAAGGAGATGTGCGGGTTGTCGGCGCGGCCCACGTCGAGCCGGTCGGGGTCGTCGAACACCGCCGGGTCCCGGTTCGCCGAGCCGAACAGCAGCGCCACCTCCGAGCCGCGCGGGATGCGCACGCCGTGCACCTCGACGTCCTCCAGCACCCAGCGCTCGAACATCTGCAGCGGCGTGTCCCACCGCATCAGCTCCTCGATCGCGGTGGGCAGCAGCGAGCGGTCGGCGCGCAGCCTGGCCAGCTCGCCGGGATTCCTGAACAGCGACCACCAGCCGTTGCCCGTGACGTTCACGGTGGCCTCGTGGCCGGCGTTGAGCAGCAGCACGCAGGTGCCGACCAGTTCGTCCTCGGTCAGCTCGTCGATCTGGGTGAGCGCGCTGACGAGGTCCTCGCCGGGGGCGCGGCGCCGCCGGGCGGCCAGCGACCTGAGGTAACCGGAGAACTCCTCGGCCGCGCGGACGGCGGTGTGCTGGGCCTCGGGGGCCGGGTTCAGTTCGTACATGCCGCAGATGTCGGCCGACCAGGGGCGCAGCAGGTGGCGGTCCTGGTCGGGGATGCCGAGCATCTCGGCGATCACGGTGACCGGGAGCGGCTCGGCCACCTCGGCGATCAGGTCGCCGCCGCCCCTGGCCACGTACGCGTCCACCAGCCCTTCGGCGATGGCCCGGACACGGGGGCGCAGCGACTCGACCATGCGCGGCGTGAACGCCCTGGAGACCAGCCGGCGCAACCTGGTGTGCACCGGCGGCTCCACGTCCAGCATGCCCGCTCTGATGACGCGCCAGAACGGCTCCTGGAACTCCGGCTCCGCCGACCGGCCGAACTCCTCGTGGGTGGCCACGTGTAGGTAGGAGCGGCCCAGCCGGCGGTCTCTGAGCAGCGCGTTCACGTCAGCGTGCCGCGCGATGAGCCACTGGTTCGTCGGCTCGTAGTAGCTGACGGGCGCCTGCCGCCTCAGTTCGTCGTACGCCCCGTACGGGTGCGCGACGAAATCCGGATTCCAAGGATCAAAAGCCACTATTGCATCTTAGGAGCGGGCTCCCCGTGCTTGGTGTTCCTGCCGCGCACCCGGATGTTGAGCAGCTCCACGATGACCGAGAACGCCATCGCGAAGTAGATGTAGCCCTTCGGGATGTGCTGTTCGAGGCCCTCGGCGACGAGCACCACGCCGATCAGCACCAGGAACGACAGCGCCAGCATCTTGACCGTCGGGTGCTGGTCCACGAACCTGCTGATCGGGCCGGAGGCGAACAACATCACCGCCACCGCCACGACGACGGCCGCGATCATCACGCCGAGTTCGTCCACCATGCCCACCGCGGTGATGACGGAGTCCAGCGAGAAGACGACGTCCAGCACCATGATCTGCGCGATCACGGAGGCGAAGGAGGCGGCGGCGGCCGGCTTGCCGTCCTTGCCGTGGGAGCCCTCCATGCTGTGGTGGATCTCCGTCACACTCTTGCCGAGCAGGAACAGGCCGCCGAGCAGCAGGATCAGGTCGCGTCCCGATATCTCGTGGCCGAAGACGGAGAACAGCGGCTCGGTGAGCTGCACCACCCACGACAGGCCCAGCAGCAGGAGCAACCGGCTGATCAGGGCCGCCGCGAGACCGAGCACGCGGGCCCGGTCACGCTGTTCGGGGGGCAGTTTCCCGGCGAGGATGGAGATGAAGATGATGTTGTCGATCCCGAGCACGATCTCCAGGGCGACAAGGGTGAAGAAGCCGATCCAGATGTTCGGGTCGGTCACCCAATCCAACATCGGACGCACCTCCATGACTCGTTGACTGACGGGGGTTTCCCGGTAGCAACGAGTCAGGTGCCACATAAGTTCACAGGCTTGCGTTTCCTGCCCGGGTGTCGGTTATAGTTCGGGTCGTAGGTCATGAGTGCCAGCGACAAGCCCCGGCTAGCTGGCCGGCAACCCTCGCGTCCGCGGCGGGGTGCCCCGGGTGAAGACCTGGTCCGTCACGAGGCGTGGCGGGCAAGCGCGGGCTCCGTGGTCGTCCCCAGGGGTCCGATGACCCCGAGGAGACACGCCGTGTCCACGCTGACGATCTTCAACGCCACCCCCGCCGCCACCGAGGCCCCCGCCCTCGCGACCGGCCGGCCGATCCCCGCCGTGCTAGGCGCCGACCTGGAGGTGCCGGTCAGGGGCGGCAGGCTGGTCGGATACGCCAACCTCGACTACGCGGCCAGCGCGCCCTGTCTCGAGCCGGTCAGCGCCGCCGTCGCCGCCGCGCTCCCGGCCTACTCCAGCGTCCATCGCGGCGCCGGCTACGCCTCGCAGCTCACCACCGCCCGGTACGAGCAGGCCCGGCACACGGTCAGGGCGTTCGTCGGCGCCCGCCCCGACGACGCCGTGATCTTCACCCGCAACACCACCGACGCCACGAACCTGCTGGCCGGCTGCCTGCCCGAAGGCACCACCGCCGTCGTGTTCGACACCGAGCACCACGCCTCCCTGCTGCCCTGGCCCCGGGCCGTCCGGCTGGCGCCGCCCGCCTTCCCCGGCGAGGCCGTACGCGCCGCCGACGAGGCGCTGGCCGCGATCGACGGGCCGAAGCTGCTCGTGGTCACCGCCGCCTCCAACGTCACCGGCGAGCTGTGGCCGATCGCCGCCCTGGCCCACATCGCCCACCGGCACGGAGCCCGCATCCTGGTGGACGCGGCGCAGCTCGTACCGCATCGCAAGCTCAACCTGACCGCGCTCGACCTCGACTACGTGGCCTTCTCCGGGCACAAGCTGTACGCGCCGTTCGGCGCGGGCGTGCTGGTCGGGCGGCGGGACTGGCTGGCCGGCGGGGAGCCGTACCTCAAGGGCGGCGGCGCGGTGCGCTCCGTCGGCTCCGAGGGCCCCGAGTGGCACGACGACCCCGAGCCGCGGCACGAGGCCGGCACCCCGAACGTGCTGGGCGCCATCGCCCTGGCCGCCGCCTGCGACGCGCTGACCGCCACCGGGTGGACGGAGCTGGTGCGGGAGGAGGAACGGCTGATCGCGCGGCTGCGCGGTGGGCTGGCCGCGATCCCGGGCGTACGGGACCTGTCGCTGTGGGGGGACGATCACCCGCGGGTCGGCATCGTGTCGTTCACCGTGGCCGGGTACACGGCCCGCGAGGTGGCCGAGGCGCTGTCCGGCGAGTACGGCATCGGCGTGCGTGACGGCAAGTTCTGCGCGCACCCGTTCCTCCGGCACCTGCTGGGGAACCCGGGTGAGGAGGGCGGCTGCGACGACGACACCGCGTCCGCGGTGCGGGCCTCCATCGGCATCGGCAGCACGCAGGAGCACGTGGACCGGCTGGTCGAGGCCGTACGGGACCTCGTGGCCCGCCTCTGACGGCGACGTCAGTGGTTCGGCGGCTCGCGGTGCTGCGGCGGCTCGTCCGAGACGAGGGCGTCGATGTCGCGCATGTCCTCGTCGTTGAGCCGCCCCGAGCGGGGCGTGGACGGCTCGCGGGGCACCTCGTGCGTCTCGTCGATGCCCCGGGTGGTGGTCGTCGGTCCCCCGGCGCCCTCGGGGGGCGGGCCGGCGACGGTGGTCCTGCCTGCGGTGTGCGCGGCCAGTTCCGCCTCGGCCGCGCGCCGGTCCGCGCGGCGGCGGGACACCGCGCGGAAGATGCCGTCCAGACCGAGCCGGCCGCCGCCCAGGGCCAGGAACAGCAGGCTCAGCGCGCCGAGCGCACCCGGCAGCTCCCACCCGCCGGCCTGCGACAGCACGCCCTTGCCGCCGTGCACGAACGCGATCGCGCCGATCATGTCGATCAGCAGCAGCAACGCCACCGGGCGCACCAGCAGGCCGAGGATCAGGAAGATGCCGCCGACGGTCTCGACCACGGTCGAGAAGCCGGCCGCCAGCTCGGACATCGGGATGCCCATCTCCCTGAAGCCCTGAGCCGAGGCACCGAGGCCGCTCTGCCACTTCTGCCAGCCGTGCGCCACGAAGATCACGCCGGTGGCGATGCGCGCGATCAGGCCCGCGACATCAAAGAGAACTCGCCTCATGGTGCTTTCTCCCCCCATAACCGGTGTTCCTCCCCATGTCCGTCTTCGCGATGCGTTTCCATGCCATCTCTTGACCGTGCGCGCCCCCGCCCCCGGTCTGGCTCGCCGACGACCTCGGTGGCAGCATGGCCCCTATGACGGAACGTGTGGTCGGAATGGGCGCGGGCGCGAAAGAGCTGGCCACCGAGGACATGATCCTCAACATCGGCCCCCAGCACCCCTCCACCCACGGCGTGCTCAGGCTGCGGCTGACCCTCGACGGAGAGCGCATCGCCACCGCCGAGCCGATCATCGGCTACATGCACCGGGGCGCGGAGAAGCTGTTCGAGGTCCGCGACTACCGTCAGATCATCATGCTGGCCAACCGGCACGACTGGCTGTCGGGCTTCGCCAACGAACTCGGCGTGGTGCTCGCCGCCGAACGCATGCTGGGCATGGAGCCGCCCGTACGGGCCGTGTGGGCGCGTACGCTGCTGGCCGAGCTCAACCGGGCGCTGAACCACCTCATGTTCCTCGGCTCGTACCCGCTCGAACTGGGCGCGATGACGCCGCTGTTCTACTCCTTCAACGAGCGCGAACGCATCCAGGCCGTGATGGAGGAGATCTCCGGCGGGCGCATGCACTACATGTTCAACCGGGTCGGCGGGCTCAAGGAGGACCTGCCGTACGGCTGGCTCGACCGCGTCTCCGCCGCCGTCGCCGAGACCCGCCGCCGGGTGCCCGACATCGAGAACCTCATCCTGCACAACGAGATCTTCATCGCCCGCACCAAGGGCGTCGGGGTGCTCACACCGGAGCAGATCATGCAGTACGGCGTCAGCGGCCCCATCGCCCGCGCCTCCGGGGTGGACCTCGACCTGCGCCGCGACGACCCGTACCTCGCCTACCCCGAACTGCCCGTCACCGTCGTCACCCGCGAGGCCGGCGACTGCCGCTCCCGCTTCGAGGTCCTGCTCGAACAGCTCAAGGTCTCGCTCGACCTGGCCGACGTATGCGCCGACCGGCTGCGCTCACTGCCTCCCGGGCCGATCAACCAGCGCCTGCCGAAGGTGCTCAAGGTGCCCGAGGGCCACACGTACGCGTGGACGGAGAACCCGCTCGGCATCAACGGCTACTACCTGGTCTCCAAGGGCGACAAGACGCCGTGGCGGCTCAAGCTGCGCTCGGCCTCCTACAACAACGTCCAGGTGCTGCGCGAGATGTTGCCCGGCCACCTCGTGGCCGACATGGTGGCCATCCTGGGCTCCATGTTCTTCGTGGTGGGTGACATCGACAAGTGAACTCCCCCGAACCCACCCGCGTCGAACGCGACAAGTACGTCGACTGGCTGCGGGCGCTCAGCCTGATCGTCGTGGTGGTGTGGCACTGGGCCTTCACGATCCTCGACTGGAAACCGGACGGGCCCGAGCCCACCAGCCCGCTGGGCTTCACCTCCGGGCTGTGGATCCTCACCTGGCTGCTGCAGGTGCTGCCGCTGTTCTTCTACGTCGGCGGCCACGTGCACCTGCTGTCCTGGCACCGGGCCAGGGCGCGCGGCGTCGGCATCGGCTCGTTCGTCTGGCGGCGCATCCGCGCGCTGGCCCTGCCGGCGCTGCTGCTGGCCGGCGTGTGGATCGCCATCGGGGCGGTGGTCACGGTCACGTTCGAGGTGGACTGGATGTGGCGGGTGGTGCTGCTGGTGCTCAGCCCGCTGTGGTTCCTCGGCGTCTACCTGGTGCTGATCGCGCTGCTGCCGGTCGCCCTCTGGCTGCACGAACGTTACGACGTGCTCACCCTCATCTGGCTCGCCGGCGCGGCGCTGATCGTCGACGTGGTGCGCTTCCGGTACGGGATCGACGCCGTGGGCTGGCTCAACATGATCATCGTGTGGGGGCTGGCGCACCAGGCGGGCTTCTTCTACGACCGGGTCGTGGCCCTGCCCAGGCGCTACGACATCGCGCTGTTGTGGACCGGGCTGTTCGCCCTGTTCGGGCTGGTGTACTCGGGCATCTACCCCGGCTCGATGGTGGGCGTGCCCGGAGACAAGTGGTCGAACATGGCGCCGCCCACGTTCGTGATCGTCGCGCTGCTGCTGTTCCAGATCGGGCTGGTCGAGGTGCTCAGGCCGGCCATGGAACGGGTGCTGGAGCGGCCGCGCTGGCGGCGGCTGAACGACTTCATCAACCGGTACTCGCTGCCGCTGTTCCTGTTCCACACCACCGGGATGGCCATCGCCCTGGGCCTGTCGTGGTGGGTGTTCGGCACGCTCCAGGACCGCATCCCGCCCGACCTCGTGTGGTGGCTGGAACGGCCGATCGCCATCATCGGGCCGCTCATCTGCACCGCCCCGGTCATCTACCTCTTCGGCCGCCGCCGGTCCCCCGTGGGGAAAACGCCGGACAAGGAGGTCAGCGGGTCCATAAGCTCTGAGCATGGCTGACATCGCCTTCCGGGCCAACGCCGAAGACGAGCGGATCATCCGAGCCTCGCTGCGCGACGACGAGCGGCCGAGCGACGTACTCCGCCGCGCGCTGCGCCTGCTCCAGCGCGAGATGTGGTACGACCGCCTGCTGACCGGCCGGCGACCGTCGGTCGAGGGGCTGCCCGACGAACGTTAGTCGCGGGGGCGACCGGATCGGGGCTGCTCCTCCGGCTCCTTCGGGATACGGCAGGCGTGCTCCAGGTACAGCGCCGCGCAGATCAGCACCACGCACGCCACGAACGAACCCGTCGTGACGAAGAACTCGCCGCGCGGCGTCTGCCGATCGAGGATCTGGGACGTGTGCAGCGAGAACCCGGCGAACACCCCGCCGAACGCCGCCCCCGCGTACGCCGACGCCTTCGCCAGCGCCGCCAATCGGGCCACGGCCAGCGGCTCCACCGGCTTGGTGCCCGGTTTCCTGGCGATCCGCGCCTTCGTCGCCCAGCCGCTGTACGCCTCACCGATGGCCAGCAGCAGCACCGTGGGGATCGCGGTCCACGGCATGACCGGCAGCTCGGAGTAGAACCGCCTGAGCACCACCCACGTGAGCAGAGCCACGACGACGAAGATGCCGACCAGGAGGCCGGGACGGGTGGGCTTCAATCGGGCCTCTGCAGCTTCAGGTCCGCGCGCAGGCGCACCCCCTGCTGGTCGAGCCCCTCCAGCAACTCGGCCACCCGGCCGCGGCCGGGCACCTCGCCCTCCGGATCGGCCTTCGACCAGGGCACGAGCACGAACGCGCGCTCATGGGCGCGCGGATGCGGCAGCGTGAGATCGGGGTCGTCGCAGACGGTCTCGCCGACCACGATCAGGTCGACGTCGAGCGTGCGCGGCCCCCAGTGCTCCTCGCGCTCGCGGCCGAAGGCGTTCTCCACGCTCAGCGCCCGCTCCAGCAGCGTGCGCGGCTCGAGCGTGGTCTCGGCGACCACGACCGCGTTGAGGTACGGCCGTTGCCCGCCGGGCCCGCCGACCGGATCGGTCTCGTAGACCGGGGACGCCGTGACGAACTCCAGCCCCGGCGCGTCGAACAACGTGTCCACGGCACCCTGCAACGTCTGGAACCGGCGTCCCAGGTTGCTGCCGAGAGAGAGGACCACCTTCATCCGCGGCTCCGCTCGATCGTCACGACCACGTCGTCGAAGGGCAGCGGGATCGGCGCCGCCGGCTTGTGCACGCTCACCTCGACCTTGTGGACCAGTTCGCTGCCCAGACACACCTCGGCCAGCCGCTGCGCGAGCGTCTCGATCAGCTCGACCGGCTCGCCCTCCACGACCTCGACCAGCGCCTGAGCCAGTTCCCCGTAGTGGACGGTCTTGGTGAGGTCGTCGCCGGCCGCGGCCGGCGCGGTGTCGAGGAACAGCGTCGCGTCCACCACGAACTCCTGACCGAGCTCCCGCTCGGCGGGGAGCACGCCGTGCCTCCCCCGGGCCCGCAGGCCCTTGAGAGCGATGCGGTCAGCGCTCAAGCTCGCCTTCCTCCTCCTCGTCGTCATCGCCCTGGAGGACCGGCGAGCCGTGGTGCATCCACAGCCGCCAGCCCTGCGCGGTACGGAGGTAGACGTTGCTGGCCACCACCTTGCCCGCGGCGAAGCTGGACTCGCCCTCCTCGCCCGCCGTCAGGATGTTCTCCACACAGGTGAGGACGGCCACGTCACCCAGCACGGTCGTGTTGACGTCGGTCAGCACGAACTGGATGTAGGTGGTGTTCGCCATGATCAGGGCCCACGAACGCAGCACCTCCTGGCGGCCCGTCAGCAGGGTCCAGCCCGGATGAACACAGCTCACCTGGTCGTCGGTGGTGTCCTCGGCCCAGATCTCGGTCATCTTGTCGAGGTCGGCGCCCTCGATGGCGGTGTAGAAGTCCTGGTTGATCGTCTCGATGGCGGCGGTGTCGACGCTCATGTGCCTGCTCCGGCTCTCTTCCATGCGGCGGCCACACGCACGGCATCGGCATTGGGACCTACCTCGTGCACGCGCACGCACCACGCGCCCGCGTGCGCGGCCAGCGCCGTCACGGCCAGCGTGGCGTCGTCACTACGGCTGAACGGCCGGGGCGTGCCGTCCGGGTCGGCCAGCAGCCGGCCCAGGAAACGTTTGCGGGACGCCCCGACGAGCAGCGGATAACCCAGCTCCGTCAGCTTCGGGATCCCGGCCAGCACGGCCCAGTTGTGCTCGGCGTTCTTGGCGAAGCCGAGGCCCGGGTCGAGCACGATCTGCTCGTGCGTGACCCCCTCGGCGAGCACCAGGTCAACCCGCTTGCTCAGTTCTTCCCGCACCTCCGTCACCACGTCGGCGTAGACGGCGCGGGAGTACATGTCATGGCTGTGGCCGCGCCAGTGCATCACAACGTACGTCACTCCGGTCGCGGCCACCACCCGCGGCATCTCCGGATCGGCCAGACCACCGCTCACGTCGTTCACGATCTGCGCACCCGCCTCGACCGCCGCGGCGGCGACCTCGGCGCGCATGGTGTCGACGCTGACCGTGACCCCTTCGGCGCGCAGCGCCCTGATCACCGGGACGACCCTGGCCAGCTCTTCCTCCAGGGACACCCTGGCCGAGCCCGGACGGGTGGACTCACCGCCCACATCGACGATGTCGGCGCCCTCCCGCACCAGCTCAAGGCCATGCTGGATGGCCGCAGCCGGGTCGAACCACATGCCGCCGTCGGAGAACGAGTCGGGTGTCACGTTGACCACGCCCATGACAAGGCACCGCTCCGGACCGCCCGGCACGCTGATGGGCACGCTAGTCATGGGCCAAGCCTAGGCGCTTCGCCACACCTGCTGACATCGCGGGTACCCCGTTCGCTCTCGGGCGGCCTGTTCAGCGGCCCAGAATCAGCGCCATCGCCTCGGCACGGGTCTTGTCGCTGGTACGGAAGTCTCCGCGAACGGCCGAGGTGACGGTCTTGGCACCCGGTTTGCGCACCCCGCGCATCGTCATGCACAGGTGCTCGGCCTCCACGACCACGATGGCCCCGCGGGGCTCCAGCACTCGCATGAGCGCGTCGGCGATCTGGGACGTCATCCGCTCCTGCACCTGGGGGCGGCGGGCGAACACGTCGACCACGCGGGCCAGCTTCGACAGGCCCGTGACCTGGCCCTTCTCGTTGGGGATGTACCCCACGTGGGCCAGGCCGTGGAACGGGACGAGGTGGTGCTCGCAGGTCGAGTAGACCTCGATGTCGCGCACGAGCACCATCTCGTCGTGATCGACGTCGAAGACCTTGGTCAGCACGTCCTCAGGCGTCTGGCCGAGGCCGGAGTACTGCTCGGCCATGGCTCTCGCGACCCGGGAGGGCGTCTCGAGCAGGCCGTCGCGGTCGGGATCCTCGCCGATGGCGTACAGGATCTCGCGAACGGCCTTCTCGATCCGCCCCAGGTCGACGTCGTGATGCGTCACGCACTGTCCCCGGAGGGAAGGGCGTCCTGGTGGCCCGAGGTGAGCGAGCCGTTGGCCGACTGCTCCTTGGGCGTCAGGATCGGCGGGCGGTCGGACGGCAGCCGCTTGCCGTAGCCCGCGTAGGACGGGCGGTGCGCCCTGATGATCACCGGTGCGAAGATCTGCAGCACCTGATCGCGGGAGAGGGTCTCCTTCTCCATGAGCTCCAGCACCAGGTTGTCGAGCACATCGCGGTACTCGACCAGGATGTCCCATGCCTGGTCGTGCGCCGTCTCGATCATCCGGCGGACCTCCTCGTCGATCGTGGAGGCGATCTTCTCGGAGTAGTCGCGCTCGTGGCCCATCTCGCGGCCCAGGAACACCTCGGCCTGGCCGCTGCCGAACTTGCGGGCGCCGAGCTGCTCGCTCATGCCGTACTCCGTCACCATGCGGCGGGCGACGGCCGTGGCCTTCTCGATGTCGTTGGAGGCGCCGGTGGTGGGCTCGTGGAAGACGAGCTCCTCCGCGGCGCGACCGCCGAGCAACATCGCGAGCTGGTCCATCATCTCGGACCTGGTGGCCAGGAACTTGTCCTCCATCGGCAGCGTCATCGTGTAACCGAGGGCGCGGCCGCGGGACAGGATCGTGATCTTGTGGACCGGGTCGGAGTTGGGCAGCGCGTGCGCCACCAGAGCATGACCGCCTTCGTGATAGGCGATCATCTTCTTCTCCTTGTCGGACATGACCCGCGTCTTGCGCTCGGGCCCGGCCATGACACGGTCGATGGCCTCCTCGAGGACGTCCATCGTGATCAGCTTCTGGTCGGCGCGAGCGGTCAGCAGGGCCGCCTCGTTGATCACGTTGGCCAGGTCGGCGCCGGTGAAGCCCGGCGTGCGGCGCGCGATGACGTCGAGGTCGACGTCGGACGCGAACGGCTTGCCGCGGCCGTGCACCTTGAGGATGCCCTTGCGGCCCTCGAGGTCGGGCCGGTCGACGGTGACCTGCCGGTCGAACCGGCCGGGACGCAGCAGCGCCGGGTCGAGGATGTCGGGCCGGTTGGTGGCCGCGATGAGGATCACGCCGCCCTTGACGTCGAAGCCGTCCATCTCCACGAGGAGCTGGTTCAGCGTCTGCTCGCGCTCGTCGTGACCGCCGCCCAGGCCGGCCCCGCGGTGACGGCCGACGGCGTCGATCTCGTCGATGAAGATGATCGCCGGGGCGTTGGCCTTCGCCTGCTCGAACAGGTCGCGCACCCGCGACGCGCCGACGCCGACGAACATCTCGACGAAGTCGGAACCGGAGATCGAGTAGAACGGCACGCCCGCCTCGCCGGCGACCGCGCGGGCCAGCAGTGTCTTGCCGGTGCCGGGCGGGCCGTAGAGCAGCACGCCCTTGGGAATCTTGGCGCCGATCGCCTGGAACTTGGCCGGGGCCTGGAGGAACTCCTTGATCTCCTGGAGCTCCTCGATGGCCTCGTCCGCGCCGGCGACGTCGGCGAACGTGGTCTTGGGGGTGTCCTTCGTGATGAGCTTCGCCTTCGACTTGCCGAAGTTCATCACCCGGGAGCCGCCGCCCTGCATCTGGTTCATGATGAACAGGAAGATCAGCACGATGATGACGATCGGCAGGAAGCTCACCAGGAGGCTCAGCAGGATGTTCTCCTGCGGCACCTCGGTGGTGAAGCTCTTCGTCTTACCGGCGTCGACCTGAGCCTGGAGCTCGTCGGTCAACTTGCTGCCGTATCCCGTGACCCAGTCGGACTGGATCAGCTTCGTCGGGGTGTCACCCGGCTTCACCGCGACGGGATTGGTCAGCGTCACCTCGATCCGGTTGTCCTTGTCGACAATCTTGGCGTTGCTGACGTTTCCGGTCCGAATCTGCTGAAGAACCAAGGACGTGTCGGCCGTCTTGAAATTTCCGCCGCCACTCCAAAGCTGGGTGACGAGGAGGAGCAGCACGACGATGCCCAGGATCCACAGCAGTGGCCCACGTGTAAATCGCTTGAGATCCATCCGATGCGGAACCCCTTGCGGGCCCGTCCCTTCCTGACCATGGCCTGGAACCCCGGGCACGCCCGGGGCCGCGGCATCCGGCACCGCGACTTCTGACTACCCGAAGGGGACACGCGGTCACCCTCCCGGAGTCTGAAGGTACACCGGCAGAGCGCGCGGAGGGACCGCCCGCTACACCGGTTCTTGCCCTATCAACGTACGTCACGTTGGGCGATGTTCCCGGCCAAGGCAGAGATTGCTACTTGTAAACGTGTGGGGCCAGAGTGCCGATGAACGGCAGGTTCCGGTATCGCTCCGCGTAGTCGAGCCCATATCCGATGACGAACTCGCTGGGAATGTCGAAGCCCACGTATTTGACCTCGATGGGCACCTTCACCGCGTCGGGTTTGCGCAGCGCGGTGCAGATCTCCAGGGACGCGGGATTGCGCGACTTCAGGTTTTCCAGCAGCCAGTGCAGGGTCAGGCCGGAGTCGATGATGTCCTCGACGATGAGCACGTGGCGGTTCAAGATGTCGGTGTCGAGGTCCTTCAGCACGCGGACGACGCCGGAGGACCTGGTGCCCGCGCCGTACGACGACACCGCCATCCAGTCCATCTGCACCGGCACGTGCAAGGCCCTGGCCAGGTCGGCCATCACCATGACCGCGCCCTTCAGCACTCCGACGAGCAGGACGTCCTTGCCCGCGTAATCCTCGTCTATCCGGCCGGCGAGCTCTTTGATCTTGGCCTGGAGCTCATCCTCGGGAATGAGCACCTTTTCCAGGTCATTGCCCATGTCGGCAGCGTCCACCTGTGGTTCCTTACGCGATGGGACTGATGGCGAATATCAGGGTGCCATACCGCCGGATGGCGGGCGGACC